>PKDU01000024.1 GCA_002862705.1 Flavobacteriaceae bacterium
TTGTTGGGACTATTGGGCCAATCCGAATAGGGGATCTCTAGTTTGATAAGCTGTTGGATAAATGCATCGAAACGGGGTGTCGCTAGGGCAAAATGAACAGCTTTATTTGTTTTGATTTCGGCTTCTGGTCTTGGAATGAGGTGCAGTTCTTTGCCTTCGCCCAAAGACAACCACCTTGTGGCGGACTTAGCTGCGGTATTTTCGATTTCCGTTAAATCAAACACGTGCTGATAAAAGCGCACCGACTTTGCTACGTCCCGAACACTTAATGCGATATGGTCAAAAGTAAATGAATTCATGTATCCGTATTCAGCTATAAATTGCTGCTACAATTCGAGATTAAAGCCAACTTTTATGCCAACTGGAAACGTTTGGCAGCGTAGCGGTAACCAAAAAGTAAGGCTGCACTAAAAAACAAATCTCCCACAACAGCATACCCAAAAAATGGGAGGGCAAGCGTAAAGCAAGTCATTAAGCCTTCGGGGGTAAGCGGGTAGTATAAAAACCAGACGCCAAGGTTGGTAACTACAAAAAACAGCAGGCTGCTAAGGAGTACTGTGCCAATATTCATTTTTTTTAGCACAAACCCCAAGGCGGTCACCCCTACAAAAGCCAAATAGACAATGGGCGTAATCATCGAAAAGCCCAAAAAGACATCCGTCACCGACATGGCCAAAATAGGCATGAGTATGGCCCAGTGCTTGCGACTAAAGTGGGTGCCGGCAAACAGTGCCACAGCCGTTATGGGTGCAACATTGGGAGGGTGAGGGAATAAACGCACCAATACAGCTACAATGATAAAGCTTATAAGTACGCGTTCTTTTTTGTTGAAGGACATCGTATTTTGTTATGGTGCAAATGTACATATTTTTCAATAATCCTCCTTTATTTTTAAGGTTAAAACCCTAACTTTGTAGTAGCTTTTGGGTTCTTCCGCATGCGAAGATGAAAAGGGATAAAGGTGTAAGGCCTTTGCTGTTCCCGCAACTGTAAGTACTGCAACGCTCAATGCTTCAACCACTGTCCGCCTCGGCGTATGGGAAGGTTTGTTGAGTAGTACGAGTCAGGAGACCTGCCTAAGAGATTCATGCTGTGCGTGCTCGGGATAAGCACTATCGGTTCATTAGTACAACAACTTAACATGCGATATATATTAGCAGCAATGCTATTTTGTATAAGTACCGTCCATGCGCAAGAGCAATTGGACGAAGTAGTTGTTTCGGATACGCGTATTCCGAAACCTAGAAAAAACAGCGGCAAGGCCGTTGTGCACATCAGCGCAGCAGCGATAGCTAAAAACAAGGGCATATCGCTAGCGCAATTACTCAATCAATACGCCGGTATATATATATCGGGTGCACAACTGCACCCTGGACAAAACCTGTCCTATTTTATTCGTGGCGGTAATAACCGACAGGTGCTTATCCGCATCGACGGTGTGGTGGTCAGTGATCCCTCTCAAATCGAATCGGATTTTGATTTGCGCCTCGTAGCTTTAGACCAAATAGCAACCATTGAAGTGGTTAAGGGAGCGTCAAGTAGCCTTTTCGGAAGTGGGGCAGCTACGGCCGTTATAGACATTACCACCAAAAAGGAACTGACACAAAAAACCAAGCTTACGGTTGCCCAAGAATGGGGTACTCAAAATACATTTGACCAAAAATTAGGCAAGCTTTCTGACGTGAGCAAGCAGTTTGTGGAGGTGCAGCATCAACTTGGCGATGTGGCCCTAGCTGGCTCATTGCAACGACTAGCATCCGATGGGATGTCGTCAGTAGCGGGTACGGAAACCGATCCAGTTGAAAAAGAAAACATACAGTTCAGTGTCCAAAGTCAATACAACAGCCCTTGGGCTTGGTCGGCCTATTTGCAACGAGATGTGTTTGATGCCAACTTCGACAGCACCTTTCCCAGTTTTGCCGATGCCGATTATTCATTTGTAAGCAAACAACAACGGATTGGTTTTATGCCTTCCTACACTAAGGGTAACTCCAATATTCAAGCGCAGTTTTCTTGGACAGACAGCTCACGTTCTTATGCAGACGGGTTCCCGTCGGATTACACAGCAGCTATGTTTACGACGGAACTTACTTGGCGTCACCGCGCATCGGACGAGCTGACGCTATTAGGCGGTCTTTTTTACCAAGACATTGATTCTGGTTTTAAGAATGCCTTTGACTCTGAAACCTATGCGCATGATAATGTTGCGGTTTTTGTTAGTGGGCAGTGGCAACACGCCAAGGGCTATGCCCTACACGCCAGTGTACGGAACTCCGCACACAGCGAGTTTGGCAGTCACCAAACCTTTACAATTAATCCGTTTTATGTAACAGCGCTTTCGTCTGGTGGCTATCTTAAGTTTTTTGGTTCTTGGGCTACATCATTTATTGCGCCTTCGCAGTACAAGCTTTACAGTGGTATATATGGAAACACGGAGCTAACGCCCGAAGAAAACCAAACCCTTGAGTTGGGCGTAGAAAAAATGACCGATAACAGCCGCATTACCGTGGTTGCCTTCCAACGGGAAGAGGATAATTTTGTGGATTTTGTCTTTTTATCCAATTTTATGGGATATCAAAACCGTCCAGGGATATTTAAAGTACGTGGAGTGGAGGTAGCGGCCAATTGGAGCCTAAAGAATTGGAACATCAGCACCAACTACACCTTTACCGAAAAGGTGGATCAAGCGCCTTTGCGCCTGCCCAAGCATGCAGCCAACCTTGGTCTGAACTATGCAGCACCCAAAACACAATGGGGATTGCATTGGCGTTATATAGGATCACGTTATGATGTAAACCAAGCCTTTGCACAAGAAAAATTGGATGCCTATGCCTTGGTAGATGTACGTATTGCCTTTCCAAGTTTTATTGGGAACACCACAGCCAGTTTAGCTGTAACCAATATTTTTGATGTGGAATACAGCGAGATATTTGGCTTTACGACGCTGGGACGTAACCTAAACATCGCCCTGCGCTATGCCTTTTAGTTTTTAGGAAAATAAATTGTCCGCCCGGCTTCGGTTTGAAGCGCAACAAATGATGCGGGTATGCTGTTGGAATCTATTGATATGCTTCCAGAAGTTTGCCCGCTTATGTATTCTAATGCTTTCTTAAGTAGGGGTTCTTCCACATCGCCAAGCACCCCCATATTAGATAAGGTTTCTGGAAGCGCAACATTGGGCAGTAAGCCTTCGGAATAGTCGCCCACGCCTTCGCTGTTGTAGTTTTTAAAGGTGATGGGTAGCAACAGGTACTTGTGGTTGGGGTTTATGGTTCTGTTGTTGTCAATATAATCGTAAAAAGGATTTGAACCCACGTCTTTTCCTTCTGTTTTATCGCCAATTTGAACCACATTTAAATAGGGCTTTAATCCATTGATTGTCATTTCGCTGGCTGAAGCTGAGTTTTGTGTGGTTAAGAAAAATACCCGCGATAACCCCAAGTTGATGTTTGAATTGGTGATGTCAACATCTGCATTATTTGCGCTTAATTTTTCATTGTATATGAGTTTTCCAAATATCTTGTTGGCGTGTTCTCCTGCAATAAGTCCTGCGAGCAGTTGTGCAGTTGATATTGCGCCACCTCTGTTGTAGCGCAAATCTACCACAAGTTCGTCTACAGCTGCTGCGGCCAAATTGGCAAAGGTTGTTTTTAGGGCATCGTCTTGAGCGGTGCTAAAGCTGTTATACATCACATAGCCCACCTTTTTGCCATCGTGTTGAATTACTTTTGACAAGTGAACACTTTGTTCGGTTAGTTCGTTATTGGTTAGGCTAATGCTGTTGCCTGTTTTTGATATTGTGTTGTTGTTGAGCGTCGCTAAACCAATGGTATAGCTGCTGGCATTACTAAATAACAATTCTCTGTAGTTGGAAACGGTGAGTTGATTGCCGTTGACCTCTGCAAAAATAGCTCCACGCTTGACGCCTTTTGTTTCAGCATCTGACCCTGGTAGTACATACTGCACATAACCGAAAATATCAGTGCTGTCTTGTGAAAAGCGAACCAAACCAAAAACCATCCCGTTACTCAGCGATATCCCTTTGATGCTGTTTTCAAAGACCTCGTAGTCGTCTATAAGTGCGCTATACCTGTCTGCTTCAAACTGCAACCCTTTGAATAAAGAAGATGGGCCATCAAAAGATTGTAAGAAGTTGGTGTATTCTTTGTCGTCTGTAAACCTGTTGTCGGCAAGGTTAGGAACATCCTTTTGCCAGTAGTAGGCAAAATTCATCACCTTGTAGATAAAATCCTCTACTTCTAGGTTTTCTGTGGTGTTAACAACAATGGTATCGTCAATGTCGTCCTTACAACCTAAAAATAAAATAATAATAAAGAGCGGAATAAATTTTTTCATAGGTTTGAGTAGGTTCGAATAGGCAAGTTAATAAAAATAAATTTCCCTAATTTGTAACAAGGTTTTGCCCAACTCGTTAATTGTACAAACACCCAATAAATCTTCTGCCTGCGATATGGACGAAAAAACTTTTTTAAAACGAATCTTGACTGTACAAGACAGTATGTTTCGCTTAGCAAAGAGGTTGCTGACATCCACCGAAGAGGCTAAAGATGCAGTACAAGAAGTAATAACAAAATTGTGGACAAACATGACACAGATGGCAACATTATCGAATATTGAAGGCTACGCCATGACCATGACCAAAAACTATTGTTTGGACAGGTTAAAGTCAAAGCAAGCCTCACAATTGCGATTGGTGCACTATCATCACGATAAGGCAACAGCTTCTCTTGACAAACAAATTGATGCACGAGACAGCGTTTCAAAACTAATGGTCTTTATGGAAGATCTTCCACAACAACAACTTGTTTTACAACTACGGGATATTGAGCAATACGATTTTGCGACCATTGCCCAAATTACCGAACTATCGGAAGGCGCAGTACGCGTAGCGCTTTCACGAGCACGAAAAAAAATCAAAGCACAACTCATTAAAGCACACAATCATGGAATTGACTCAGCTTCATAAATACGTAGACTTATATTTTGAGGGCCAAGCGACACGCGAGCAAGAGGCGATCCTTATGGACTACTTTTCGCAGCCAGTAGTTGATGTCAAACTTGCGCAATTCAAGCCCTATTTTGAGGCAATTGCTAGTGAGCGTAAGCAAACCTATCAGGGGCAATTGCCCGTGAAACCGTCTTCCAAAACCAATTGGCGCAGGGCTGTGGCCATAGCTGCGGTAGCGGTTTTTGGATTTTTTATGACACAGCTAAACAATACACAAGCCATTCAACCTACCCCCGAAGAACTTGTGTTTGAAGAATTTAAGGCACACATGTATTTTGTATCTCAAAAACTAAACAAAGGCCACGAAGGTTTGGCCCATATGGAAACCTTCAGTCAAACGACTATTAGATTTATAAAGACAGATTAATATGAAAAAGAGTATCCTTATAATAGCCCTTATAACAGCTTCGTTTAGCTGGGGGCAAGACGTTTTCGAAAAATATGAATACGACGACAGTGTCAGTTATTTTTCGATCAGTCCAAAAATGTTTCAAATGCTTGCAAAGCTTAGCATAGAAACAAACGATCCAGAAGCGGATAAATTCTTAAAGCTGGTAGAGGAAATCGAAAGCTTTAAGGTCATAACCACCGAAAGCAAGGGCATCGCCGAAGAAATCCAAACATGGGTAGATAAACACATCAAATCCCAAAATTTAGATGAGCTGATGCGCGTACGAGACAAAGGGGCAAATGTTAATTTCTATGTCAAATCAACAAAAAACGACGAAAGAGTTAAAAAGCTGCTTATGTTCGTAAGCGAAATAAACGAGGACAAAATAAACCTTGGCGACCGTCAGCCCGAAACCGTCTTGCTTTATCTAAGTGGTGATATTGACCTCACCCAAATTTCCAAGCTTGTCAATGAGATGAATCTTCCTGGTGGCCAGCAATTGGGAAAATTAAATGAACAATAAGATGAAAAAACTATTGATTTTCGCCGTTGTAGTAGCCTTTGCGAGCTGCTCTAAAACCCAAAGCATTCAGTCCTATTATGTCGAAAAATCTGAAGACCCCAATTTCCTTGTCATTGATATTCCTACTTCTATTTTGGGCATCAACAATGAGGTCTTGAATGAGGAGGAGCAAGCAGCGCTGGATTCTTTTCAAAAACTCAATGTATTGATGTTTCGCAAAACGGCAGCAAATGGCGAGCAATTCCCTGAGGAGTTAAAAACAGTACGCGAGATAATTGATGGACAACAATTTGACCCCCTAATGGTGGTAAGTGATCGTCAATTTTCTGGAAAATTGCTTCTTGAAGGCAGCGTGGAACGCCCCGACGAGATCGTGTTTTTCGGCTCCGCTACCGATGAAGGTTTTTTGTTGGCACGTTTGATAGGCAGCAAAATGCAGGTAGAAAAAGCGGTTGTACTCGCCAAAGCACTTGAGCGTGAAGGCGCGCTTGATAATGCAGTAGATGCCATAGGCCAAATGCTCTAAATACCAGTGTAATTTTCCGGTCTCAAGGCACGTAACTCATCCCTAACTTCGTTGGATACATCTAAGGTTTCGATAAACGCACGAATAGACGCTTCATCGATACCCGTGTTGTTGCGGGTGAGTGCTTTTAGTGCCTCGTAGGGCTTTGGATATCCCTCGCGACGCAAAATGGTCTGAATGGCTTCTGCAAGTACTGCCCAGTTGTTGTCTAAATCGCTTTGTATGGCCGCTTTGTTAACCACAAGCTTTCCAATTCCCTTAATTAAAGATTCAAAACTAATCAACATGTGGGCTAGGGGCATGCCTGCATTTCGCAAGACCGTACTGTCGGTCAGGTCGCGTTGCAATCGGGAAATGGGTAGTTTTTCTGATAAGTGTGATAGCAATGCATTCGCAATACCGAGGTTCCCTTCCGCATTTTCAAAGTCAATGGGATTGACCTTGTGTGGCATGGCAGAAGAACCAACTTCTCCTTCTTTAATTTGTTGCTTGAAATAATCCATAGAAATATAGGTCCATATGTCTCTGGAGAAATCGATGAGTATGGTGTTGATGCGCTTTTGAGCATCACATAGTGCAGCATAGTGATCGTAATGCTCGATCTGTGTTGTTGGGAACGAATGATGCAGGCCAAGGGTATTTTCTACAAATGCTTTTCCAAACGCTTGCCAATCAACAGACGGGTAGGCCACCTTGTGTGCGTTGTAATTTCCAGTGGCGCCGCCAAACTTGGCCGCCATTGGGATTTGCGACATCAGTGAAAGCTGTTGGTCAATACGTGTTTTGAATACGTTGAGTTCTTTGTCCAAACGGGTAGGGGAGGCCGGTTGTCCGTGTGTGCGGGCCAGCATGGCTACCCCCTCACAACTAGTCATAAGCGCTTCAAGTGCTGAAATTACTTCTTGAAGTTTTGGTAAGTATTCGCTTTCACAAGCTTCTTTAACAGAAAGCGGAATAGCCGTGTTGTTGATGTCCTGTGACGTAAGCCCAAAGTGGATAAATTCTTTGTATTTGCCCAGGTTTAAATCGTCAAATAATTGTTTTAGAAAGTACTCAACTGCCTTTACGTCGTGGTTGGTAACCTTTTCAATGTCTTTAATGTCTTGTGCCTGATCTAAATTAAAATGGCGGTAGGTGCTGCGCAATTCTTCCATGGCCGATGCAGGAACATCTTTAAGCTCAGGCAAAGGGAGTTCGCACAAGGCTATAAAATACTCCACTTCAATCCGTACGCGGTATTGGATCAATCCGAATTCTGAAAAGTATGGACTTAGGGATTTTGTTTTTGGGCGGTACCGACCGTCAACAGGTGAGATTGCACTTAATTTGTTTAATAACATAGGCTTTCAAAATGCAAAGGTATCGAATTTAGCTTTTTTAGCGATTGAGAATTTTATACTCTTCATAACAGTTGCTGATGGCCTCCAGGATTTGCAGGTCGTTAGCTCCTTTGATAAAGCTATCAGAGAAGTTACATTTGCGCAGTATTTCGTCTAAATCTACTCGGTCAATTTGGACGAGTTGTTCCAGGGTTTTTCTGTCGTATTTGACCGCTAATAAATCTCTAAGCTCGTTGTTGGCCCTCACTTTTTTGAGTTTGCGTAGTTGCTTGGGCTTTTTACCAAAAATATTATACAAGAAATCAGCCGGATTTGAGATGGCTTGTAAAATGCGAATTTCGCCAAGAGGCGTTCTGTTGCCCGCTTCATATCCTCCCGATGGAAGTCCGGGAATGCTGTACCTTCTTGTTCTGTTGATGGGAACATTTCGCGCATCTATATCCAAATAACCCGTGAGTTGGTAGGGGCGTACCACTACTTCTTCAAGCGCCAACGCAAGCTCAGTTAGTTGAAAGCGTGTGTTGGGATATTTTACCAAGTCATTGGAAACGCGGACCTTAATGGGTTTGTAGCCTAAGTAGGAAAAATAAAGTGTATCGTTAACTTCCGCATCGATGGTAAATTTCCCCTCTTTGTTGGTTATGGACATGGTCACCTTGTTCAAGTTGATGATATGTACCGTTGAAATGGGTTTTTGATCTGAAGCATTTTCGACAATACCAATCACCTCTTGCCCATATAAAAAGGTGCAAAAGCCAGTTAAAAAGAAGAATTGCGTAAAAAGTCTGATCATAAGCTTATACAAACTAAATGCATTCCTTGATGCTCTGCAATGTTTTTATCTAAAATTAACATTATGTTAGGGATTTTAGGTAGTCAAATAATGCGGTAATGGCCCTACTGCGGTGGCTTAGTTTTAATTTTATCGCTCGGGGGAGTGCCCCAAATGTTTTGCTGTAGCCTTCTGGTATAAAAAGGGGATCATAACCAAACCCGCCTGTTCCACTAAGTGCCGTTGCAATTTCACCCCTCACGATGCCTTCAAAGCAAATTTCCGTATTGGCATCCACGTAAGCAATAGCGGTTTTGAATTGCGCCTTCCGATTTGTGGTTTGCGCCAAGGCATCCAAAAGTTTTGCGTTGTTTTTTTTGTGGTTTTTTTCCGCTCCAGCATAGCGCGCCGAATATATTCCTGGCGCACCATCTAGTGCCGCGACCTCCAAGCCACTGTCATCAGCAAAAACGGGTATTTTAAATACTGCATAAATATGTTTGGCTTTTAACAATGCGTTCCCTTCAAAGGTTTTTGCTGTCTCGTCTATTTCGGTGTGATAATCCACATCGGCCAAGCTTTTGATGTTGTACTCCTTAAAGACTGCTTTTACCTCTTCTACCTTGTTCTGGTTGTGGGTTGCAAAAATGAGCTCTTTCATTCGTGATGATAGGGTTGATTGTTTAAAATACTAAAGGCACGGTAGAGCTGCTCTGCGACAAAAATACGTACCATTTGGTGTGAAAAAGTCATGTGTGAAAGGGCTATTTTTCCTTGTGCTCTTGCGTATACTTCTTGTGAAAACCCATAAGGTCCACCAATCACAAAGACTAATTTTTTATTACCTGCATTCATTTTTTTTTGTAGAAACTGCGCAAAGCCTTTGGAAGTATGTGTGCTGCCTTTTTCATCAAAAAGAACAAGGGTATCGTTAGCGCTTACGGCTGTAAGAATCAGTTTGCCCTCGTCTGTTTTTTGTTGCTTTTCAGGAAGGTTTTTGGTATTTTTAAGATCGGCAATTTCGTGCCACTCAAAGGGGGTGTAGCGTGACAAGCGTTTGCAATAATCTGGCAACCAACTCTTGAGCTCAGCCTGCTGCGTTTTGCCCACGCATATCACTTGAATTTTCATATTGCTAAGGTATCAATTCTCATGGAAGCATTTTGTTTTAATGGCTACCTTTACACAATGCTACAGAAAAGCAAACATAAACTTAAGGCTTGGCTTCAAAACATACGATTTGGCGATGCCAAGTCCATTTCGCTCTACCAATTATTGGAGTTGTATGTCATTGGGGTTTTAAAAGGAACCTTGACTACGCGAGCCAGTAGTATTGCTTTTAGCTTCTTTTTATCGCTGTTTCCCTTTTTAATTTTTGTGCTTAACATCATTCCGTTTGTGCCTATCGATAACGTGGAAAGCACCTTTTCATCGTTCTTCTTATCCATCGCACCCTCCGAAGCACAGGATTTTTTGAATAGCGTCCTCTACGACATTCAATCCAAGCCAAGAGGAGGCTTGTTGTCTACTACTTTTGTTTTGTCCATGTTCTTTATGGCCAATGGCGTGAATGCTATTTTTGGGGGTTTCAGTGAGTCGGTACACATAACACTTTCGCGACATTTTGTGCGTCAGTATATCTATGCATTGGGTGTTGGGGTGTTGCTGGGTATTTTATTCCTTATTTCCATTGCTGGGTATTTGTTTTTTGAGTTGTTGCTGGCTGAAACATTTGATTTTGGATTTGAGCTAAGTCCTTGGATTCGCATCGTCTTTTTTATGGGCATGGCCTACCTTGTTAGTGCCATTCTCTTTTACTTTGGCACCCAGCGGGGCTTTTCAACTTTCTTTTCCTCAGGTGCCCTAGTTACCACTTGCTTGTTTGCCTTGACTTCATACGGCTTTGGTGTCTACATCGATAATTTCAGTTCTTATAATCAGCTCTACGGTTCTATTGGCGCCATCCTGATTTTGATGCTATACATTTGGCTAAATGCAATTGTTTTGTTGTTGGGTTTTGAGCTCAATGCTTCCATCGCAAAGCTAAAACAAGCCTAAGCATGTCGTTTTTTTTAGATGTTGTTCTCCCGCTACCACTCAAAGAAACCTTTACGTATGTGATTACTTCAGCAGAAGCCAAAATCATCCAGCCGGGTATGCGGATTATTGTTCCTTTTGGTAAGCGTAAAAAATACACCGCCATTGCATGGCGCGTACACCAAGTACCTCCAAAAACCTATGCCCCCAAACAAATAGAAAGTATTATTGATATGGAGGCGGTGCTACAGCCAAAGCAGTTGAAGTTCTTGTCTTGGATTGCGGACTATTATCAATCTCCAATTGGATTGGTACTGCGGACAGCCATGCCCTCGTTGATGTTGCTGGAAAGTGAAACGGAGATTGTAACACATGAGTGGGAACAGCTTCCCAACACGGGTTCCAAAAATGCAATCGCATTGCTTCAACAATTGGAAACCAACAGTACCTATTCCATAGCGCAGATACAACAGTTCATTTCGATAAAAAACCCCTATGTCATTCTAAAAGAATTGGTAGCAGGCGGTTTTGTTTCGCTCAAAGAGGAGGTTTATGCTAAGTATACTCCCAAGCAACAAACCGAAGTTATACTTCACCCAAACGTGAAAGGAGACGATGCCTTGAAGGCAGTTATGGAGCAACTTGCTGTCAAGCCAAAGCAATACAAAACTTTGTTGACATTCCTGCAGCAAAAGGCGCCTGTTATCATGACGGAATTCTCCAAAATTGATACGGTTAGCCCTTCATCGCTTAAGACACTTATTAAAAACGAGGTATTGGCAACGCACCAGCGCATCATGGATCGCTTGCCACCAAAGCTTGCTTCAGATGACCCCTTAACATCACTGACCGACCATCAGTTGGAGGCAAAATCGGCCATCGAAACCCACTGGAAAACAAAAGATAATGTGCTGCTTCACGGCATAACGGGCTCGGGAAAAACAGCGGTGTATATGCATCTTATTGCCCAGCAGTTGGCCAAGGGAAAACAAGTATTGTTTTTGGTGCCTGAAATTGGCCTCACCACGCAGTTGATGCAACGCTTGCACACTTTTTTTGGTAAGCAATTGGCGGTTTACCATTCCCGATATAGCCCACAAGAACGCACGGAAACTTGGAACAAAATACTGGCAAACAAACAAGAAGCCCGATTGATTTTAGGGGCACGCTCTGCTGTTTTACTGCCTTTTCAAAACTTGGGTCTGGTGGTAGTAGATGAGTCACACGAGATGTCTTACAAGCAATATGAAGCTTCCCCACGCTACCACGCCCGCGATGCAGCCATGGTGTTGTCGCGTATGCACCAAGCAAAAGTTATTTTGGGTTCTGCAACGCCTACCATTGAAAGCTATGCACACGCAAAGTCAGGCAAGTATGGGTTGGTAAGCATGACCACCCGATATAGAGATGCACAAATGCCAGAAATATCCTATGTTGACTTGAGCGAAGCCTATCGCAAAAAACAGATGAGTGGTCATTTGGCACAGCCGCTTATTCAAGCTATTGAAGAAACCCTGGTTTCTGGCAAACAGATTATACTTTTTCAAAACCGTCGTGGCTATGCCTCTTTTGTTGAGTGTCGTCAATGTGCTCATGTACCGCAATGTCCAAGTTGCGATGTAAGCCTTACGTATCATCAAGTTTCAAAAGAGTTGCGTTGTCATTACTGCGGCTATACAGAGCAGTATACACCAGCCTGTAAGGCTTGTGGCACACTTGCACCGCAAACCCAAGGGTTGGGAACCCAGCAATTGGAAGAAGAAGTACAGGCCTTGTTTCCGTCTGCTCGAATTTCACGTATGGATTTGGATACCACTAGAAAAAAGCATGCCCATCAAAAACTAATCAATGCTTTTTCACGTCAAGAAATAGACATTCTAATCGGAACGCAAATGATTACAAAAGGCTTGGACTTTAAGCTGGTAACGCTGGTTGGCGTATTGTCCGCCGACAACTTTTTGCACTTCCCTGATTTTCGTGCGCATGAGCGTGCCTTTCAAGTGTTAACACAGGTTGCTGGTAGGGCAGGTAGGCTAGGGGATAAAAGTAAAGTACTCATTCAAACCTTTCAACCCCAACACCCCGTTTTGAGTTTTATAAGCAGCTACGATTATGCGTCATTTTACGAAAAACAGCTAAAGCAACGGGAGCAATTTGGTTATCCGCCGTATGTGCGCATGATCCGTATTGTACTGAAGCACAAGAATATGTCTACGCTTATCACAGCAAGTGAGTGGTTAAAAAAGGGACTGCTAGCGCGTTTTTCTCATGTTCTTGGACCTGTAGCGCCGGCTGTTGGGCGGGTGCGCAACTATTATATACTTCACATACTAATTAAACTGCCGCTTGACACTTCTCAATCGGCTGCAAAAAAACGACTTTCAAACCTGTTGCAAAGCTTTGGAATGGTGGGAGCATTTAGCCAAGTAAATGCAAGCGTTGATGTAGATCCTCAATAATTGTGGCTTGCCTATTTGTCTAACGCGAGAAATTCCGTATTTTTGCTGCCCATTAAAAAAAACAATATATGAACCATTACGAAACTGTTTTCATATTGAATCCCGTTTTATCTGAAGATCAGGTAAAGGAAGCAGTAGAAAAGTATGAGACGTTTATAACGTCCAACGGTGGCGAGATTGTCGCCAAAGAGGATTGGGGCTTGAAAAAGTTCGCCTATCCAATTCAAAACAAAAAAAGTGGTTTTTACCACTTGCTAGATTTCAAGATTGACGGCAGCGCCATCATCCCTTTTGAAGTTGAATTCCGTCGCGATGAGCGCGTTATGCGCTACCTAACGGTTAAGCTAGACAAGCACGCAGAGGCTTGGGCAGAAAAAAGAAGAGATCGTTTAACTGTAAAAGCTTAAAATATGTCAATAGAACAAGAAAGTAAAGGCGGAAAACAAGGGGAAATCAGGTATTTGACCCCCCTTGACATAGAGACGACAAAAGCAAAAAAATATTGCCGATTCAAAAAGGCAGGCATCAAGTATATCGATTATAAGGATGCGGACTATTTGCTAAAGTTCGTAAACGAGCAGGGTAAGATTTTACCCCGTCGTCTTACCGGAACATCACTAAAATATCAACGTAAACTATCGGTTTCTATTAAGCGTGCGCGTCACCTGGCGCTTATGCCTTATGTAGCCGATTTGTTAAAATAATAAGCCATGGAACTTATTTTAAAGCAAGATGTTGAGAACCTAGGGTTCAAAGACGATATCGTTAAAGTAAAAAACGGCTACGGTAGAAATTTCCTAATTCCTAAAGGGCTTGCAGTAATGGCTACGTCATCTGCAAGAAAAGTTTTGGCTGAGAATCTTAAGCAGCGTGCTTTTAAAGAGCAAAAGCTTATTGAGGATGCACAAAAACTTGCCAAAGAATTGGATAAGCTGGACATAAAGATTGAGGCCAAAGCCGGTGCTGGGAATAAATTATTTGGTTCTGTGGGAACCATTGATTTAGAAGCTGCATTGGGCAAAGCTGGTAAATCTATTGAGCGCAAGGCCATCAAATTGGCTGGAGGCTCTGTTAAAACGCTTGGTAAGCACACCGCATCAATACGTTTGCACCGTGAAGTGTATACAGACCTCAATTTTGAGGTTACCAAAGCTGCAGCGGAAAATTAAAATCTGCTAAAATTCAAAACATAAAGCCGCTTTTGCGGCTTTTTTTATTTAAAATAAGATATTTGTATAAATTGACGTCATGGCTCAAAAGGCTAGTATTCCAAAAGGTACCCGAGATTTCCTTCCTGCAGAAGTTGCGAAGCGCAGCTATGTAACAGATGTAATACGCACCCAATTTGAGCGCTATGGTTTTCTGCCTATCCAAACACCTGCCATGGAAAAGTCATCTACGCTTAAGGGCAAGTATGGTGACGAAGGCGACCGATTGATGTTTAATATCCTTAACTCTGGCGAAAAAGTAAAAAAAGCAGATCTCGATGCCCTTGAAGACGGGGCACTGGGTCAATTCACGAGCTCTATTTCTGAAAAAGCATTACGGTATGATCTAACAGTTCCCTTTGCACGCTTTGTGGTACAACATCAAAATGAAATTAACTTTCCATTTAAGCGTTATCAAATTCAATCTGTTTGGCGTGCCGACCGGCCGCAACGCGGACGTTTTCAGGAATTTACCCAATGTGACGCCGATGTTGTTGGTGCAGTTAGCCCGTTGCTAGAGGCAGAATGCATGCAGCTTTTTGATGATGTTTTTGATGCCTTGTCTCTTAAAGGGGCAACCATCCGTATAAATCACCGCGCAATATTAGCTGGTATTGCCAATTATTTAGATGCTCCAGACCGCATAGTAGCTTTTACTGTTGCGCTGGATAAGCTCGATAAAATAGGTCCAGAAGGCGTTTTTAACGAATTGCGCCACAATGGATTTGATGATGCGGCTTTGAAACGCCTAAGTCCCTTGTTTGACTTGACAGGAGATGTTGTGTCCCAGTTAAATCAATTGGAAGAAATATTGATATCGCAGCCCGATGCGCTGGAAGGCATTGCGCATTTGCGTCAGACCTTAGGCTTTTTAAGTTCTTTTAAAGTAAGCCAACTATCCTTTGACTTGACCCTAGCAAGAGGCTTACATTATTACACAGGAATTATTTTTGAGGTTGCACCGCCTGAGTCAGTTGCCATGGGTTCTATAGGCGCTGGAGGTCGTTATGATGATTTGACGGCTGTTTTTGGCCTTAAAGACGTTCACGGATTGGGCATTTCCTTTGGATTGGACCGGTTGTGTATTGTGCTTGAAGAATTGAATTTGTTTCCTGCTACGCTGAAACAGGCGGTAGATGTTGTAGTGCTACATTTTGGTGATGCATACATGCATGACCTTGTTCCATTTCTTGCAAAATGGCGCAACATGGGTATTCGTATCAATTGCTACCCAACAGCGCATAAGCTAAAAAAGCAGATGCAATTTGCAAATCAGATCCAAGCACCTTGGGTGATGTTTTACGGAAATGATGAGCAACAAAAAGGGGTAGTCTCACTTAAAAATATGGGCGAGGGAACAAATAGCGAGATTAAATTAGAGGACTTTTCGAAAAAGTGTATTAATTAGAGATGTTTTCAAGCTCATGATTTGCTTTATCAAGCAATTCTTTAATTTTATTTTTGTCATTTTGTTGTTAGATTCTTTTCCCGTAAGTATCCATTCGATACTGTGGTTTGGAAAATACTTACAAATTCCTTGCAACACATTATGTCCTATACTAGACTCTCTTCTAAGGCATGTCGAAACAGAGTTTTGCCCCACGCCGATTATGCGTTCAAACTTAGATATTGATATGTTTTCATCATCTATAACCTTTTTCAGCCTATCATGTATATTCATACAAACAAATTTATGAGCGCACACACAAACATTTGCTTGAATAAATTATGTTTAAAAGGCATTAAACAAGCAACAGTTAGTAATGCTATTATTTAAATAATTAATTGAGTGCTTAGCTAAGATTTCTTCGCAGAAATTGACCAATTTGTAATAATAAAAAATGAATTTTTTTAATAAATGGTGTACTGTGGTTATGTCATCTAGCGATTGATTTTTTTTTAAAATCATGCGTAATTTTATATATCATGTATGGCTCGACAATTAAGTGGTGGCAATTAAATAAATAATCCACAATCTGTAAATATTTTTGTAATTAGACGTTTAATATAAGACTGATTTAGTGAAGTAGAAATTTGTATATTAGCAGCTGCTAAAAAGAAAAAACTGCTTCCATTGAACTACGGAAAATACCTATTTTTTTCAACCAAGACAATACACATATTGTGGTGTTTGGTTTTTTATTCCCAGTTAGCTGTGGTTGTTTTTTCAGCGCTAGATTATAGCAGTACTGAAAACATCAGTATTACAAAAGAAAGCGAAGAGCCAAAACCTAAAGACGGAAAAGCTTTTACCGACCTAATTGAAGAGAGTAGCTTTTTAGTGACAGAACTTCCCGTATTTGCATTTTTTCTTTACGAATCATCATTAACACATTTCAAATTCCTTATCCATACGGAGTTTGTTACAGCTCTTGATTCCCCTCCCCCCGAGTACGTATAGTATTTCCTTGCCCCCTTCCTTTTAACCTTAATTTTTTACAAATAATTAAATAATGAAAAAGACATTTATTCATATTAAGGGCGATCTCTTCGGTGGTTTAACCGCAGGTATTGTTGCGCTTCCCTTGGCTCTAGCATTCGGTGTATCCTCAGGACTGGGTCCCACAGCAGGGCTTTATGGCGCTATATTTTTAAGTTTTTTCGCTGCATTACTCGGTGGAACAAACACTCAAATCTCTGGACCAACTGCTCCCATGACGGCAGTGAGTATGGTCATCATCGGCACGTTGATTGCCGCCAACGACGGTAGTGTTGAAAAAGCATTGCCCATCATCTTGGCAGTATTCATACTGGCAGGTCTTATGCAAGTGGCATTGGGCTTTTTAAAGCTTGGTAAGTACATCCGATATATTCCTTATCCAGTTGTTTCTGGATTTATGACGGCCATTGGACTTATTATTTTGATTACTCAGTTGCTTCCAGTTTTGGGATACTATGCCAAAGAAGATGCTGCTTACGTTGATACCTTTAAACCACAAGCAGAGGCTATTATTTTGAGCAACATCCTTGAAGAAGAGGCCGGCGAGGGATTATTGGTTTTAGACGATTTCTCTGAAACACTAAGCCGTGGAGCTGCTATTTCGCAAGCACAAATTATAGAAGAGTCTCAAACGCTGGCTGCAAAATCGGCATCAGGTGTTTTGGGTGCTGTTCGTGTGTTGCCATCTGCACTTCAAAACATCAGTTGGATTGAGTTCTTATTAGCACTTGGCACCATTATTATCATTTATGGTTTTAAGCGCATCACGACAGCTGTTCCCAGTACACTTGTGGCTTTGCTTGTCATGACAGGCGTCGCCATATTGTTTGTGCCAGGCTATCGTCCAATCACGGCTATCCCTCAAGGATTTCCCGTTCCTAAATGGGAAATTTTTACTGAGTTGCGTGTGGCTGAATTAGTACCTTATGTATTTACAGCTTTGACCCTGGCGCTTTTAGGAGCCATTGATTCCCTTTTGACAAGTGTGGTAGCAGATAACATGACCAAGACACGTCACAAGCCCAATAAGGAGCTAATTGGTCAAGGGATTGGAAACAGCATCTCTGCTATGTTTGGTGGGATTCCAGGCGCTGGTGCTACCATTAGAACAGTGGTGAATATCAACTCAGGGGGTAAGACCCGAATTTCTGGAATGATTGCCGGGCTCGTACTGCTTATGATTCTATTGTTGTTTAGTTCAGCCGCTTCTACGATTCCCGCTGCAGTACTTGCAGGAATTTTGGTAACAGTAGGAATAGGGGTGATGGATTACAAAGGGTTGCGTGCTATTCCCTCACTTCCACGAGACATCAGGATCGGCAAAATGGGCATCAGCTCAGAAGTTGTTGTCATGCTTGTCGTCATGTTTTTATCAACAGTATGGAATTTGGTATACGCAGTAGGTATTGGTCTTATTATGGCATCTTTGATATTTATGAAAAAGATTGGAGACCTAACTGAAAGTTCTTCTGAGGTCAATACTGGAAGTAAAGAAAAGCTTTGGGAAGATGAGAAGGGTATTCCATTGCTAAAGAGCGACGGTATCGCCATTAAGCACATCAATGGTCCCTTGTTTTTCGGCTCTACGGACGGCTTTCAAAAACTAGCCAAAGAGATTTCCGAAGAAGCGAATACAGTACTCTTTCGCTTTGATCGCATGGAGTATATAGATCAATCAGGGTTATATGCATTAGAAGATTTATTGGTAGATTTGAGTAAACAACAGAAGCGAATTTATTTTATTCATTTACCAAAACAGCCACGCTACATGATGGAGCGTATTGGTTTGTTGCCGAAACTGGTTCCCGCGGCAAATGTTTTTGAGGAACTCCCAGATTTATTAAATCACATCAAATCACAAAACTAAAATTTATAATATGAGAACTAATATTTTAACATCAGATGCACAGGCACAACTTACGCCTGACACAGTCTTATCTAATTTAAAGGCTGGAAATTCAAATTACACCGCAGCTAATCTAACAGCTGTTGACATCAATGATCTGCGCGCTGCTAGTGTTTCTGGCCAAGCGCCTCAAGCTATTGTTTTGTCCTGTATTGACTCACGTGTTGTTGTTGAGGAGGTTTTTGATCAAGCACTTGGCGATATTTTTGTTGCACGTGTTGCAGGAAACTTTGTTAACACAGACATCGTTGCAAGCATGGAATACGCCTGCAAAGTTGCAGGGAGTAAGCTTATCGTGGTTTTAGGTCACGAAGGTTGTGGAGCCGTAAAAGCAGCTTGTGAAGGCGTTGAGTTGGGGAATATCACTTCCTTGCTCTCTAACATTCAACCAGCTGTAGATGCAGTAAAACCTACTGTGGAAGCGCCTTACAACAGCGCCAACACAGCTTTTGTAAACGCTGCTATAGCTGAAAACGTTAATCACACTATTGGTGAAATCAAAAGCATGAGCCCCATTTTAGCTGAAATGGAAGCTGCTGGTGAAATTGCCATTAAAGGTGGTGTTTACCAACTTGCAAGTGGTGCTGTTGCTTGGTTGTAAAAGCATCATAGCACAACCCATTGTGCATTTTGACTAAGTTCTGTCAGTTCGAGTGAATTTGCGATTGATATAAGTAAAATTCACTCGAACTGGTATTTTTTTAGCCGCACTCTAATAATACAAACGGATTAACACATTTCATTGCAGGATTTTAATTTCTTTTTAATTGTATTTTAAGTAGACTAATAATTTGTTTTTTATAACGCTAGTTCAATTTTTAGTCGTAACCTTGCATATATTTTTAAATTATGACTGGTAAAGTAAAGTTTTTTAACGACTCAAAAGGATTTGGTTTCATCACAACAGATGCTGGTGAGGATGTTTTTGTTCACATTAGTGCCCTAGAAGACGGTATGTCTCTAAACGAAGGAGACAGCGTTTCTTTTGAAGAAGTTGATGGTAAACGCGGCAAATCCGCTAGCAACATTAAGCTGCTTTAATAAAGTAGTTTTCTTCTCATTCCTTCGAATCACGAAGGGTTTTTCATTGCATTAAAGCGATTGGGTTTTCATAGTACTCTTGAGGTATTATGGTGTTATCACCTTGTGCCTATTTCTTTCGCAAGTTGTTTTTTGTGTTTTTCGTTCCCTGTCTTTTGGCATATAATCCGTATCAATTGCAATGCGTTTAATGAATTATTTAAATTAAAATAGATTATTTTACGTAATTTAGAGGACTGAACCAATAATAATCAAGCAGTTACATACTTCTTAGGGTATATATGGCATCACTAATTGAACACGATCAACCGCTCAACAAAAGGCTAACAAAGCATTTGTTGCGTAGGGCTTGTTTCCAATATTCTAAAGATCAGCTTAATGCCATGACAGGCAAGACCGCAGCGGAAATTTTAGAAACGCTTAACGTGCCTAAGACTTTTTCGTGGACGTGGCCCAATGACCCCGTTACTAATTATGCGAACTCTAATTGCTCAGGAGTTCAAGACGGTTATTGGCTTAGCACTCCAGGATGGCTAAATAATAAGTATACCTGTAGGCAAACAGCCAAAAGAGGCATGGTTGCTGGCTGGTGGTGGTACAACGCCATAAAACAAAATTCACTAATTGATAAAATGACGTGGTTTTTGTTTACCACGTTTACCGTCTCCAAAGATGACGGCTCCGGCAAATCAGCACATTATTTTGACTATTTAAATTTGTTGCAATTCTACGCTGATAAAAGCGTGAAAGACTTGGCACGGAAAATCACGTTTAACAACGCCATGCTTTACTATTTAGACAATGGTGATAATAATAAGAACAGCCCAAACGAAAACTACGCTAGAGAATTTTTGGAACTCTTTACCATTGGCAAGGGACCACAAGTTGCAGATGGTGATTACACAAACTATACAGAGCATGATGTCGTTCAGGCTGCTAAAGTATTTTCTGGGATAAAACTTAAAAACAACCGCGATACACCTGATAACGACACGGTTAAATTGCCTCACTACACCAATGGTATTCCCATGGGCTATATCAATGTGAACAAGCACGATACAGGCGATAAGACTTTTAGTCAGGCTTTTAATAGCCAAACCATTTCAGGTGGAAACTCAACTTCGACTATTAATGAAGAGTTAGATGATTTTGTAGACATGGTTTTTGATCAGTTGGAAACGGCAAAAAACTATGTCCGTAAAATGTACCGCATGTTTGTGCGCAGTGAATGGGGGCAAGATGTTGAAGACGATATCATTACGCCATTGGCACAACAGCTCAAAAACAGCGGTTACAACTTGCTTGCTGTATTGCAAACGCTTTTAAAGTCTAAGCACTTTTTTGACTTGGATGATAGTGACGGTACAGATGAAAATATTGGTGGCATTATAAAAAGTCCACTGCAGTTTTTTAACGAGTTGATGAGCATATTAGATGTTGCTATTCCAAACCCTGATACACCTCAACTTCCAGAAGGGTCCAATTGGGACAATTCAAATGAGAACTTTAGATTTTATCTATTCTGGTGGAATTTTTGTCACAACACCTTTTTCTCATTTAGTGGAATGAACTTCTTTTCACCTGCCACTGTAGCTGGTTACCCTGCCGATTACCAACCACCCGCTTATGACAAAGCATGGTTCAACTCAAACAATATTATCGCTCGCTACAATACCATCCTCTCTTTTATTGGTGGTACTTATACCGATGGTAAAGGAAACGGTCAAAATCTTATTCAGGGTGCTCAAACAGCTTCAGGCGGAGGTCAATATTTTACCCGTATTTGGACAGATTTTAATGCAACCAACTTTGTTGAAAACAGCATATCCGATCCGTCTGATGCTACAAAAATTGTACAAGAATTAGCTGAACTGTTTTACTGTGAAGATATCGATGCCAGTAGAGTTGCTTATTTCGTGAAGTTTTTAATCCATGATAATGAGCCCAACTATGTTTGGTACGACGCTTGGACAGCGTATAAGACTGGAAGCGGAGATGCGCAAGAGAGCGCAGCTATTTTTATAAAAAACAGGCTGTCTGGCCAAGATGGTTTGCTTCCAAAAATGATTAACGCAGCCGAATTTCAACTCATGTAATCACAGCATATGAAAAGAAGAGAATTTATTAAACTTTCTGCTACGGCATCAGCGCTGGGATTGCTTCCCTATGAAGTAGGTGCAGCTATGAAGTTGGCCAATACGTCTTTGAATTGCGATATCTCCAATCGAAAACTTGTGTTGATTGAACTCAAAGGGGGAAATGACGGTCTAAACACGTTGATACCCTATGATAACTACGGATATTATAGCGATACGCTACGTCCTGATATTTATATTCCAGTGACCAACTACGACAATATGGCTGTTGATGTATCAAAAGCGGGTACCAATCAAGATTTAATTTTTAACCCTGCGCTTTTAGAGGGTAGTATTAATTCAGGTTTTAAGGGCTTGTATCAAGATGGTATGTTACGCGTATTGCAATCTGTTGGGTATCCATCGGCAAATAAAAGTCACTTTGCATCGATAGACTTGTGGGCCACAGGTAATGATGGAAACAGCTGGGACAATGGAAAAGAAAGCGGTTGGATGGGACGATTTATGGAAGAGGCGTATGCTGATTTATTTCCCTCAACCTTTCCCATGGGTATTCAGCTTGGTTCAAGCAATACATGGCTTGGCTTTCATGCCGAGCACGAGCATGGAACGGCGCTTAATATTGAGGGGCAAAACTCTGAAAATTTTTATACGGTATTGAATGGCTTGGCTGGTCAAGCACCGCAGCATATTCCGCAAAACTCACACTACGGTGCCGAATTACAGTATATTGTCGATACAGACGCAAGCGCCAATATCTATGCTAAATCCATACAAGATTCATTTAATGCCCCTGGAGCAACCAATCTGGTCAATTACCCAGACACTGATCTTGCCGATCAATTAAAAACAGTAGCGCGCCTCATTCGCGGTGGTATTCAAACCAAAGTATATATGGTAACCATTGGTGGTTTTGACACCCACAATGCCCAGAACCAAGGCACTGGAGATATAAACGGACGTCATACAAATCTGATGAATCAACTTTCTACCGCTGTTGATGCCTTTGTAGCTGATATTAATAGGGATTCAATCGGAGACGATATCATTGGCTTGACATTCTCCGAGTTTGGTCGTAAGGCCATTCAAAACGGAAATTATGGTACGGATCACGGAGAAATTGCTCCTATGTTTGTATTTGGAAAACCAGTACAGGGTGGTATTTCTGGTGTAAATGTTGATTTGACTGAAGCCACTTCCAGTAACAACTGGCAACTGAAAACAGTACAGCACGATTACCGACAAGTTTTTGCAACGCTTATGCAAGATTTCCTCGGCGCTTCGGATACCGTAGTTGATAATGCCTTTTTTGATCAAACCAATCAACAGAGTTTTACAGACAACAAGTTGTCTGAAATTATCAAATCAACCCATCATGTCGATGCCTCTTGCTATACTTTGCGTCTTGACGATGTTGCTGAGGAGTCGTTTTGGGCTGCCTATCCAAATCCAGTTTATGATAATTTACACATAAACCCCTTACGTGAAGCAATTACAATTATGGGCTATCGCGTAGTAGACTCCATTGGCCGTACAGTTAAGAAAGGAAAACTTAATCTTGAGCTCGGTTACGGAGTTATCGATATGTCATCTTTAAAAGCGGGTGTATATGTTGTTCAATTGAGCGACGGAGAACGCACAACAAATAAAAAAATCGTAAAAGCCGCTGTTTGATTTCTCGTCAATCTTGGTTTTGATGATTGCTATTAGGTTATAAGTATATATCTTTATGGCATGAATTTTCGCTTTCTATTTATTTTATTGCTTGCTGTAAGCTGCCAGCAAAAACCAAAAGCACTTGAACAAACCGCTGGCCATAGTTGTACGCCTACAAACAGTCGATTTTCATCTGAAATAGACCAGAACTTTCAACAAGATCCAAATCAATCTACAGCTGAAATGGTTTTGATTCCTGGGGGTACCTTTAATATGGGTGCTGATGATGCGCGTGCTTGGCGCGACGAATATCCGAAACACCAGGTTCAGATAGACTCTTTTTGGATGGATATACACGAAGTAACCAATGCGCAATTTGCCGCATTTGTAACCGCTACCAACTATATTACTACAGCTGAAAAGGCTGTTGACTGGGACGAAATTAAAAAAGAATTACCACCGGGTACGCCCAAGCCTGATGACAGTCAACTTGCGCCTGCCTCCTTGGTTTTTGTAGCTACGCAGAACCCTGTACCACTTGATAATGTGAGTCAGTGGTGGCGTTGGAAAAAAGGGGCCAATTGGCGTCAACCCGAAGGTCCGGGGAGTGATATTGTAGGTAAAGAAAACTACCCCGTTGTGCACGTGAGTTGGTTTGATGCTGTCGCGTATTGTAACTGGGCTGGCAAGCGACTTCCAACAGAAGCTGAATGGGAATATGCAAGTAGGGGCGGTTTGCAGGACAACCCATACGCTTGGGGGGATGAAGCGCTTTTAGAAGGGAAACCCAAAGCCAATACCTGGGAAGGCAATTTCCCATATCAAAACAGTACACGTGATGGGTTTTATTTAAGTGCTCCTGTTAGCACTTACGCAGCAAACGGCTATGGATTGTTTGATATGTCTGGAAATGTATGGGAATGGTGTGCCGACTGGTACCATGAAAATTACTACGAAACATTAGCCAGCCAAACAGCGGTTAACCCAAAAGGACCAGAAACGTCTTACGACTCAAACGAACCCTATGCGCAAAAACGTGTGAGTAGGGGAGGTAGTTTTTTATGTCATAAAAGCTATTGTAGTGGGTATCGCAACTCCATGCGTATGAAAACCACACCAGATTCGGGAAGCATTCATACAGGCTTTAGAGCTGTTAGGGATCTGTAGCCACAAATTTATTTTATGGTAAACACTAAAATCATTTCAGTGTTCGGGTTTTTTCTATTTGTTGCCAGTGGCTGTTATGCCCAAAAAGTTTTTGCTGTACAATACGCTAACCAAGCCGATGTGAGGGTCTTTGTGGTTACTTATCCAAACCAAGCAGACCTCAAAGTCTACAAGTTGAAATACCAAAATCAAACCGGTGTAAATAACGGAAATTGGTTTTTTACAAATTATGCCAATCAAGCAGATAAGAAAATTTACTTTGCAGATTATCCTAATCAAGCCGATGTGAAAATTTACGTTGTAGCATACAAAAATCAGGCTGGGTGGGTAAACAATGCAAAAAAGCACTATTTCTATTGATGCACGATATCCACGTTATAATCCGTGCTGCGTCACTCTAAAATTGACTATTTTTTTATGACAATCTTGGAGATTGTCTCGTTTTTATCATTTTTCAACTTCAAAAAAAAAAGGCCGTTTTCTAAGCCTGTCACATCAATTTTGTTTGTAATTAGTTGCTTGAGGCGTCTCTGCCCATTGATGCCATAAATAGTTGCATTGAGCGCTTCTGTACCTTCACTAATATATATCGTATTTGAGGCTGGATTTGGGGATAGGTTGATATTACTCAGGTTGTTTTTTGACGTTGAAAGCGTATGCTTGGCATAAAAATCACCCAATGCGGTTAAGACATTGGTTTCTGAGATTAAATCTGCAGTTGCGAGCCTTGGGTATTTGGGGTTGTTGCTGTTGGGATCAAACCAGGAATAGCGTTTCACATAATCTAGTTCGTCTAGCGCAGTTAAAACCTGATTCATAAAAGATAGTACGTATGCCTCAGAATACTTATTTGAAGCACTTGTAGTTGCATCCATGTCACGGACAGCAAATTCTGTAATCCATATGGGCTTGCCATACGCTTGATAAACTTCTTCAACCAATGCCAAAAAGTTAGCGGCAACATTTTTATGATAGATGTGAATTGCAACAAAATCGATTCGTAGATTATTGGCTTCAGCCTTATTCATGAATTCACGCATCCAATCATTGAGCGGTGCAGAAGTCGCAGGGCTGGATATGGGAACACTTAAGGTTTCCAATAAGGGCCA
>PKDU01000028.1 GCA_002862705.1 Flavobacteriaceae bacterium
ATCTCTTTTCTGCAATTGAGAAACAACGGCGAGATATGTATAAGACATTCACTATCCCAGGAAATATTTCTGCAGCAATGCTCATTCAAATGATGAGTGCAAACGAAGGCTCTGGCATCTTTATCCATACCAGCAGTAGCCTCCATAAAACGGTTTCGGTCAGCTCTGGTTTTAAACACCCAAACACAAAAAGAATCTTTACTGTGGTAAATAGCTTTTAGCTCGTCGTCTATGGCACAAAGTGCTTCAGGAATTTGTGTAGGTATACATATCATAAATGTTGATTTAGTAGGCTTAGGGTCTTTGCTGTTGCTCCTTGATTTGTGCGCACATAATTTTTGTTAGTACTGCCTTTTTCTTCTCTTAGGGCATCATTTTCTTGGAGTATTGAAAGTTGCTTGCTACAGGCATCAGCAGTAGCCACCGAAAAAACGCCACCCAAGGCAATTAAGTCTTTAGCCTCGGGAAACGTATCGTAATTTTTTCCAATGACAATCGGTACCCCCTCAGCAGCAGGTTCCAAAATATTATGCAGTCCAGAAGTGCCCATACCACCACCTACATAGGCCAGTGATGCATAGGGATAGCAGCGGCTCAACATACCCACCGTATCCAATACCAATACCGGGCAGCCATTAAATGCTTCTTCTTCATATTGCGTATAGCGCAGACTTCCTTTTGGCAACTGTGCCATCAAGTGGTTTAGTTTTGCTTCGTGCATTTCGTGTGGGGCAATCAACCAACACCAATCTTTAGGAGTATGCCTAATCGCCTCTAGTAATATTGCCTCGTCCTCGGGCCAAGTGCTGCCCGCCACGATACATTTTCGTGCACCAACAAAAGTGTCCATAAACGCAAGCGGTTGTTTGGCTGCGCCTACACGGTCAAAACGCGTATCGCCTGACACACTCACTTGCTGCACTCCAATACTTTGCAACAGCTTGAGCGAAGCTTCGTTTTGCACAAACAAATGGGCAAACTCACGGAGTAGTTTGCGTTGCCCGTTGCCCCATGGCTTAAAAAAGCGTTGGTTTTGACGAAACAAGCCCGCGATTAAATACAGCGGCACTTCTTTACGCTGAAGTTCTCGAATAAGATTTGGCCAAAATTCGTACTTCACCAACAATGCCATAACTGGATTGACCAGCGCAATAAAACGTTTGACATCCGCTTTGGTATCCCAAGGCAGGTAGGTGGCTAGGTCGGCAATGCCGTGGTTTTTACGCACCTCATAACCCGATGGAGAGAAAAAAGTAACCAAATAGAAGTATTCAGGGTGATTGTTTTTTAATGCGGTCAGTACGGGCAGTCCCTGTTCGTATTCGCCCAGCGAAGCACAGTGCATCCACACCACTTTTTTGTTTTGCGGAATGCCTTTGAGTTGTGTCCATAATGCTTTGCGCCCAGCCACAAAAGCCTTGGTTTTAGCAGACTTGGCAACCACTGGTGTCATGGCTTTGGCTACAGCTACAGCAAGGGAATATAAAAAAGCCATGGCTCAAAGATACTTATTTCGCCAACAGGCGTTAGTTTTTTGTAATTTTATCCCACTAAAAAATTGCAATGCGAAAAATCCAAATGGTCGATTTGCAGACCCAGTACCAATTCATCAAACCCCAAGTTGATGCGGGCATGCAAGAAGTACTCTCTTCTGCTCAATTTATTAACGGCCCTGCCGTTAGGAATTTCCAAGCCGATCTTGAGGCCTATCTCGGAGTGAAGCACGTTATTCCATGCGCCAATGGAACCGATGCACTCCAGGTTGCCATGATGGGATTGGGGCTTAAACCTGGCGATGAGGTCATCACGGCCGATTTTACCTTTGCTGCAACTGTGGAGGTCATTGCCTTGTTGGGACTCACGCCAGTATTGGTAGATGTGTTGCCCGATACCTTTAATATTGATCCAGATGCCATTGAAAAAGTAATTACTCCCAATACCAAAGCCATCGTGCCGGTACACCTTTTTGGGCAAGTAGCCGATATGGATCGCATCATGGATATTGCGCAAAAACACAACTTATTTGTGATTGAGGACAACGCACAAGGCATAGGTGCTACGCATACCGATGCCGCAGGAACCAAAGTAAAAACGGGTGGTATTGGCCATGTGGGTTCTACTTCTTTTTTCCCTTCTAAAAATTTAGGCTGCTATGGCGATGGTGGTGCTATTTTCACCAATGACGATGATTTGGCACATACCATTCGTGGGGTTGTTAATCACGGGATGTACAAACGTTACCACCACGATGTGGTTGGTGTAAACTCACGCTTGGACAGCCTTCAAGCAGTGGTGTTAAACGAAAAACTAAAGCTGTTGGATTTTTATAACGAACGGCGCAAATGGGCTGCTATCCGTTATTCACAATTGTTACAAGATCATCCAAAAATTGAAACGCCCGTAACTTCAGGCGATTGCGATTCGCATGTATATCACCAGTATACACTGAAAATAGTGGGTGCTGACCGAGATGCCTTGGTGCAGCATTTACAGCAAAATGATATCCCTTGTGGGGTGTATTATCCGATCCCTTTACACTTGCAAAAGGCCTATGTAGATACACGCTATAAAGAAGCAGATTTTACAGTCACCAACCAGTTGATTGATGAGGTTGTTTCCCTACCCATGCACAGCGAGTTAGACGAGGATCAAATACAGTTTATCTGTAAAACCATATTGGCGTTTTTCGATTAATCCAAAACAGCGGATTGTACTTCGGCTTCGCGATCTATTTTTTTGACCAACCCTTGGAGTACCTTGCCTGGACCGTATTCTGTGAACAAACTGGCGCCATCTTCACGCATTTGCTGAATGGTTTGTGTCCACTTTACGGGGCCCGTAAGTTGTGCGATTAAATTTTCTTTGATTAGACCGGCATCTTGTGTGGGCGCAGCGGTTATATTTTGGTAAATGGGATAGCTTGGCGTATTGAAGTGGGTTTCCAAAATGGCTTTCGCTAATTCTTCTTGTGCAGGTTCCATAAGCGGAGAGTGAAAAGCACCACCCACAGGAAGTAGCAGTGCGCGTTTAGCACCTTTTTCTTTTAGTACTTCGCAAGCGGCTTCAACTGCGGGAAAAGCACCCGAAATAACCAATTGCCCTGGACAGTTATAATTGGCTGCCACTACAATACCGTCCATGTCTTGACACACTTGCTCCACCACATCATCTGCCAATGCCAATACGGCTGCCATGGTGCCTTTGATAACATCACATGCTGCTTGCATGGCTTGTGCCCGTTTAGACACGAGCGAAAGCCCGTCTTCAAAAGACAAAGCACCGCAAGCGGTAAGGGCAGAAAATTCGCCCAAAGAATGACCTGCTGCCATATCGGGATTTGATTTTTTTGCCAGTTCATAGCTGATGACGGAATGCAGAAAAATAGCAGGCTGGGTTACCTTGGTCTCTCTTAATGCCTCGGCATCACCATCAAACATGATGTCTGTAATTGAAAAGCCCAAAAGCGCATTTGCGCTGTTAAATCTTTCTTGTGCTAGTGGGTGTTGGTCGAATAGGTCTTTGCCCATTCCAACAAATTGGGCACCTTGCCCTGGAAACATTGCTACATTCATGCTTTAATTTTTTCGTAACGGATAAAAGAAAAAGCGTGTTGGTGCTTTTCATCTGCATCGCGGTTTTCGCGCCAAACCTCACGCCATTTGGCAGGATCAATTTCGGGGAAAAAGGTATCGGCTTCAAAATCGGCATGAACCCGCGTCAGTTCAATGCTGTCTGCATAAGCTAAACCTTGCCTGTAAATCTCACCACCACCAATAATAAAGGGTTGCTCGTCTTCTTGCGCAAGCGCCAAAGCAGCTTCCAAGGAGTGCACAATATGTGCGTCGTCGGCTGTGTAATCTTTTTGTCTGGTGATTACCACATTGGTGCGGTTAGGCAGTGGTTTGGGCATGGATTCAAAGGTCTTTCTGCCCATGATGACATGGTGTCCTTTTGTTAAATTTTTAAAATGCTTTAGGTCGTCAGACAGATGCCAGATGAGTTTGTTGTCTTTCCCAAGTGCATTGTTTTCTGCGGCAGCAGCAATCATGGTGATGTTCCTTTTTTGATTTTCGCGTTCCCATTCGGCACTTGCTTTAAGCCCTGCTTCTTTGTCCATATAGCGTTTTAATTTTTCAACTTTAAGCGCCTGTTTTTCGAGGAGAAACTCCATCTGTTGTGCTTCCCATGCGTTGCCCATAAATGAATAAAATACATACACACGCAAAAAGTGAATGACCAAAAGCATACCTAAAAGGGTGGCTAAGGCAAACGACCATTTGGTGTTAAAGGGCATAAATTCAGCCTTATATTCAAAAGCTAAGTTGGCTATCAATGCGAAAAAAATGAGAAAAAGTGATGCCAGTAAATGCCTGTGAAACCATGTTTTTTGGGCTATGCGTTCTTGCGCATATTCAACTAGCGAGAGCTGTTGTGGGTCTATGGCTGATGAAGGTTTTGTTTTTCGAAACATAAGATGAAAATTAAACAGCGACAGCGCCCTTAATTCCAGGATGCGGGTCGTAATTCAAGACTTCAATGTCTTCGTATTTAAAATCAAAAAGGTCGCTGATGTTTGGGTTAAGTTTTAGGGTGGATAGTGGTTTAGGATCTCTGCTTAGTTGAAGTTCAACTTGGTCAAAATGATTGGTATATATGTGTGCATCGCCAAGCGTATGGATAAATTCTCCTGCTTCAAACCCGCAAACTTGTGCCATCATTTCAGTGAGTAGGGCATAGGATGCGATATTAAACGGTATGCCCAAGAAAATATCTGCACTTCGTTGGTATAACTGACATGACAGCTTGCCGTCTGCTACATAAAATTGAAAAAAAGCGTGACATGGCGGCAGGGCAGCCTTTCCATTGGCAACATTTTCGGAAAAACTTTTTGAGGTATCTGGCAGTACGCTTGGGTTCCATGCAGAAACCAACATACGTCGGCTGTTGGGGTTTGTTTTCAGCGTTTCGATAACTTGTTTGAGTTGATCGATATTTTCGCTGTTCCAGTTGCGCCATTGGTGACCGTATACGGGACCTAAGTCGCCATTTTCATCAGCCCATTCGTTCCATATACGCACGCCATTTTCGGTGAGATAGGCCGTGTTGGTGTCTCCTTTGATAAACCAAAGCAGTTCGTGGATAACCGACTTCAGGTGTATTTTTTTGGTTGTAACAAGGGGGAAACCCTCTGATAAGTCAAAGCGCATTTGATGACCAAAAACACTTCTTGTACCTGTTCCTGTTCTGTCTCCTTTAACAGCTCCGTCGTTGCGGGCACGTCGAACCAAATCTAAATACTGCTGCATTGTTTCTTTTTTGTAAAATTAAAAGCTAGATCAAAATATCTCGCATTATAATAAATAGTTTTTCAAAAGGTTTTCAACTATTATCCCAACAGTGCGCCTACAAGCGTAGCAGATAGTAATGAAGCAATAGTTCCACCCAGAACAGCATGAAAACCAAATTTAGAAAGGACTTTTCGCTGGTTAGGCGCTAGTCCGCCAATCCCTCCAATTTGAATACCAATTGATGCAAAATTAGCAAACCCACATAACATATAGGTTGCCATCACAATAGATTTTTGGCTGCTGAAATGAATTTCATTGGCCACATTTTTTAGTTCGGCTAGCTGAATATAACCCACAAATTCACTTGCCGCGAGTTTGATGCCCAGCAGCTGCCCCATGGGTAATAAATCGTCCCAAGGCACACCAATAAGCCACATGATTGGCGCAAATAAAGTGCCCAAGATGGCTTCTATGGAAAGCGCATCATAAGAAGACCAATTTGCAACCCACCCGTTTATATTGGTAAGTTCTCCAAATTCAAATAGTATCCCATTTGCCATGGCAATTAAAGCTACAAAAACCAGTAGCATACCCCCGATATTGGCAGCGAGCTTAACTCCTTGTAGTGTGCCGTTAGCAATAGCATCTAGCATATTGCTGCCCACTTCTTGCGTGGATACTTTTGTGTTTTTGTCAATAGATTCTGTTTGGGGGAATAGCATTTTTGCGACAACAATGGCACCGGGAGCAGCCATAACGGAAGCTGCGAGCAGGTGTTTGGCAAATGCCAGACGTAATACAGGATCGTCGCCACCCAAAAAACCGATGTAGGCCGCTAAAACGCCTCCGGCTACTGTGGCCATTCCGCCCACCATAACCAACAGCATTTCGGAACGATTCATCTTAGGCAGATAAGCCTTTATAAGCAGCGGCGCTTCTGTTTGACCTAGAAATATGTTTCCTATTACGGAGAGGCTTTCTGCCCCTGAAATATTGAGGAGCTTTGCCGTTCCCTTGGCTAATATTTTTACCAAAAACTGCAAAACACCAAGGTAAAACAACAATGAGGTGAGTGCAGCAAAGAAGACGATCGTGGGGAGTATTTGGAATACAAATATGAAGCCGTAAGTGTCTGCATTCATCAGGTCACCAAACAAAAACACGCTGCCTGCAGCGGTAAAGTCTAAAATACTAACGAATATTTTCCCAATCGCATTAAAGATGGTTTGCACCCAACTTAATTTGAGGATGCTCAATGCCAACATAAATTGCAGCATCAAACCAAAACCCACGGTTTTCCAATTGATGGCCTTTCGGTTGGAACTGCATAGGTATGCAATCAGCAGCAGTGCTACGATCCCGCCCAAAGCTTGGGTGACCCCCACTAATGTCATGCCTTCATGCGCTGCAATGGGCTGCTGGGCTAAATGCGACAATGTCATTTTTTAGCTTTGTTTGAACGTTTTGAAATTTCATCCCTCAATCGGGCTGCTAATTCATAATCTTCTTTTTTGACCGCTTTTTTAATGGCGTTCTCAAGTTCTTGGTTGGAGAGATCGGTGTAATTTATTTCATCAGACAATTCATCGTCAAGCGTTCCTTGGGTGGGTAGTTCTCCTTTTTCAAAGACAACGCCAGCTTTTTCCAAAACATTTTCGTGGGTGTAAATGGGTGCCTTAAATCGCAATGCCAAAGACACGGCATCAGAAGTTCTAGAATCGATAATCTCTTCAATTTTATCACGCTCACATATAAGACTGGAGTAAAAAACGCCATCTACCAATTTGGTGATGATTACCCTTTTGATGGCAATATCAAATCGATACGCAAAATTTTTAAAAAGATCGTGAGTAAAGGGCCGTTGCGGCTTCATGTCTTTATCCAAATTGACAGCAATGGATTGGGCCTCAAACTCTCCAATGACTACGGGGAGTTTGCGATTACCGTCAACTTCATCCAATATCATGGCATAAGCACCACTTTGATTTTGGCTGTAGGCAATGCGGTTTACGCGAAGTTGAATAAGGCTCATGACTAAGCAAGTTCTTTATGTGCCCTAAAATACAAAATTGGGTATTACGATTGTGCTTTAAATGCTTTAAGTTTTTCTGTCAGTACAGGAACCACTTCAAACGCATCGCCCACAATGCCGTAGTCAGCAGCTTTAAAGAAAGGCGCTTCTGGATCATTATTGATAACGACTTTTACTTTTGAAGCGTTTACACCTGCCAAATGCTGAATGGCACCCGATATGCCAATGGCAATATAGAGGTTAGTCGAAACGGGCTTACCCGTTTGTCCTACGTGCTCGTCGTGTGTACGCCAGCCCATATCTGATACTGGCTTGGAACACGCTGTGGCAGCATCCAATACCTCTGCTAGATCTTCGACTAAGTGCCAGTGTTCAGGCCCTTTCAGCCCCCTACCTCCAGAAACAACTACGTCGGCGTCGGCTATGGTGGCCTTGCCTGTTTCCTTGCTTATGGATAACTGCTCTACATGCGAAGCCGCATGCTCGACAGTTGCATGCTCAACAACACAATCAACCGCTTGCTCAACCGTCCCAAAAGCGTTGTTTCCAACACCAATAATGTTAACTTCGGCCGTTAATGTGGTGCTTGCAAAGGCTTTGTTGGTAAATACTGTTCTTCTAACCGTTAAGGGCTGTTGTTCGTGTGGCAGCGCCACTACATTGGGCACATAAGCAGCGTTTGTGTTTGCTGCAACCAGTGGCGCTAAGAACTTGGCATCAGCACTGCTGCCTAGAATAATATGCGTGGCCCCGAGGCTTTTAATATAATGTGTCAAGACATTAGCGTAGACATGTGCATCAAACTGCTGCGGTACATTTGTAATATTAAACACTTTTGAAACTCCAAACTGCCCCAATTCTTGGGCATTATCGGCATTAAAGCTAACCGCTACACAGTCTTTATTGAGCTTGCCAGCCAAGGCAGCTCCGTAGGATGCAATTTCGGCTGCATTGCGTTTGAGTTTGTTGTTTTCAGATTCGGCAAATAGAAGAATAGACATAATATTGGGTTAAATAACGTTAGCTTCTTTGTGTAACAATTCAATCAATTGGTCGATGTCATCAGCAGGAACTAATTTGACATCAGCTTTTGGTGCTGGTTTTTCAAACAGCACATCTTCGGTGGTGTTTTCTGAGCCTTTTGGACTAAGCACTTCAAAGGGTTTTTGTCGTGCTTGCATGATGCCACGCATGTTGGGAATTTTGAGGTCTGACTCTTCAACAAGGCCTTTTTGTCCGCCAATAACCATCGGCAGGCTCCCCTTTAGTTTTTCACGTCCGCCATCAATTTCGCGTTCAGCAACAGCGTTGCTGCCATCAACTTCCAAACCCACGCAGTTGGGTACAAAGGCAATGTCGAGCAGTGCAGCTAGCATGCCGGGTACCATGGCGCCATTATAATCAATAGATTCACGCCCAGCTATGATAAGGTCATAGGGATTGTCAGTTACAAATGCGGCCAATTCTTTGGCTACGACCATGCCGTCTGTTGCGGGAGTATCTATTCGAAAAGCTTTGTCGGCTCCTATGGCCAAACACTTGCGAAGCGTAGGGTCTGCTGTTGCCGTGCCCACATGAATGACATGAACTTGTGCACCTTGTTTTTCTTTAAACCAAATGGCACGGGTGAGACCAAATTCATCGTTGGGATTGATGACAAACTGCACACCGTTGGTATCAAATTGTGTATCGTTTTCAACGAAGTTAATTTTCGACGTAGTGTCAGGAACATGACTAATGCAAACGAGTATGTTCATAGATTTATAATTTAGTTCAAATGTATAAAAAAATACTATGCACGCATAATAAATAGAAGTCTTTTGCTTTAAGGTATTTTATTGCTACTTTTGCGCCTCTTAAAACATCTATGAGGACCATTCAATTTAGAGAAGCAATTTGTGAAGCGATGTCGGAGGAAATGCGTCTGGACGAAACCATATATTTAATGGGTGAGGAAGTTGCTGAGTACAACGGTGCTTACAAGGCTTCAAAAGGTATGTTGGATGAGTTTGGTGAAAAACGAGTAATCGATACCCCAATTTCCGAACTTGGATTTGCAGGTATTGGCGTTGGTTCCACCATGACTGGCAACAGACCCATCATCGAATTTATGACGTTTAACTTTGCACTCGTTGGTATTGATCAAATCATAAACAATGCTGCAAAAATCCGTCAAATGTCTGGCGGGCAGTTTCCATGTCCGATTGTATTTCGCGGTCCAACGGGTTCGGCCGGTCAGTTAGCCGCAACCCACTCACAAGCTTTTGAAAGTTGGTATGCCAACTGTCCAGGGCTTAAAGTAATCGTACCTGCAAACCCATACGATGCCAAAGGCTTGTTAAAGGCAGCCATTAGAGATAATGATCCAGTTATTTTTATGGAGTCAGAACAAATGTATGGCGACAAGGGTGAAGTACCAGAAGGGGAATATGTATTGCCTATTGGTGTTGCAGAAGTAAAACAACAAGGAGATGATGTTACCATCGTTTCTTTTGGAAAAATCTTAAAAGAGGCCCAAAAAGCCGTCGATGCCTTAGCAAAAGAAAATATCTCTTGCGAGCTTATCGACTTGAGAACCATACGTCCACTAGATATGGACACCATCCTTAATTCCGTTAAAAAAACCAATCGTTTGGTTATTTTAGAAGAATCATGGCCGTTTGGAAACATATCTACTGAAATCACGTATCAGGTTCAAAGCCAGGCGTTTGATTATTTGGACGCTCCTGTTCAGAAAATCAATACGGCCGACACACCCGCACCTTATTCTCCTGTACTCTTACAGGAATGGTTACCCAACCACGAGGATGTTATGCGCGCTGTAAAAAAAGTTATGAATTAAACCATTGACTACACTCAATATGAATGAATTTGTTTTTTACCTTCCAATAGTACTTGCCATTCTTGGTCTTGTAGTTATGATTTTCAAAGCCCAGCAGGTGCGCAAACAAGCCGCAGGCGATGCGAAAATGATTGAAATATCCAGTGCTATTAAAGAAGGCGCACTGGCATTTTTAGGTGCTGAATACAGACTCCTGTCCTTTTTTGTTGTTGGCGCATCTGTTGCCCTATATATAGTGTCAACCTTAGTTGAATCCACACACTGGATGATAGTACCTGCCTTTGTTCTTGGTGCATTTTTTAGTGCATTTGCAGGGAATATCGGAATGCGTATTGCTACCGACGCCAATGCTCGCACTGCTGAAGCAGCAAAAACGAGTTTGCTTAAGGCATTAAACGTTTCATTTAATGGCGGAACAGTTATGGGATTGGGTGTTGCTGGACTTGCTGTACTCGGATTGAGCTTGTTGTTTTTGTTTTTTATTGGTCAGTTTATGGGCCATGAAGGAAGTTTTTATGCCAACATGACCGTAGTTTTGGAAACCCTGGCGGGCTTTTCATTAGGAGCGGAGTCAATTGCATTGTTTGCACGTGTGGGCGGAGGTATTTATACCAAGGCTGCGGATGTAGGCGCTGACCTGGTTGGGAAAGTTGAAGCGGGTATTCCAGAAGATGATCCCCGTAACCCTGCGACAATCGCAGACAACGTTGGTGATAATGTAGGAGATGTTGCCGGAATGGGCGCTGACTTGTTCGGTTCTTATGTGGCCACTGTTTTGGCTGCCATGGTACTGGGCAATTATGTTGTAAAAGACATGCTCGATGCCGGTATTGAGCTTACTGCTTTTAGCGGAATGGGACCTATCCTGTTGCCCTTAGTCATTGCTGGAGTTGGTGTTTTGGCATCAATCATTGGAACCTTTTTTGTTCGTATCAAATCTAACGATGCGCGGGAGCCACAAGTACAAAAAGCACTAGACACTGGAAACTGGGCTGCAATCCTGTTGACATTGGTTGCGAGTTGGTTTTTAATTGACTGGATGTTAGAAGATACCATCAGCATGACATTCTTTGGAGAAGGCGTGGTAGCTGTTCCAGCTATAAATGTATTTTTTGCTGCCTGTATAGGATTGGCAGTTGGCGCCTTGATTTCTATGGTAACCGCATATTATACCTCAATAGGTAAGAAACCTGTAATGGACATCGTTCAAAACAGTTCAACTGGTGCTGCTACCAACATTATCGCTGGACTTGCGGTTGGTATGAAATCTACTTTTTCATCTGTTATTTTATTTGCAGCTGCTATCTATGGTTCTTATGCCTTAGCTGGTTTCTATGGCGTTGCACTTGCCGCTTCTGCCATGATGGCTACTACAGCCATGCAGTTGGCCATTGATGCATTTGGTCCTATTGCCGACAACGCTGGAGGTGTTGCTGAAATGAGCGAGCTTGAGCCACAAGTACGTGAGCGTACAGACATCTTGGATTCTGTTGGAAACACCACTGCTGCTGTGGGTAAAGGATTTGCCATTGCTTCTGCTGCACTTACTGCCTTGGCGCTTTTTGCTGCCTATGTAACCTTTACGGGCATTGATGGAATCAACATCTTTAAGGCTGACGTATTGGCCATGTTATTTGTTGGCGGTATGATTCCTGTTGTATTCTCTGCCCTTGCCATGCAATCTGTTGGTAAGGCTGCTATGGAAATGGTACAAGAGGTACGTCGTCAGTTTAAAGAAATTCCTGGAATTCTTGAAGGAAAAGGGAAGCCTGAGTATGCCAAATGTGTGGATATTTCTACCAAAGCTGCCCTTAAGGAAATGCTATTACCAGGGTTGATTACCATAATCACGCCAATTTTTATTGGTTTATTGTTTGGTGCTGAACCACTCGGTGGCTATATGGCGGGTGTATGTGTATCTGGTGTTATGTGGGCTATTTTCCAAAATAACGCTGGTGGTGCATGGGACAACGCAAAAAAATCATTTGAAGCAGGTGTGGAGATTGACGGTGAGATGACCTTTAAAGGCAGTGAAGCACACAAAGCTGCGGTAACTGGCGATACGGTTGGAGATCCATTTAAAGACACTTCAGGTCCTTCCATGAATATTTTGATTAAGCTTACTTGTTTGATCGGCCTCGTGATGGCGCCGCTATTGGGTGATGGCCACAGCTCAGATGTACTTCACGTAGAAGTGCAAATGGAGCGCACCGACGAAGGGATGGCCAAAGGCACCCTAACGGTTGTTACGAATCAAGATGGTCAGGAAGTGGAACAAGTAAAGGTATTCGAAGGTACGGCTGCCGAAGTACAAGAAGCCATTACTACTGCTGAAGGCGAGCTTGGCGTTACGAAGTAGTAAAAAGCCCGCTTAATTCTGCGTCAATTTTTTCAATTACAATGCTAAGATCTTCTTTGTTGTCTACAAAGTTTAGGTTGTCCACATCAATGATAAGGATTTTCCCTTTGTCGTAGTTATGCACCCATGCTTCATAACGCTCATTAAGCCTGCTTAAATACTCAATACTAATGGAGTTTTCATAATCGCGTCCGCGCTTGTGAATTTGAGAAACAAGATTTGAAATCGAACTTCTTAAATATATCATCAGGTCTGGACCTTTGACCAAGGACTCCATAAGCTCAAAGACCGCTCGGTAATTTTTAAAATCACGATGGGTCATGAGTCCCATGGCATTGAGGTTGGGCGCAAAAATATGCGCATCCTCATAAATGGAGCGATCCTGCACCACGTCATTACCGTTTTTTTGAATCTCTAAGATTTGCCTAAACCTACTGTTGAGGAAATAGATTTGAAGGTTAAATGACCAACGTTCCATTTCGGCATAAAAATCATCGAGGTAAGGGTTCTCAACAACATCTTCATAATGTGCTTCCCAACCGTAGTGTTTGTGTAGTAGTTCTGTGAGCGATGTTTTTCCAGCTCCTATATTTCCAGCTATGGCAATATGCATATGTATAATTTAGCCACAATATAAGTATCTTTCCAAAAAAAAATATGGCTTTGACTGCTATAATTTTATTTAAAACTTTTTAAGATTTATTGGGTCTAAAAATTATTGACAATATGTATAAAATTCTCATACCCCTATTGATTTTAACCGCATCCTTTTCAAGTGCACAGCTTGCAAAGGCGACATACACCATGAAAGTAAGCATGAATATGGACTTTACAAGCAACCCCAATATTCCAAAAAATGTAGTGGAGCGTATTAAAAAACGCATGTCCGAACCCCAAAACTTTCAGCTGTTTTTTGACCAAACACAATCCTTATACAAAAAAGAGGAAAAGCTAGACAGTCCACAAGGAGGACGTGGAGGCATGTCGATGCGCTTCGGCGGAGGTGCTGGCAGCATTACCCATACCGATCTTACCAACCGCAAGCAAACAAGCCAACAAGAACTATTTGGCAAGATGTTTTTGGTATCAAAAAACATGAAACAACGCAAATGGAATTTTACGGGCGCGTCCAAGCAAATTGGGCAATACACCGCTTATGAAGCCACTTATGTCTACTTGAAAGCACCAACAAGCTTTAGGATGTCCTTCGGGAATCGCGCTAAAGATGAGGAAAAAGAAGAGGAAGCACCCGAAAAAGTTCCTGTCACGGTCTCTGTTTGGTTTACTCCCGACATTCCCATTTCTGCTGGGCCAGCAAGCTATTTTGGTCTACCAGGTTTGGTGCTCATGGCACAAGACGACAAAAGGGTTTTGGTTTGTACGGAAGTGCAGATGAATGTCAAAGATAAAATCAAGCTTGAAGCACCTAGAAAAGGGCAGGCAGTTACCCAAAAAGAATTTTCAGAAATTAGAGAAAAAAAGGCAGAGGAAATGCGAGAACGTTTTCGAAACAATGGAAACAGAGGCAGCGGAAATCGCATAATGATTAGAGGATAATAAATGAACATAAGAAAAATAGGGGTACTGCTCGCATTTGCTGTCTCAACAAGTGTTTGTAGCCAAAACATCAGGTTTGAAGGAGTTGTATTAGACAGTCTTGGCGTGGCCATATCCACCGCAAACATTGTAGCTACCAATCAAGAAACAAATCGAATGGACAATTTTGCCATATCCGATTTGGACGGAAAATTTTCTATTGGAATTAAAAAAGATGTTCCCTACAGCATAAAGGTTTCCTATTTGGGATATAAACCCGTAGCCCTATCGCGCAAATCAACCACTGACCTCAACGAGGTAATCGTGATGTATGAGCAGGCAGAGCAGCTAGAAGGCGTAGAGGTTACCTATGAAATGCCCGTATCCATTCAAGGCGATACTATTGTCTATAACGCCGACTCCTTTAATACAGGTTCAGAACGCAAACTAAAAGATGTGTTGGAAAACTTGCCAGGTGTTGAAATCAATGCTGACGGGCAGATTGAAGTTGAAGGGCGTCAGGTGAGAAAGGTCATGGTCGAAGGGAAAGATTTCTTTGATGGCGATTCAAAAATTGCCACAGAGAACATTCCCGCAAATGCCGTTGACAAGGTTCAAGTGTTGAAAAATTTTAATGAAATTTCACAATTGAGTGGCGTCACCAATAACGACGATAACATAGCCATCAACATCAAATTAAAAGAAGGGAAAGACCGCTTTTGGTTTGGTGAATTAGGTGCTGGCGGAGGCGAAAAAGACCGCATATTACTAAACCCAAAAGTGTTTTATTACAGCCCAAAAACCAGCATAAACTTTCTTGGAAATAGAAATAACCTTGGCGAAAACCCGTTTACAAGACGTGATTATTTTCGATTCACAGGTGGATTTAGAAACCAGAGCAACCAAAGTGGCTCTTCCATTCAAATTCAAACCGACGACGTAGGGCTTTCAAATCTTCAAAACAACAATGCAGCTTCCATCGAAAACGATTTTGCAGCAACTAACTTTTCGCATCAACCCAAAGAGGGATTAACCTTTTCCGGTTTTGCGATACTTTCAAAAAACAACACCCAAATCAAATCTATTCGCGAACGTACCTTTACCTCTACTGGCGTTAAGGAAGTAACAGACAATGCTTTTGATCAGTCAAACACATCAGAACTGTATAAGTTTAGCACGCTTTACAATGCAAACCCTGACTTTCAGTTTGAGTATGATGTTTTCTACCGAAACGCCGATGAGTCGGAATACAGCGATTTGACTTCTACCGCCACAAGGGTAGAGGACATCAGCTCACTCCGCAAACAAACACCTAAGCAGTTGAGCCAGAACTTAAATGCCTATTTCACCCTCAACGAAAAGCATATTTTTGCCCTTGAGTTGCAGCATACGCTGCAAGAGGAAAACCCGTTTTTTGAACTACAAAAAGAACGGATCCTATTTCCACAAGTGCTCCCCTTAAGCTATCAGCGCGAAGGGTATTTGGTTCAACAGAATCGTTTTACAAAAACCAATAAGCTCGACGGTCGTTTGGAGTACTACTATATGCTGAACGATACGGCAAGTTTAAATTTTACGGTTGGTACCACGCAGGTAAGACAAGAGTACAATTCCAGGATGGGAAATACGGTTGATGGTACGCTCACTATTTTTGACCAGCCAAATTTGATCAACGACGTTAACTATGATTTCTCCGATATATACACTGCTGTTCGTTACCGCGTGAAGCTGGGTAAGTTTCTAATCAATCCAGGTTTTACGTTGCATAACTACGATATTAAAACCCTTCAGTTGAACCCCACTTCGAACAAAGAGACAAGGATTTTGCCAGATGTTTGGATTCGGTATCAGTTCCGCAAGTCAGAATCGCTGCGCTTTACTTATCGCGCACAACTGCAATATTCCGATGTGAGTAGACTTGGAGATGGCTATACCTTTAGCAACTACAACAGCTTGTTTCTTGGAAACAGCTCATTAAAACCTGCCTATTTCCATAATTTCAGCCTAAACTATTTTAATTTCAATATGTTCAACTTTACGAATACCTTTATTCGTATGAACTATCGAAAACAGTTTGATAATTTTAAAACGGTAAATGTTGTGTCAGGGATCAATCGCGAGTCTTCCCCGTTTAATTCCCCAAAAGCAGAAGAGCGAATCAACATAAATGCACGGCTTCAAAAAAGGTTTAATAACCTAAAAACGAGCTTTACGCTTCGTGCCAATAAAAACAAATCCTACAATATTGTTAACGGAGATTTGCGTCAGTTCAACTACTTTACTCAGTTTGCCAGCGCATCCTTATCCACCAATTTTAAGGCTGCACCCAATCTACAAGTGGGTTATAGTTACAACAACAACCGCACAAAAGATGAGGACAACGTTCGTTACTTTATTACAGAGCGTCCTTTTGTTGGTGTGGATGCTGCTTTTTTGAACGGATTTATCTTTTTAGCCGATTACAGCTTTTATGATTATCGCTTGGGGAGTACTTCTCTTAACAAATATGACGACTTATCCGCGTCACTGCTCTACATCAAAAAAGACAGCAAATGGGAGTTTGGTATTCAGGCTAAAAATGTGTTGGGCAACAGCAGTATAAATAGAGATAATTTCTCTGGGATTACACAAACCACAACCCTGTACATGATTCAACCGCGTTTTATTTATTTTACACTTAAGTATTTTATTTGATGTATATTTGAATTGAAACCTCAAAAATCTGAACATGAAAAACCTCATCATACTCATCATTTCGCTTACTGCAAGCTTTTCATCTGCGCAATTGTTGGATGATTTAGACAACGTTTTGGCTGCTACAAATAACGATGCACAAAAACTTGTTGACGCCTATATCGCACCATTAGGACAATCATTGACTTATAGCTTAAATGCAGGCTGGGCATCGTCTGCCAAGACACATAAAAAGTTTGGTTTTGATATAACTCTCGGTGTTACTTCTCCTAGTGTTTCGGATGCTGCAAAGTCATTTTCAATTCGTGCGCTTAATTTAGAACAGTTAACATCTACTGCAACATCGGCTAGTACAGTTTTTGGTGCTAAGAAAAACACAACTTTCGCATATACCTTGCCAGGAGGCAGTACGCAGTCTATAGAAATACCAGGTGGTTTAGGAGATGACTTGGTCATGAATTCACTTCCAGCACCCTATGCCCAAGTTGGTCTAGGCTTGTTTTTTGAAACCGATTTAATGGTACGCTATGTACCTAAAATAAAAAGTCAAGGAGCAAAATTCGGCTTATTTGGCATTGGCTTTAAGCACAACCTGATGCAGTATTTTGGAGTTATGAATAAACTCCCGCTTAATGTTTCTGCCCTAGCTTCTTATTCAAAAATGAATTTAGAATATCAGCTTAGCACCACAAACCCCGGCCAAATGGTTAACTATGACGTGGATACGTTTACCATACAGGCACTTGGCTCACTAGATTTTCCAGTCATCAGTATTGTTGGTGGATTTGGTTATGGAAAAGGAGATGTGGCATTTGATATGCTTGGCGATTATACCATTTCTTTTGCCGATGGAACTTCAAAAACGCTTTCCAATCCTTTAGGGTCCGAGAGTTCATACACAGGCACCCACGCCATGATTGGCGCTAGAGTCAATTTGTTGTTCTTAAAGATCTTTGCTAACTACACGCTTCAGGAATTCAATACCCTAAACGCAGGTGTCTCTGTAAGTTTTCGATAAAATTTCTTTGTAAAGTTTCAGCTTGTTGTATATTTGTGCCCACAGAGGAAGGATTTGACTGATTGCAACCTCTCAAAAAAACTGCTAAAACAGCTTGCTTTTGATTACTGCAATCAGTCTATATACTCCCCAAAAGCAAGATTATGTCATACTTTTTTACATCAGAGTCAGTAGGTGAAGGGCACCCAGACAAGGTATCCGATCAAATTAGTGATGCACTACTGGATCATTTTATTGCATTTGACGCCAACAGCAAGGTAGCGTGTGAGACGCTCGTTACTACGGGTCAAGCAATTGTTGCTGGAGAGGTTACAAGCAAAACCTATTTGGATATCCAGTCAATAACCCGACAAACCATTAATCGCATTGGCTACAACAAAGACGCCTATCAATTTTCTGGCGATTCCTGTGGGGTAATTTCACTCATTCACGAACAGTCACCAGATATCAATCAAGGCGTTGACAGGGATGAAGTAGCCGCACAAGGCGCCGGAGATCAAGGTATTATGTTTGGGTATGCTATCAACGAAACCGATAATTATATGCCTTTGGCGCTTGATATTTCCCATAAAATCATGCGTGTATTGGCTGAATTTAGACGAGAAAAAACACAAATTCCTTATCTGCGTCCTGATGCCAAGTCACAAGTGACACTTGAGTACGCAGACGATCACAAGCCACAGCGTGTTGACACTATTGTAATTTCAACCCAACACGACGATTTTGACAAAGACGAAGCCATGTTGGCCAAAATCAGAAAAGATTTAATCACATTGGTTATTCCTGCCGTCATTGCCGAATATCCAGCACACATTCAGGCGCTTTTTGGTGATGATATTGTTTATCACATAAACCCAACAGGAAAATTTGTCATTGGTGGTCCTCACGGTGACACGGGTCTTACGGGCCGTAAGATTATTGTAGACACCTATGGTGGAAAAGGCGCACATGGCGGAGGTGCCTTTAGTGGTAAAGACCCTTCCAAAGTGGATAGAAGTGCTGCCTATGCCGCAAGACATATTGCCAAAAACTTGGTGGCAGCCGCGGTTTGTGATGAGGTATTGGTGCAATTGAGTTATGCCATTGGTGTAGCAGCGCCAACTTCCATATTTATCAATACGTACGGAACATCAAAAAGCACATATTCAGATGCTGAGATAGCAGAAAAAATTGCCACACTCGTAGATTTATCACCCTTTGGCATTGAGCAACGCCTCAAACTCCGTAATCCTATCTATGAAGAAACGGCAGCTTATGGACATATGGGCCGAACCCCTGAAACGGTATCAAAAACATTCGAGTCACCCTATAACGGTCGTATTGACTGTGAGGTGGAGTTATTCACTTGGGAAAAACTTGATCTAGTTCAAACCTTTAAAAATCAATTCTAAATTTTATTTTAAATGAGTAATCAAAAATTTTCTACAAACGCACTTCATGTAGGTCATGATGTCACCAAAACGCAAGGCACCAGAGCAGTACCCTTATATCAGTCAACATCCTATGTGTTCGACAATGCTGAGCATGCCGCTAACCTTTTTGCTCTTGCAGAACCCGGATATATTTATACCCGACTAAACAACCCAACTAACGATGTGCTGGAACAGCGCATGGCAGCACTTGAGGGTGGAATAGCGGCTGTTGCCACTTGTTCTGGAACTGCAGCGCTATCCACAGGAATCCTTACGTTCTTAAAAGCGGGTGACCATATTGTTTCTTCAAACAGCTTATACGGTGGGTCGTATAACATGTTAAAGTCAATGTTGCCACGCTTTGGTATCACCACAACTTTTGTTGATCCAAACGACGTTGCCAATTTTGAAGCTGCCGTCCAAGACGATACCCGCCTTATTTTTGCAGAATCTTTGGGGAATCCAAAACTAGATGTCCTTGATTTGGCAGCTATTTCTAAAGTTGCCAAGAAACACAAGGTTCCTTTTATGGTGGACAACACGGTTGCTACGCCTGCTTTGCTGAAGCCTATTGAGCACGGGGTAAACATTGTTATTCACTCCCTAACCAAATACCTAAACGGCAACGGTACGTCAATGGGTGGTGTTGTTATTGACGCAGGTACTTTTGATTGGTCGAGTGGTAAATTTCCAGAATTCACTTCTCCATCCCCTTCATACCACGGACTAAACTACCACGAAGCCTTAGGCCCTGCGGCTTATATCGCAAGAATCAGAGTAGAGGGGCTTCGCGATTTGGGAGCTGCAATAAGCCCTTTTAATGCATTCCAAATCATTCAAGGAATAGAAACCCTTTCGGTTAGAATGCAACGACACAGCCAAAATGCACTTGAACTGGCAACATGGTTAAGCCAAAACGAGTCTGTAGCTTGGGTAAACTATCCAGGTTTGGCATCGAGTAAATACAATGGCCTGGCAAAAAAATACCTAAAAGACGGCCAAAGTGGTGTGGTAACCTTTGGTGTTAAGGGTGGATTTGAAGCAGCCAAGAAAATTGCGGATAATACCAAGATTTTCTCTTTGCTTGCCAACTTTGGCGATTCAAAATCGCTCATCATTCACAATGCGAGTACAACGCACCAACAACTTACACCAGAGCAACAAGAAGACACTGGGGTCACAAATGACCTTATCCGTTTGTCTGTTGGACTAGAAGATGTTGAAGATTTAAAAGCGGACTTACAAGCTGCTTTTGATACACTATAAATTGCAGTAGAATAAAAGGCAATATGTCGTCACTTCAGAAACATAGCATCCCTTCCTTTAAGCTGCACTGTGGCAAGGTCATTCCTTTGACCTTATCCTACCAAGTATTTGGTAAAGCGCTGCACGAAGCACCTGTTGTTTTGGTGAATCATTCACTTACAGGTAATTCGAATGTGTCGGGTGAAGAAGGATGGTGGAGCGAAATTATCGGTCCAAAGAAATTGATAGATACCGAAGTGTACAGCGTTATTGCCTTTAATTTTCCTGGCAATGGCTTTGATGGTGACTTTTTAACTTCCTACAAAGATTGGATATTACGTGATGTCTCTGAAGCCTTTAAAATAGCGCTAGACGCGCTTGGCGTAACCGAGCTCTTTGCTGCTATTGGCGGTTCCATTGGCGGGGCGTTAGCGTGGGAAATGGCGGTATCACACCCGCATTTTATTCGTAACGTTATCCCTATTGCTTGTCATTGGGAAGCTTCCGATTGGATTTTAGCAAATGTCTTACTCCAAGACCGCTTGCTACAAAATTCTCAAAACCCACTTGAGGATGCGCGCATTCACGCGATGTTGTGTTATCGAACGCCTAAATCTTTAAAATTTAGATTTGACCGCACCATTAACAAGGAACAAAATAAATTTAACGTCGAAACATGGCTGCTGTATCATGGCGATAAATTGGCCAACCGTTTTGATGTCAGCGCCTATAAGTCGATGAATCATTTGTTGGGCAGCGTTGATATTTGCCACGAACGCGATTCGTTTGAAGCATTGGTAGAAAAAACAACGGGTAATATTTTTATTGTATCCGTTGATACGGACTTGTTTTTTACCCACGAAGACAATAGAGAAACCTACCGTCGACTGTTGAATGTAAAACCCAATGTGTTTTTTAAGACCATCAACTCCATTCACGGACACGATGCCTTTTTGATTGAACACGACCAACTAAGAAACCTTTTAAAAGAAGTATTCACCCCAATCCATGAACACGTATGAATGTAAAACTCACCCACCAGTCTGGCTTTTACGCCACCATCGAAAACAATAGCGGTCATCAAATTGCTATTGATAATAAATCTGTAGAAAATCCCAAGGGCGCAAGCCCAATGGAATTGCTGCTTATGGGAGTAGCCGGCTGTTCTAGTATTGATATTATCTCAATTCTAAACAAGCAAAAAGTAGTTTTTGACAGCCTGGAAATTGATGTTGATGGCGATCGTGTAGACAAACCTGCACCTTCACTTTTCACAAAAGTACATGCAACGGTACGCGTTAACGGAGATGTAAAACCCGAAAAAATATACCGTGCAGCCGAGTTGTCTTTTACAAAGTATTGTTCGGTTTCCCTAACCCTGGCAGCCACTGCTGAGATAAGCTTTTCTATAATTGTAAACGACACCCCATATGAGCCCAAAAAAATTTGAAACCAATGCCATCCGTACGCAAACGGAGCAAACCCAACACGGAGAGCATAGCACTCCCTTATTTTTAACCTCCAGTTTTGTTTTTGACGATGCCGAAGAAATGCGAGCCTCCTTTGCCGAGGAAAAGCAACGGAACATATACAGCCGGTTTACCAATCCCAATACCAACGAATTTGTTGAGAAAATTTGCCAGATGGAAGGAGCCGCTGATGGCTGTGCTTTTGCCACTGGTATGGCTGCCGTAAGGCGGGTATTGAGGTGCCCATTATTCCGGGCTTAAAGCCACTGGCAACGCAAAAGCAACTCAATTTGATTCCACACCGTTTTCATGTTGACCTGCCTGAAGCATTGATAAAAGAAGTCTTAAAAGCCAAGACCAAGGAGGCGATTCGCCAAGTGGGTATTGACTGGTGTATCGCACAAAGCATGGAGTTGATTGCTGCTGGCGTGCCCTTTTTACACTATTATTCTATTGGCAAATCGGATAATATCCACAAGGTAGCAAGTGCTGTTTTTTAACAACAACCCGAGTTGGGATCACAGCTCACGCCACTAGCGGTAACGCGTACCCGTGGTTTTTCTTGCGGAATGCCACACTGATCGGGGGCTAGGCAAGCTGTTTGCGTATTGAGAAGCTGAAAGGCACTTCCGTCAAAAGCCAAGCGATAACGTCCAATGGTACTTTCTTGGTATTCCACTTCTACTTCCATATCGCTGTAAGCCAACTGTTTTTCGGCCATTTCTAATATCTCCAAAACGCTACTGGGTTTTAGGCGATGGTCTATGTCCGACGCCACCCAAAGCTGTAAGTTGAGTTTGTTTTCTTGTCGTAGCATGCCGCCACAGTCAATATAGTTCCGCGTTACATGCCCCACCTCGGTAAGGTGAAAATGTGCGGGTACATACTGCCCGTTGGGGAGTTGAAACTGTAGGGTGTCTACTTGACCAAGCGTTTGTTTGAAAGCGGATAACTGCATCTTTTTTTTACAAAGATATAAGGATTTGCTTTACTTCCTGTCATAATAAGCCCATACGGCAGCCATGGCAATAAAGCCAACGCCCAGTCCGATAACAGCGCCAATGTGTACGGCGTATTTGATAAAGCCAATGCCGATGCCCAACATAAGGCAGCCGACAAAGACCAGTCCGCCTACGGTACTTTTGGTTTTCTTTTTTTCGTTTTCTGTGTTCATGGTTTTTGGGTTTAGGTTTGTTTCTCGGCACTAGACAAAGCCCTGTCTTTTGACAGACAGGCTCGCGCCATCGAGAGATTTTGATTTTTTAGAGGTTTAATGTTTTAAATACAATATTAGGTTAGTGTAGTCAATGATGGCCTTGTTGTTGGTTAGTATGTCTGCGCCGATAACACCATCTACTTTTTCCAATCCCATGCGTTCAAAAGCATTGTTAACATGGTCTAGATTCAAAAGCATAAGTTTAAGGTTCCAAAGTTTTAGTGTTCCTACACTAAAGACGTTTTGGGTTGAGGTTTGCATTTGCATTTCTGTGCCGCCAGCGCCAGTTGCTTTTTTTTCTGTTGCTTTTGTTTGCATGCCAAACTTCTCTTTATTCTTTTTTTCAATGACGGTAGCTCCAGCCCCAGTGTCTAGCACAAAATTGCCGTCCACGCCATTCAGTTGGCCAAATAGATGCAGGTGACCGCTTGGCATTTTTTTCATTTTTATCGGCACATAGCCGTCTTGAATTAATTGTTCTTCAAGGTTAAAAATTTGTGTGTCCTTGTCGTTTGTGCCACAATTAAAATTGCACGAAACAAATGTCACTAAGGAGATGATTAGGACTGTTATATGAGATATGGATTTATGCATTGTTTTAGAGTTTAGATATGCGGATACAACCCTGTTTGCCCTGTCCGTTCAGGCGGGCGACTGGCAAGCCAGATGGATAGTTCTCGATACACCCAAAAAATCCTAAAAACAAAAAACGAAGTGTCCTGTATGGACAAGTAGGTTGTTGGTGTAGAATAGATTTGGGTTCTATGCTAGTTTAAAATTACAAAAAAATTTGTTTATTTCGATTTTGCGTGTACTTTTGCCCCTGTAATGAAAACAAATACATATTATTCATCTTTCTACTACTTCTATAACGGGAGATAGCTGGGTGTATAATAGTTTTTCACAAACGAATTTAAAACCCTGGGCTAACGTTCGGGGTTTTTTTATGTGCCCATGAGGCATGAAGTAACAGAAACAATGGAAACAAAAATCGCCATACAAGGAATTAGAGGCTCTTACCACCACGAGGTAGCAGCCCAGCTTTTTGGTACCAACACGGCACTGGACGAGTGCCTGTCGTTTGATGCCCTCGTTGCAGCGGTTACCTCGAGTGCCGTTAGCCACGGCCTTTTGGCCTTGGAAAATTCCATAGCTGGCTCCATTATTCCCAACTATGCCCTTATAGACAAACACAACCTCCATATTGTAGACGAGGCTTACATCCGCATTGAGCACCAGCTGATGGCATTGCCCGGAACGGCTGTTGCAGATATCGCAGAAGTGGCTTCCCATCCCATGGCGCTGTTGCAGTGTAAAGACTTCTTTGCTACCCAGCCGCACATCAAACTCATTGAAGATGCCGATACCGCAGAAGTCGCACAACGCATCGCCGACAAGCAAATCCGCGGCCTTGGCGCAATTGCCTCCAAAACGGCTGCTGCACTTTACGGACTTGAAATTGTAGCACCCAACATCCACAGTATTGCCAACAATGCTACCCGTTTTGTTGTGGTTAAAACCACGCCCAACAGCTCTGAAGACATCAACAAGGCATCACTGAAATTTGTGTTAGACCACAAACGTGGAAGCCTGGCAGCCGTGCTTAACGTACTCAGCGATTGCAAACTAAACCTCACCAAGATTCAGTCCATGCCGGTGGTGGAAACCCCGTGGAAATACTCCTTTTTTGTGGACGTAACTTTTGATGAAGTGGCCTTTTATACCAAAACCATTCAGTTGCTGGAAATCATGACCGAATCGCTAAAAGTATTGGGAACCTATAAAAACCAACGTATCTCATGAGAGCTGCTAACAGACTAAATAGCGTCCAAGAATACTACTTTTCACGCAAGTTGCGTGAGGTGCGTCAACGCATTGGCAGTGGGCAAGACGTCATCAATATGGGTATTGGCAGTCCAGACCTGCCGCCACCCGCAGCGGCCCTATCGGCCCTAACGGAAAGCCTATCGCAGCCCACGGCACACAAATACCAAAGCTACCAAGGTACTCCTGCCTTGCGCCAAACCATAGCCACCTACTACCAAGATGCTTTTGGCGTAGCGTTAAACCCAGAAAATGAGGTGCTGCCGCTTATGGGCTCCAAAGAGGGCATCATGCATATTTCCATGGCATTCCTTAACCAGGGCGATGGCGTGCTGATTCCCAATCC
>PKDU01000051.1 GCA_002862705.1 Flavobacteriaceae bacterium
CCAGAACGAACTGACGATTATGCATGGGAAAATAACCGAGTTGCTTTTCGGACTTTTGGGCCAACTGCTCAAAAGATGATTGAAGAAAATATCAAAGGGGGTACCCTAACCAGCGGTATAGATGCTTGGCTAAAGAGAGTGGAATACCCCATCATCAACAAATGGTATAAACAACATTTGTCTGGTGAAGCGTCTTATCATATTGACAATGGTGAAGGGTTGGATAATTTCCATGTTGGAGCAAGCAGGGGGATTGGTGGAATTGCTATAAAAACAAAAGAGTCATATGCAACTTCAAAAAATTTCGTCAATTGGAAAACTATTACTAATGGCCCAATTAGAACAAGTTTCGAGTTAACTTACGATAATTGGGAGGCAAATGGCAAAATCATATCTGAAAAGAAAATTATTTCGTTGGACTATGGCCAAAATTTATCAAAATTCTTAATTAAATTAGAAGGGGTAAAAACTATTTCAACTGGAATTACGCTTCATAAAAAAGAAGGTGAAATTACGGCAAATTCGAATAATGGCTGGATTAGCTATTGGGAGCCACACGATGGCTCAGCATTAGGAATGGGGATCGTCACCAATGTTAAAAATGTGAATGGTGTTGATGAATATATTTCAAACGTAAAAGATAAAAGCAACTTATTTCTCGAACTAAATCGAAGCGATAATGGGTTGTTTAGCTACTATGCAGGTTTTGGATGGAAAAAAAGTGGCCAATTTGATAGTAAAGACGAATGGAACAACTATTTGGAACATTTTGCACAATGTCTAGAAAGTCCACTACAAGTTTCTATAATTGCACAAAACAAACAACTTTGAAAACGTTTTACTTTAGGCCATTATTAAAAGTATTCGCTTTTAATATTTTTGTTTTTAACATATTGAACGCACAAAAAGTATTGCTATCTGCAAATGGTCCTGGTAAAACGTATGAAGAAATAAATAATGCTTTCGCCCCAGGAAGAGATGTGGTTGAAGTTCCTGACTGCGTTCACACAAAATTTGGAAGACATATCGAAGAAGTGTATGATAACGAACTAGGGAAATATGTTTTTAATTTTTTAGTACACAAAACACCCGATAATGACCGTTGCCAAAACTTTGATCGCCAACGTGTAGAAATCAAAACATATGGTGGATCACCAAACAACCTAAAAGCAATTCAAGGGGAAACCGTTGCTTACTCGTGGAAGTTTAAACTACCTCAAAATTTTAAAGTCTCAAAAAACTTTACACACCTACATCAAATCAAATCTGTGGGAGGTCTGTATTCTAGTACTCCAATGGTTACACTCACAGCACGAAAGGCTACACCAGACCAAATGGAATTACGTTATACCGCTACCAATATGCAAAGTACATTGAAAAAAGCGTCTTTAGATTTATTTCGAGGACAATGGGTTAGAGTTACTGAGGTCATAAAATACGACAACTTAGGGGGTTATTACATAAAAATTTCACGTGTCTCTGATGGGTTAGTCTTATTTAATTATAATATTTCTGCGATGGATATGTGGCAGGATGGGTCAAGCTTTACGCGGCCAAAATGGGGTATTTATAGAAGTATTAAAAGCCTATCTGATTTAAGGGATGAGCAGGTGAGGTTTGCCGATTTTAGTATTCAAGAGTTGATTCCACTTAGTGTGCAAGATTATCGAGCCAAGTCAACAAACAACAAACTAAAGGTAAATAATTCAAAAGGGATTGTTTCTCTAAAAAATATACCAAAAAACAGCTATGAAGAAATCGAATTAGTTGACGAAAACGGAAAAAAAATAGCCCATACTAGATTATTACGAAAACAGAAAATAACGATTTCTGGACTTAAAAAAGGAGATTATTATGTTTCCTTTTTAGTCGCAAAACGACCTGTTAGTATTTATACTTTTACCATCAAAAACTAATTACCAACTGTTTTCCTGAAAGGTGGTAAGGGAATTCCTAAATCGTTGTAAATTGAAACTTCAGAAGGTGCATCTTTCCATAGATATCTGATTTCGATCGGATAATCATTACTTGAATGTAGTACAGCTATGGTTTTTTCATCCACCAGCTTTGCATTGGCTTTGGACTGAAAAACACCATTTTTAAAAATCTCAAATCCCCCGATAATTTCGGATTTGCCCTTATGTACAATTGACTGGTCAAAAGAAAACAAAACTGATTTTGAACTTGGCACCGTCTCAATAATTTTTGGATAATGCCCAATTACTTTTGGATTATAGACCAAATAATCAGCAGCGATAGCAAGCCGGAAACCAACATCATATTTATTAGCTGGGTGCACATTGTAATCGTCACCAATATCAATTGTGGGTATCATGCCTACTAAATCGAGATTTAAGGCTTGGGCTTGAGCCTCTCTAAAATTTACCTGCTTAATTCCCATATTAGCCCTGTTAGGAAGTTGAACAAATAAAAAAGGCATATTGATTTGCCATTTTTCTCTCCAATCTTGAATCATTATAGGAAATAGTTTTCCATATTCCGTCGCCTTACTTACATTAGATTCCCCCTGATACCATAAAACACCTCGAATTTTGTAATCAAAAAATGGATAAAGCATGGCATTGTATAGCGACGAAGGTAAATATTTTGGATGCACGCGCTTGGGAGGTTCTTTAATATTGGGGATTCCTACTTTATATCTCCAATTGCCAGCCAAAGAAACCTTTGCTGAAATTGTACGGAAATAAAATGAGTTTTCGCCGCTTCTAAAACCTCCAATATCTAAAGGGTTTTTAACGCGTATGGTGATAATATTTTCTCCTTGCTTTAACAATTCCTTTGGAACAGTATATTTTCTTGAAACATCATTTTTTTTAATTGACCCGACCCGAGTTCCGTTAAAGTAAGTAATATCCTCATTGTCAATCAAACCAAAACTAAGCTCTAAATCAGCAGTCATGTCCTGAGCAGAAAGCGTTATGGACTTAGACACCCAAACAACACCCACACGTTGTTTTAGAGGAGTGCGTCTCCAAACATTGGGAAGTTGCATTGTGCTCCATGAGCTATAGTCCTCTTGAATGGACTGCCAGTTTTGTTCAAAGCCTAAATCAGCCTCATCTAAATATATCTTGTATTTTTTTTCGTCAACTTTGTATGCCTGCTCCAATTGATTAAGATCTGTAGACTTGATTTTCTTTAATAGTTGTTCTTTACTTTTATCATTTTTAAAGGCGTCTGCGTTCATCCAAGCTTCAATACTTGATCCGCCCCAAGAGGAATGAATTAAACCGATAGGGACTTGATGCCGCTTGTACAACTCAAGAGCAAAATAATAAGCAACTGCAGAAAAGTTTTTTGCCGTTTTTGGAGTACAAGGAGTCCATTTGTTGATAACATCAAGTTCCTTAGTTGGCGTACCACTCATAGAACGCCTTACATTGAATAGCTTGATTTTGTCGTGAAAGCTTTTTTTTATTTCCTCTATACCATTTTCTGATTTGTAGAGTGGCCATTCCATATTTGACTGCCCTGAACAGAACCATACTTCACCAACAAATATATTATTGAATTCAATGGTATTATTACCAGATAATTTAAGTTTATATGGCCCACCAGCTTTAGATGGGCTAAAAACCAAACGCCATGAACCGTCTGGATTGGCATTGGTTTTACGCACCTCTCCCTTAAAACTGCCAACAACTTGTTCACTGGGAGTGGCCTTACCAAAAAGAAGTATTTCCTGCTGCTGTTGTAAGACCATGTGATCTGAAAAAAAAGCAGGTAAACTTATTTGTGCACATAAACCCATTGAAGTCAATGTGAAAAAGAGCAAGTTGAAATAACGTGTATTGAAGGTCAAATACATCATTCTTGAAATAAAAAAAGGCAAGTAGTTAAAATTACCACTTGCCTTTTTTAAATAACCATTAATTGATATCCTACAAAGCAGTGACCACTAGGTTGTCAATTCTAATTTCTTCATCTCCACTAGAGTATCCATATCTTTCATTATCTGAACTTCCTGTAGCAAGCCCGCCAATGCCTCTTGCAAATAATGCTACACTGTTGTTTGCGCCAGAATTGAAGTTAAGTATGTACTTAATATAACTGGTGTCGTCTGGGTTATTAAGCACTCTAGTCATAAGATTGTTTTCTTCAACTTCTGTTTGTGCAACTGATGAGTACCCATATCCATCTTGTGGGAATGCGGTCGTTTCAGTGTAATACGTCGGGGTATAGCCACTGTCATAACCTGTTCCAGCAAGGACTCTAAATTCGAGACTTGCAGGGTTTGATTTACCAGCATTAGCTTTGAATGATACCTCAACTTCAATCTGATAATTTGCGTTAGGCGTAACCTCAAATTCTTGATAAATATGATCAGGTTCGTTATTGTCAAACTTCATTACAGAATTTCCAGAAGCTGTGCTGGACTCTCCTTGAGTACCTAAGCTCCTATTAATCCATCCAGAACAAGCACAGTCAGAACCAGATGACTTACCGAGCTTATCAAAAACAGTGTTTATCAAAGTAGGGTCTGGTACGGGTGGTGCAGGCGGCTGCTCAACAGTTATATCCTGTGTTAATGTATTTGTAAGACCATTGTTGTCAGATGCAGTCAATGCCACCGTATAAGTTCCCTCCTCACTAAACCTATTTGTTGGTTCATAATCTGAAGATGTATTCCCATCTCCAAAATCCCAAGCATAGGTAGTGGCGCTTATTGATCCATTGGAAAAATAAAAGTCTTTCCAACCGTCATTATCCACTTCCTCACTTTGAATAGCTGTGAAAACAGCCTGAGGTGGAGTTGCATCTGGAATTGAATTTGCCTCTGGCAATTCGTATTTGTCGAAATCATCGCATGCCGAAACTAATACTAGTAAGGCAACCATTGAAATATTAAATATATTTTTCATTTTAATTTATTTTTTAGGTTTTAATACCCTGGGTTTTGTTCTAATAATCCTTTGCTAAGTCCGATTTCTATTTGTGGAAATGGAAGCAATAAATCATTAGAGGTGAAATTTGCTCCAATTGCTACTGCATAGGCGCCAAGTATATCTACACCTTTTCCAAATCGCATTATGTCATACAACCTTTGGTTTTCAAATGCTAATTCTGCACGACGTTCTGCTAACAAATCGTCTTTGGTAATAGAAGTTACTGCGTCTGTTAGGCCTGCTCTATCACGCACTTGTTGAAATGAAGCTAAAGCCGCTGTAACATTGGTTTCGCTATTGCTTCCCATTATGGCCTCAACGTGCATCAACAAGATGTCGGCATAACGTAACACAATCCAATCATTCCCAGCAAGTCGTGCATCGAAATCAAATGTTTTCCCATCTGAACCGCCATCAAAACCATCAGGTAAAAACTTAGTTACTTGCGTTTGTGTAGGTTGTATTGGATCAGTGCGCATAGAAACAACAGTTCTGTCTCCACCATTGGCTTCCATAAAAGCTTTTGCATCGTCAGTAACGTAATTTACACCCACTGTTCGTCCAACACCGTTTAAGAATTCAGCAGAAAAGTTTTGACTGTCTTGCACCAATCCTGAAGCATAGCCTATAGCAAAAATAACTTCCGAATTGCTTTCGTTAAAAAACACATCACTAAAGCTGGGCTCCAAAGCAAATCCTTCAGACATAACGCTCTCTAGTAGCTGTTGTGCATCGAGATAATTACCAAGTGTAAGGTGTACTTTAGCAAGTAATCCTTGAGCAGCAGCTTTTGTAGCTCTGTTCCTACCATTAGTATTATCTAATCCAGCTACTGCGCTGTTCAAATCACTAACTATTAAGTCATATACATCTGCCACCGGTCTCCTAATATAAGAAGCGTCATCACTTACACCAATAACATTGTCAAGAAGTGGTATAGCGCCATAAAGTCTTACCAAGTTAAAATAAACATAGGCACGAATAAATTTAGCTTCCCCTTCAATTTTTGCTTTGTTGCTCTCAGAAGCAACACCAAGATTTTGAAGTACCGTATTGGCTCTAAAAATGACATTATAAAAACTCCTGTAGTGGTCGGCAATTAAACCATTAGTTGCCTCAACAGCAAGATTATCAAATTGGGCAGCTTCTCCCTCTCCGCTTTTTGATCTTGTGTTGTCGCTACGCATTTCAGTTACATAATACTCAATTTGAGTAGCGTGATTACTCCTAGAGCTCGTGTCGTTAGCTCCTTGAAGGCCATCATACATATTGTAGACTCCTTGCATGAGCTGTGCTTCATCGGCGTAAAAACTTGCGCCACTTATTACTGATGTTGGTGCTGGCTCTAAATAGTCTTCACATGAAGTAAAGACAGCCATTACCGTAATAAAAATTATAATTCTAATGCTTTTCATGATTAATTATTTAGAAATTTAGATTAAGACCTAATGAGAATGTTCGATTAATCGGAGAACCAACGCGTTGGTAACCGTAATTAATTGGGCTCGTATTGTAAATAGACTCCGGATTTAAGCCGTTGTAATCATCAGCCGTTATATACATGAGGTTTTGCCCTGTTAAATAGATTCTAGCGTTAGTAATAAATAGTTCCGAAAGTAAATCTTCAGGTAAATCATAACCAATTGAAATCGTTCGTAATGCTACATATGAAGCATTTTGTACAATTGAATCTGTGAATATTTTTTGTTTTATAAAGCCTTGATTAGGTGCAGTTGATAAGGCAGTTGAAGCAGATCCAAAGTGGCGGAACAAATACTGATCACCAATATTTCGTACTTCAGCCCCATGACTTCCTTGAAAAATAAAGCTTAATTCAAAACCGCCTACCTTAAACTCATTTGAAATGCTCCATACCAAATCAGGGTAAGGATTTCCAAGAATGGTTTTATCATCATCGTCAATTACACCATCACCATTAAGGTCTTTCACATAAACGTCTCTATTGGTTTGACGCACACGCTCCCATGGTGCCTTTATGTATTCAGCAGGAATCTCAGAGTCAACCACCCATCCGTAAAATGATGAAATCGGATTTCCAACTAAATTAATCCACTCTGCAGCACGCTTGGTATCAACGTTTGTTATTAGACCATTAGATTCCGCAAAGTCCAGAAGCTCGTTTTCGTTTCGTGAAGCGATAAACGTACTGTTCCATTGGAAATTTGGTCGAATGACATTTTTAGTTCTCAATTCTATTTCAATACCTCTATTTTCAACCTTTCCTCTATTGTCAAGAGCATTCGGGAAACCTGTGGTATACGAAACCGGAACGTCTAACAATAGGTCCTCACTTGTCCTTTTATATACATCTACAGAACCTGTAAGTCTATTGTTAAAGAATCCAAAATCAATTCCTGGGTTCACCTCCACTGATTTTTCCCAACCCAAACCTGCATTGGAAATATTAAGTGGGTTAAATCCATTAACAATAGAATTATTGAATGACGCTGACGAAGCTCCAATTAAAGACAAATAAGGGTAACTATTAATTTGGTTTCTGAAATCACCATTACCAATATCAAATGCATTGTTTCCTGTTAATCCATAACTAACTCTTAGCTTTAAAAAATTAATGGTCTTACTTTCACGCAGGAAATCCTCGTTAGAAAGCGTCCATCCAGCAGAAGCTGCTGGGAAAAATCCGTATTTAGAGTCTGGTCCAAAAGCAGAATACCCATCCCTTCTTGCGCTTAATGACACAAGATACTTGCCGTCATATGCATAATTGATACGACCAAAATAGGAAAGCAGCCTTTGCTGATATTCTTCAGATGTGGCTTCAGCAATAGTTGTTGCGCCAGAAAGTGTTCTTACCAAATCTGAAGTATAACCTATTCCTGTAGCAGCCTCAATTTCATAGTCCCACTGTTCAGCAGAAAAACCAGCCACTGCATTAATGTCATGTTTTCCTATGATTTTATCATAAGTGAAAACATTATCCGAAACAATATGGAGTCTCTTGTCGTTTGAAAGGTCAAGTCTTGTTGCAGCTACTCCGTTACGACTCGCTTTAACCCCTTGCCATCTATCTCTTTTTGTGTGCGAGTAATCTCCACCTAAAGTTGTTTTAAACTTTAAACCATCAGAAATTTCATATTGTGCGTAGATATTTCCGTATAGTTTAAATTTATAATCATTGCGGTCACGTTCCAAAATTTTGGCAGCTGGATTGGTATTACTGGTTGTGCTAATATCTGTTTCTCCTCCGTCTCCATATAAATCAAAATTATCAAAGTGTCTTTGCACAGCATAATCACCTACTTGAACATCTGGATATGCATTTCTATCAACAAACTGGATGGTGTGGTCGTTGTGGTAGACCGGCAACCATGGTGGTTGTCTTAATACATCATGCGTAGAACCATCAAATCTTCTTCTGTCAGAATAAGAAGGTGATATATTGGCGCCAATTTTAAATTTATCGCCAACTTTCGAGTCCACCTTCAAACGAAGACTGTAACGATTAAAGTTATCTGTAAGCAAAACACCTTCGTCGCTTAAGTAGTTTAAAGATGTGCTAAATGTAGTACGCTGACTTCCTCCTCTAGCTGAAATGGAGTGACTTTCTATCATACCACCATCAAACATAATATCTTGCCAATCACGATCATTTTGAAGCGCAAGTTTATAGGTGGTTTTATCAGAAAGCTGACCTGTTGCTGCAAGTTCTTTGTCTGCCCATTCTTGCATGGTAACATATAAGTTGTCACCTCTTAGAGCTTCTTTAAAGCCTGTATATGTGTTGTAGGTGAATTTTGTTCTTCCTTCTTTGCCATTTTTGGTTGAAATAAGGATGACACCATTACCACCTCGAGCACCAAAAATGGCAGCCGAAGAGGCATCTTTCAGAACTTCAAAGGATTCAATGTCGTTCATATCAAGGTTACCTAAAAAATCATTATCAACAACAATCCCATCTACAACAATGAGTGGCGATGAACTACTGGTAATAGATCCTGTTCCCCTAACGCGTATGGTAGGATCAGACCCTGCTTCACCTTCTGTAGCTTGGATATTAACTCCAGAAATCTGTCCCACAAGGGCATCATCTATACGAGAAACAGCAATTTTATCGAGATTCTCGCTTTTAACTTTGGAGATAGCCCCAGTCAGATTTTTTCTTTTCTGAGTTCCATATCCAATGACAACAATTTCATCAAGTAGGTTGTCATCTAAATCCATCGCTACATTAAGTGTAGTATTACTGTCAACAGCAACAAGTTGAGTTTTAAACCCTACGTAGGAAAATTGTAATACGTCTCCTGCAGCAGCGCTGATTTCAAAATTTCCATCAAAATCTGTAACCGTACCATTATTGGAATTGGCTACCACAACATTAACACCCGGGATGGGTTCATTGTCTTCACTGGAGGACACTTGTCCTTTTATACTCATAGTATTCTGTGCATATGTGCTTAAGCATACAAGCAATGAAACTAAAAGAGTTAATTTAAACTTATAATTCATATTATGTTGGTTATTTATTGAAGTTAATCTTTCAATAATATTTTTATTTTAAACGAATAACAAAAATGGCTAATAAAGCCAATGTAATTGGTTAACCATATTGGTTTTCCAAATATAGACATTAAATATTAATTTCTAAATTAATACCAAAAAAAATAATTTAGCTGTAAAATAAGTTCCGTTATTTTAAGACATTCGTAATTTACATTCAATATATACAAACTTCTTATTGGATTTAGTGTGATTAACAGTATTGAACTTTTTTTAACCTAAAAATGTACTAATTTGAAGAGTCGGATTAATAAATTTGAAAAGTATTAAACAATATGTTTTATAAAACATCTTATCTCGGCTTTATACTTTTAGCATCGTTTATAGTTTGTCGGGGGCAAATAAGCACATCAAATGCTAAAAAAAATGTGCTTTACAATATTTTGTTTATTTCAATTGATGACCTCCGTACTGAACTAAATTGTTATGGTGCAAGTCACATAAAATCTCCAAACATTGACCGATTAGCTGCCCAAGGCGTTAGATTTGAAAATGCACATGTTCAACAAGCCATTTGCATGGCATCGAGAGCATCGATTATGACAGGAATAAGACCTGAAAAATACGGTATCTACACAGGCCTGGCTGTAAATGATGTTTTGCCAGACGCATTAACACTAAATAAGTATTTTCAACAAAATGGATATAACATTGCGTCATGTGGTAAAATATATCACCATAAAATTGATACGAAAAAACAGTTTGGCAACAACGAAATGAAACCTAAAGGAACGTGGACAGGAAGAGGGTATGTGACGCCAGAAGCTATTGAAAAAATTGCGCTAAATACTAAATATAATAGGGGACCTGCTTACGAATTTGCTTCTGTTAATGACACAATTTACAAAGACGGTTTGAATACCCAGAATGCACTGAAAAAAATGGAAGAATTAAGCAAAGATGACGCTCCATTTTTTTTGTCGGTTGGCTTATCTAAACCACACCTTCCATTCACTGCTCCAAAAAAATATTGGGATATGTATCCAGCTTCAACTATCAAACTAACAGACATAAAAGAACGCCCTAGAAATGGATATAATAAAGCTATCAGGACGGGTGGGGAACTTAAAAACTACTATGGAATGCCAGAATTGTATGATGAAATTGATGACAATATGGCTTTGAAACTTCGTAGAGCATACTATGCTTGTATATCATACGCCGATGCACAAGTAGGGAAACTCCTCGATAAGCTAGAAACCTTGGGCATTAGGGACAAAACAATTATAGTATTATGGGGTGATCACGGCTACAAACTTGGTGACTATAACTCATGGTGTAAATGGACTAATATGCATCTTGACACCAATATTCCGCTCATATTCAGTATTCCAGAAGGAAAACAAAATAGTGTTTCAAAAACCCCTGTGGCTGCACTTGACATATACCCTACTCTTGTAGAACTCAATGGAATGCAAAAACCTAATCATTTAGATGGGCAAAGTATAGTCACGTTACTGAACAAACCTGATACTCAAAAACAAAGAGTAGTATTTAGCATCTGGCCTATTAAAAGAGAAGATTACAGTAAAACCATAATGGGGTATGCGGCCAAAACAGCAAGATTTAATTATGTAGAATGGATTAAAATGAGTTCAGGTGAAAAAGTTGGCAAAGAATTTTTTGATCGCCAAAAAGATCCCAACGAAACCTTAAATTTAATTGATAATATTGAATATACTGAAACCATAGCTTTTCTTGCTGAAAAGGTGGCTGAACGAATACAAGGCACTAATCATGACCACCCCTTTAAACAAATCGATTAAGCACCCCTATAAACAAATCTTTAAATTAGTCAAATAACCAAATTATTGGATGTCTCACTGGTAAATTCCTAACAACTTCGGAATGAATAGGATATGCAGGTAATTCAAGGTAAGTATTGAGGTAATTTGAATTATTATATGCTGCTGCACCAAATAATAAAGATGGATGACAAACTGGCCATTCATTCCAAATGTAAACGTCTTTAGCGAATGGCCATATCGTCTTATCTTCAATATATGGGTATATATATTCTAGCCCCTTTTTTAAAGATTTTCCATCCTTTGTTTCATACTCAAATAAATTGTCTTCTGGAGTAGATAAGATTTGTGCTACATTGAAAAATGCATCAATATTAAATAAAGAATATCCATATGGCTTGGTTCTTTTTAATTCAAGTGGAAAACTGCCATCAGTAGCCATTTGGTTTGGAAGCAGTATATTCTTAAACCGATCTATACACAATTTCTTTATTTCTTCATTGTCAGTTAATACTGCCATTGAAGCTGCGGTTGCTGCCCAACTAGTCCCATGATTATTCTTCGAATTCATTTCTAAAATTCCATATTCGTGAGTAGTCATCCATGTTAGAAATTCGCTAAACCAAGTTTTGATTTTATCAGATTGTTCAGGTGAAATACCTCCCTTATCAGAAAGTACTTTCACAGATCTAGTAACTTCTACAAAATGGTAAGCATCTATCAACCCGATGCTACGACCTGTAACTTTTCCTGAAATTGCTTGTGCATAGAGCATATTCGGATTCATATTAGTTTTAGTATCCACAAACCATGCATTTAAATGTTCCAATGCCTTATCTGCATAAACATTTTCATTTGTAAGCAACCAAGCAGAGGTTAATGTAGCAGTAATCTCACTCAGTCTGATCATTGCATGTCGATGAGACGTGAAATTATTTGGGTTTGTTTGCCCGTCACGTTGTTGATAAGCGCCTCCCGGATTCTCTGGGTTTGGCCACCAATAATCTCCTTCAGAATAAAAATCATGTAACCCTCCGGCACTGCGCTCACAGTGTGCATCAGTAACATTAACAGGAGTTGAATTCAAATATATTTTCGCTCTTGCAATTTCTGTTTCTTTAAAGGCCTTAATAATCAAATCTATTAATTCTTGAGCTTGTAAATTCAATGGCAAAAGAGCAAAAATGAATACAGCAACAGAAAACACAAAAGACATTTTTTTTTCTAAAAGATATTTATTGATCATTTCAAGGGTTTTTTATTTATTTTTATGAAAAGCAAGGTTATATTTTTGGTTTTTCATCTGCTAAAAATTAAATTACAAATATCAATAAGATTATTTTTCTTTTAATATGAACAAAAGAACCTGTCTTAAATGGAATTCAGTTTATTAAAAAAACCAAAAATATGTATAATAATATTCCCAAAGATTTGAGTCACAATTTGTTCCAAAAAATAATTTTAATCGTTAGAGGTATTTTTTCAGGGTATCGTGTTTAAAATATTTAATTACTAAATAGTTTTGAAAATTGAGCTAAGTTTTCCGCAATTGAGTTCGATATTTTTGCTGTATGCGCTACAAAGAAACGCCTTGAGAAATCAAGGCGTTTTTCTTTTAAGGTCCAACGAACGAAGTGAGTTAATCTAGCGAGTGATCAGGAAATTGTATCGCTTCGTAATTATTAATAATTTATTAAAGATCTAATAAAATACAGCTTGATTGGGATGCCTACATTTACGTATGAAAAGAAAACTTGAAATTGTTGTCATTTCAGATACTCATTTAGCTACCATTGGTTCGAGAGCTAGAGAGCTCAATAAGTATTTAAAGAGCATAAATCCCGAAAAAATCATTCTTAATGGAGACATCATTGATATATGGCAATTTAGCAAACGTCATTGGGACAAATACCACACAAAACTTATAAAACAGCTTCTTAAATTTATAGCTAATGGGACGGAAGTACACTATATTGTTGGCAATCACGACGAGTCATTTCGACGCTTTTTGAATTTTGAATTAGATGGGTTTAAAATAACCAACAAGCTAAAGCTTGAAATAGATGGAAAAAAGGCGTGGTTTTTTCACGGAGATGTATTTGATGTCACCATGCAACACGCAAGGTGGATAACAAGACTTGGAGGCTTCAGTTATGATGCCTTAATTTTTCTAAACGCGTCTGTGAATTGGGTTTTAAGCTTGCTGGGGAGCGAAAAAATTTCATTTTCGAAAACCATCAAAAACAAAGTTAAAGCCGCTGTTTCATACATCAATAAATTTGAGGACACCGTAGGAGAAATCGCAATTCGTGAGGGTTATGATTATGTGGTTTGTGGACATATCCACCAACCCTGCATAAAAACAATTAAAAACAACAGCGGAAGTGTTCAATATCTAAATTCTGGAGATTGGATTGAAAACTTGACTTCTTTAGAGTATCATAACAAAACATGGGAATTATTTCAGTACGATTTAAGTTCGATTAAAAATCAAGACCTCGAAGAAGAGGCATACAAAGGGACAAAGGAGCTTTTTTCTGAACTAGTAACAGATTTTAATTTAGACACAAACGCTAATTAAAAATTCGCTTAAAAAAAGCGGCTTTGGACCTAAGGTTTCAAACTACTCACCCACTATATTTTTTTTAAAATCCGTATGCAGCGTGGTCTTTAATTCCAATACCACGTCTGCGAATTCCTTTTGGTTTGCAACATTGACGTTTTCGTCCTTATTAGATCGGTGATCGTAAAGCATGGAAGCAACGGTTGTGTTATCCGTTGGTCTAATAAACTCGGTGTAGCTAAAATCTTTTGTCTTCAGCGTAAACCCTTTACCCCTTTTAATAAAAACATGCTTTTTTCCTTCGGATTTTGGATTGGACATAACAGCTACCAAACTCGTTCCGTCCAATTGACCTGTAGGCGGCTTAAGAGCACAAATTTCTACCAGCGTAGGGTAAACATCCACCAATGCCGTTAGCGCGTCTGTTGATCCTGTGGCATTGGCAAGCGGATTGTAAATAATCAGTGGAACTTGGGTTGAGGTGTTGTAGTTGGTAAATTTTGCCCATTGGGTGTGCTCCTGCAAATTATAGCCGTGGTCAGCAACCAAAACTACAATGGTATTCTTGTCAAGCCCTTGTTCCTTAAGCGCATCAAGTATTTTACCAACCAAGGCGTCTGAGTAAGAAACTGTGGCATAGTAGCCGTGAATTAAATCTATTGCTATGCTGTCTGAAACCTGACCGCGTTTGGGAATGTTGGTATAAGAGCGCATTTCTGGCCAATTGCTAATGCTCATTTTTGGAGCATCAACTGGCACATAGTTGTAGTTTTCAGGTTGTTTAATGTCATTTCTGTCGTATAAATCCCAATATTTTGTTGGAGCATTGAAGGGTAAATGCGGGCTTATAAAACCAGCCGTTAAAAAGAACGGCGTACCATTTTTCTTTAGCTTTTTAATATCCCTGATGATTTTTTCCGTCATCAAGCCGTCAATATAGGTGGAGTCTGTAACCGCTGCACTTTCATACGCAGGGCCACTATCTGTTTTTTTATAGATTGCTCTATTTTCTGGATGGTGATAATCTTTCCAAAGCGATTGCCAATAATCGGTTGGTGCCAAGCCGGTATCGTTATTATCAAACGCATAGGGACGCCAAACCTCATCCCAATCTGTTTCCCTGTCATCTAAATGATGGTAGATTTTACCGTTTGAAATGGTTGTGTATCCATTTTCTTTAAATAATTGCGGAAGACTTATGGCGTTGGGTGTTTCCCTTTCAGCAAAAGTGTTATAATCTAAAAACCTGTTTTTTGTGGGTAGCATACCTGTTAGCATACTGGCGCGTGATGCCCCACAAACGGGTATGTTGCAATAGGCATTTGTAAACTTCACGCCTTTTGTTGCTAGCGCATCAATATTTGGGGATTGAATTTGTGCTACCCCATAACTGCTTAGTTCAGGACGTAAGTCGTCCATATAAAACAATAACACATTTGGTTTTTGAACGGCCTTCTCAGTGCAAATTTCTTCACAATGCAGTAAAGAAAGGAAAGCTAAAACGAGTAGTTTTTTCATAATACGTAACTATTTTAAATCGCTTAATAACAGACACCACCGAGGGCACTTTTAAAAATTAACCTCTTTTATTTGGCCTTAGGTAATATACGTTTAGGTTCCCGCCAAGGCTTGGCAAAATCAATTTGCCTTCCAAGGCCATTGGGCGTTTCTTTGGCTGCTGTAATTCGGTTCTGTATCAAGCGCGTTAGCGAATCCTGAACAGCAGCATAATCTGGCTTATCGGCTATATTGTTAAGTTCTGCTGCATCAAACTTATGGTCGTACAATTCATAGTGCGTTTGTCCTTTGTATTGCCATTGTGTAAGACGGTAGCGCTTCGTTTTGATGGTGTAGCCTTTGCCCAAACCTGTGGGGGTATAAACCTCAAGCTCGGTCAATGCACTTTTTCTAATCGGCTCTCGAGCGCCATCAAAATAAGGCATTAGACTATTGCCTTGCACAAATTGAGGTGTCTGCATTTGCATCATGTCCATAAGCGTAGGGTATATATCAACGAGTTCAACAGGCGCGTCAACATTCCCTTTATTGCTTTTTATTCCTGGCCCAGCAAAAATTAGAGGAACTCTGGTGGCATCATTAAAAAGTGTTTGCTTTTGCCAATGCCCATGCTCTCCAAGGTGATAACCGTGGTCTGAAGTAAACACAACTATGGTGTTTTTATCAAGGCCCGTTTCTTTTAATTTGTCCAGAACACGGCCCACTTGAGCATCCACAAAACTGGTAGTGGCATAGTAAGCATGTTTTATCTTTTTAGCCAATTCTGGATCCAAATTAAGTTGTTCTTTTTTAGCGCGTACAGATCGGGCGGCAGGCTGTGGAAGGGTTTGCAAATAGGCTTCCGAGCTTTCTGGAACAGAAAAATCGTCAATATCATACATGTCAAAATAGGCCTTTGGCGCTACAAAAGGAACATGGGGTCTATAGAGTCCATATGCCAAAAAGAAATGTTCACCACTTGCGGCAAATTCATCAAGAAAAGCCATGGTTTCTGTTGCTCCTATACCGTCGGTTTGCTCTTCATCGCTACCATCAGCTTCATGCCAACTCAAGACACCTCCGTTCAATACTTCCTTTAAGCCTTCAAGCTTATACTCCTCTTTTTTGTCGCGTCCATAGGGATTTACGGTGCGATCCCAAGTGTAGGAATCGTCTTGTCCTGCTGTTCCAATGTCCCGTGGGTTGTGATAGTGATAAATTTTGCCCACCCGCACCGAGTGGTAATTTTCTGTTCTGAATTTCTGTCCCAATGTGACAACGTCTGGGATAGTTTGCCTTACATACAAACGGAGGACTTTGGATTTGGTTTGGTCAGGGTATAGGCCTGTCATAAAAGAAACCCTAGATGGACCACACAACGGGTATTGCACATGGGCATTCGTGAAGAGCAAGCCCTCTTTGGCAAGTCGGTCTATGTTTGGTGTTTTGGCCAAAGGGTCGCCGTAGGCACCAAGGGCACAATTCAAATCATCAGCAACAATAAACAACACATTGCGTTTTTCTGTTGGTTTATATGCCTTAGAACTTATGATTGTTGCCGTGAGGGCTACGAGTATAAATACGTTAAAAAACTTCATAGCGTTAACTGATATGAAAAAGCTCTTATGCTTTTTAATAATTACGTTTATAGTTACCCCAAGCTTTCATTCTGTCAGAACCAATAGCACCTAATAACTTCCCGTGAAGTTTGTCGTAAACTTTACGAAGCGCTGCTTTCTTGGCATCGGTATCACCTGCATACTGTGTTCTGATCTCCATTGCGGTTTGAAAACGACTGTGTTGAATCGCGTAAACTTTGGCTTTTTCTTCTTCACTTAAAGACAACACTTGAGCCATTTCATCTGTGATTTCAGCGGCTTCTTCTGCAGCGATATCTTGTGCAAAAACGGCAGGTGCAGAAAGTGTTAAAGCAAAAATTAGAATGTATTTTTTAATCATGATTATATTTTTAGTTAAACTGCTGTCAAAACTACCTATAAATGTTTAAATCTAATGAAAATCAATCCAATACAAAAAGACTAGTGATAAGAGTTAAACTGCTCTAACGTTTTTTGCTTCCAATTAATTCCCGGCTTCCATTTGGGTGCTTTGACTTCTTTTAAATACGTTTCTAGTGCCAACGCAAGCATTTTTGCTTTTTCGGGATGCGAAAGGGCTACATCATTATTTTCTTCATAATCAACATCTAGATCAAATAATTTAATTTCATTGTTGTCGTAGAACTTAATCAACTTAAAGCGATTTATTACGATCGCAGAATGTGCCCTTTTGAGTGCTATACCGTTTTCGTAAGGCACGTGAAAAATCAGTGCGTTGGTATTGCGTTTAACTTTTCCCCTGCCGCTTCTAAAAAGCAATTTCTTAAAGCTACCGCCATCTAAATCATCCCGCAATGGCAATGCTGTCCCTGCCAAATCTACCACAGTAGGTAAAACATCAGAAAAGCTAATGGGTGTTTTACTGGCAGTACCATGCTTAATTCTTGGTCCACTGATAATAAACGGAACCCTAATGCCGCCTTCCATGGCATCCCATTTGCCCCTACTCAAAGGGGCATTGTTCCCGTGAGTATAGTATGGCCTTGGTGGCATAACAGGCACGGCTCCGTTATCGGAGGTGTAGATGATATAGGTATTTTTATCAAGCCCCAGCGCTTTAACTTTGTTTAGCAATAAGCCAACCCCGCTGTCCAAGTCCTCTGTCATGGCAGCATACCCAGCATGTTTTTGGTATTTACCCTTTGGCAAGGCTTTGTATTTTTCTAAGGTTTCTGCGCGAAGCATAATGTCGGAATGCACAGCATAGTGGGAAACTTGCAAATAGAACGGGGTGTTGGAAGTGGCCTGTCTTTCAACAAAGTCAATAGCTTTTTTGGTGGTGCTAAAAATCTTTTTTGGGTCTTCACTGACGTTGTTCCGCCATTGATTTCTGTTGTTTTTGTGGTCAAACCCACCGTTTTTATTTCCCGTAATCCCATCGCTTTCGTCATACCCAAGCACCGCTGGATCTACGCCTATGCCCCATTTGCCAAAGTGTGCTGCTTTGTAGCTGGAGTTAATTTGTTTCAATACCTTCGGAATGGTAATAGGGGTGTTGTGGTTGATATGCTTGGTGCTCATACCAACGCGGATCATTCCAAGACGTGCAGGAGTTTGTCCAAATTGAATGCTGTAACGTGAGGGCGAACAGACAGGCGCACTGGCATAGGCCGATGAAAAGCGCATCCCTAAACTAGCAAGTTTTTCAAGGTTTGGTGTTTGATAATAATCGCTTTTGGAAAGTGGGTCGCCATCAGACATTTGAACAGAAGTACCGTTCCATCCCTGATCATCCACTAAAATAACAATGAAATTAGGGTTGTCCTGCGCACTTGCTGAAGCAAACAGAAGCAACATTAGCATAAAGGCAATACGTAATCTCATAGCATGTTAATACGAACTCAACAAAGATGCATTTATGAGCCATGTAAAACTAATTCAAATCTTCAACTTTATATAACAAATCGTTTATTCTCAAAAAAGCAGATGCGCCACAGGAAACAATGCTAAGCCAAATAAGGCAACATAAAAATTGTGCTTAAAGCTGCTTCCAGCGCACACCGACAAAAAAACGAATACCCTGATTGGAAGCGTAAACATAGGAGGGGTCAAAAGTTAAGGCATACGGATTGTTTGCCGTTTGCAAGACATTTCCAGAACCGTCAAAAGTTACTTGCTTGTCAAATGGGTCAAAAGCACGTGAAATGCTATTGGCAGGGGGCGTGAAGTTTAACATATTTTTAACGCCTCCAAAAGTTTCAAAGGCGCCTCCCCAATTTTTAGTGAGTTGAATGTTAACAATAGTAAACGTTTCAGACATGGAGGGTCTTGGATCCAGTGCGCTAAGTGTTGGTAGTTTAAGTGGGCCAGTAGTTGTACCTGTCAAGTCAAAGGTTAGATTGCTTGGATACCACTTTTTCTCTATTTTCCATACGCCTTGAAAACGTTCCGTCAAATAAGGTCGGGTTTTAACACCAGCCGCTTTGGCGTAGGTGTCTATGTAAGTAGCGCCTAGATTAATACGAACACCGTTTTGATTGACAAGATTTGCATTTAACGATGCCCCTGTTGAAATAGATGAGCCGTCCAAATTATCGTAAATAATTTTATTTGGATTTGTGTCGTAATCGGGGATAATCTTATTTGAAAAAACCGTGTGGAATAGGCTAAGGTCAATGTCAAAAATAACGCCCTGTTTAAAATAAAACGTTTTGACATAGTTTAGGTTTATATTCCGTGATTTTTCAGGTGCCAATTCGTCAACAAAAACCACTTCCCTAGCGCCGGTCAAGGCAGCATGATCTTCTGTAAATACTTGAGCAACACGATACCCCGTCCCTGCACTCAGTCTAAAAATAGCACTTTTATCAAGGTTGTTTATCTTGTAATTTATTCTTGGCGTAAGGATATTTCCATGGATGGAATTGTGGTCGTATCTAAGGCCTAAAAGCAAGGTATTATACGCGTCTATTTTAGTTTCGTTTTGAACAAAAACACCCGGTAAGTGGGTAACGCCAGCGTTGTTATTGTACACTGCTGACGTGTCATCATCATAACATGTATAGCGGTAAGCAAGCCCAATAAGGAAATCGTTTTTTGGGAGAGTCTTGTTCCAAATCATTTGACCAAAGCCAATAGATTGTTTGGCGTTAAAAAGGGTTGTCCCGTATACTGAATTTTGGTTGTGATCATTAAAGCTAAACTGTAATGATAAGTTGCTGTTGAATTGGTATTTTCCGAATGCTTCTATTCTAGCCGTGTAAATACTTTCACCATAAACTTGGTCGCCACCTCTGTATTTTGGTGCCCAATTCATTTGACCGCCCCAACGGTCTTCATAAACAAATCGCGTGGCAACTGACAAGTTATCGCCAAACCTAAACTTGTTGAAAATTGATAAGCGATCTTGTAACGTCAAATCTGTAAAGCCATCTCCATTGTTGTCTATAGGGTTGCTGTAATTGTAATAATTTATGCCCAGCAACCCATATGAACGAGCCGACAGACGGTATTTATATCCCAAGTCCGTGTTTGCCTCTCCCCAACCAGAAAAGAAAGTGTCTATCGAAAAAGCAGGTGAGTTTTCGGGAAGTTTGGTTATTAAATTGATCACACCACCAATGGCTTCCGATCCGTAGAGTGTTGACGCAGGCCCTTTGACAATTTCAACGCGTTCGATTAAAGATTGGGGAATTCCCGAAAGGCCATAAACAGTTGATAAGCCGCTTACAATAGGAAGGCCATCAATAAGCACCATGGTATAACTTCCCTCTTGACCATTAATGTGGATATCACCTGTATTGCACACATTACAATTGAGCTGTGGGCGAATGCCGTTTACATTTTCTAGTGCTTCAAAAACAGAGGCTGTTGGATTTGCGCTAAAAAAAGCTTTGCCATAGACCTCAACGGGTAGCGGGCTGTCAAGTTTTGAAATTGGTTTAAGCGTTCCTGATATAACGACTTCTTCAAGCGAATCATTAGGGACTAATTCAATGATTCCTAAATCGTATTTGCCGTTGGAAATTACAATGGTTTTGGTTTTATAGCCTATGTATGATATGGTGAGCGCAGCAGATCTAGCATCCGTGGAAATGGAAAAAGCGCCCTTTTGATTGGTGGTTACGCCCACAGCAGTTGCATTGAGATAAACGCTTGCGGCTTCCAATGGGGCACCACCAGAAAAGACCCTCCCCTTTACAACGAAGCTTTGCGCATTTACACTAAATACCGAAATCAAAATAAGAAGAAAACTTAAGCGCAAGGAATTGGTTTTTCAGTGCAAAAGTATCTTAATCAACTGTCAAAAAAAATATTAATTCCATTTTGTGGCTTGAATTTTGATACTAATGCTAAAAATTGCGACAGTAAAATTGATTAAATTTACATCAACATTTTTCAAATTATTTAAATTGTACATTTGTTAAAATATCATGGTACGCAATACGGAGTAGAGTGCTATTATACATAATGAGATAGTATTAATTAAATAGGCTCAAATTGAAAAGAAAATATTCATTGTTATGGATTGTATTGCTATTGGCCATAGCTTCGCCTCGGCCTGTTCATGCACAAAACGACGACTTTACCATTACCCAAGTAGTTGTGAATGCGTGTATGGCATACATTGAAGTTTCCGTAAACGTAGAAAACGCTACCTATCAATGGTATGAAAATGACGGAACTGGCAACTTTGTCCTTCTTAACGGGCAAACATTTCGAACAATTAATAACATTGCGCCGGGTGAGTATAGAGTTCTGGTTACAAACACGGCTACGGGGGAAGTTATTTCTGGCGAATATGTTTTAAATAAATCTTTTGACCTTGTCGCGAGAGATTTGTTTTCTGGGCTTATTTGTGACGATGACCCAAACTCTGGAGCAATGCTGTTGTATTTTGACAACGGGACTAGTCCTTATTCATATACGCTTTATGACAGTGGTGGCAACGCCGTAAGCAGTACAACCCCTCCCAACCCCGGAGAGACAGCACAGGGTGATACGTTTATTTTATTTGAAAACCTGAGTGTTGGAACGTATACTTTTGAGTGGGAAGATCTTTTTGGTTGTACTGGAACAAAAGAAGTTGTCATTGATGCTCCTGTTGACATTTCCGTAACCACATCCAAAGTAGACCCTTTGTGTTTTGGGGATACCGGTAGCATGTCATTTTCAGTAAGTGGCGGCTGGGGTGCAACTTATAAGTTTAAGCTAACCAACAGCACCACAAGTAACGATGTTGCATTAAGTGGTTTCCCATCACTGAATACATCAAATGGAGTCTATTATGATATTGGTGACGGTCAAAACATTAACTTAGCCAACCTCGCAGCAGGCACTTACCAATTAACATTTTTTGACGAACCACTCAATAATATTTTCTTGGACAATTTTGACTTTGACCCTACGCGTACCACTTCGTGTATTGTTAACTATGAAGTCATCATAGAAGAACCAGATGAGTTGGTAGTGCTCGATGAAGATACTGTTGTAACTAATGCAAGTTGTTTTGAGTCAGCTGATGGAAGTATACAACTAACGCCTTCCGGCGGCACAGCACCTTACACTATTTCTTGGACCGCTTCCAATGGTGGTGGAATACCAACCGGTCAGGGAACGAACAACACATTGACAAACCTATCCCCTGGCGACTATAGTGTAACCATAACAGATGATAACAACTGTGAATACACCAATACGTACACAATCACAGAACCCAGTCAACTTTTACTCAGTTACAACACATCAATCGAAGTCTCTTGTAATGGTGGAAGTGATGGCAGCATCACTGTTGAAGTTAATGGAGGTACGCCACCCTATTCCTTTAGCCTAAATAATGTTGGTCAAACACCTCAAATAAGTGGGGATCTATATTCTTTTACAAACCTAACTGCAGGCACGTATTTAATTTCAGTAACAGACAGCAACCAATGTACTTCTAATCCGTCGGGAATTGTACAAATTATAAATGAGCCTGACCCAATAAATGTCACCATCAATGATTTTGCACTCGCCTGTTTTGGTGACGCCGATGGCATTATTAATGGAACTATATCTGGTGGAACAGCGCCTTACGTCATTACAAATGATCAAACAGCTGAATCTAAAACCGTTTCATTTGATGGAGGAACATTTAACTTTTCATCGCTAGTTGCTGGCAACTATACGTTTAGTATTACGGATGCAGAAAGCAGTAGTGGTGGTACTGGATGTACCGCCACAGCATCAGCTGATGTTACCGAACCTACCGAGCTTACGGCTTCGGCAAACATATCGAATAGCACTTGTTTTGAGTCTGACGATGGCGGAATTACAGTTACTCCTGCTGGTGGTACTGCTCCGTACACATTTTCTTGGACGGCATCGGGCGGAGGCATTGTGCCAACAGGCCAGGAAACATCTAGTACGCTTTCAGGATTAGCCGCTGGCGACTACCAAGTTACAGTTGTGGACGATAATGGCTGTCCATTTATTGATGCATATACGATTACTGAACCTGCACAATTAAGCCTTGGAAGCGCTTCTTTTGTTGATGTCTCTTGTAATGGTGGAAGTGATGGTAGCATCACTATTGAAGTAAACGGTGGAACGCCTAATTACACCTTTTCAATCAATGGAGCTGTAGTTTCACCTGCTTCAGTTGCTGGTGACTTGTATACCTTTTCTGGGTTGAATGCTGATGATTATACCGTAACAGTAACTGACACAAATAATTGTACTTCTGATTTATCTCAAGTAGACGTAACCATAACAGAACCGCAAGCCATAACCCATACCATCAACGATTTTGCACTCGCCTGCTTTGATGATGCCGATGGCGTTATTGATGGAACTATTTCTGGGGGAACTGCACCATATACCATTATTAATGACATTTCAGGAACATCTATAAATGTGAATACGGATGGCGGTAGTTTTAGCTTTAGCGGACTTATTGCTGGAAACTATACCTTTTCAATAACAGATGCCAATAGCGCCACTGGTGATGCTGGATGTGCTTCCACAGCCGCTGCCACAGTTACCCAACCCACACAGCTTGCCGCAACGGCATCGTCAAGTAATGTTACATGTTTTAACAAAAGCGATGGGACTATATTGTTGAACCCGGCTGGAGGCACAGGCCCATACTATTTTGCCTGGACAACTTCAAACGGAACCATTCAAGCTGGTGAGGAAACAACTGCCTCAATAACCGGACTACCACCAGGAATTTATGACGTTACCATTACCGATGACAATGGATGTGATATCGTTCAGTCATATGAAATTACAGAGCCAAACCCGCTACAAATAACCCCAACTGTTTCATCGTTTGATTCAGGATCAGGAAGCACCATCAACATTAGTTGCAATGGCAACAATGATGGATTTATCAACATTACGCCAAGTGGCGGAACGGGACCATTTACGTACCAATGGTCTGCATCAAACGGCGGTGTTGTTCCCGCTGGACAAACAACAAACCAGAACCTAACTGGGCTTTTAGCTGGAGATTACACTTTGGCATTGACGGATGATAACAACTGTACTACAACAGCAAGTTTTAGCTTAATAGAGCCTAGGGTACTTAGTGGTACGGCTGTCGTCACACAAGATAACCCGTGTTTTGATGGTTCATTAGGAGCCATTCAAACAACTATTGATAACAGTGGTTCTGTTGACGGCATTACCTATACCTATGAGTTGACAGGTGCGAACATTCCTGCTGGATACACGGCTTCTGAAACTACAACACAACTAACACAACAATTTGAGAATTTACCTGCTGGCGCATATACCGTTACTGTTAAAGACGGAAACAATTGTAGCTTTACTTCTGCAACGCAAACAATAGTACAGCCTAGCGCACCGATTACTGCAACTGCGACAACAACTGATTATAATGGTTTTAATATTAGTTGTTTTGGGGAATTAGACGCAGATTTAAGTATTTCTGTTAGTGGCGGAACACCATTTGTTGATGGTAGTGGAAATCCTTACTACACCTATCAATGGACTTCACCATCTGCATCTCCCATACCGGCAGGACAAGAGACTTCAAATAGCCTTTCGGGAATAGGGGTTGGAAGATATCAAGTTGTTATTACAGACAGTACGGGCGCTTGTACGTTAACTCAAACTTATACCATCACCCAACCCACCGATATGGTACTCTCGGGTACTACATCTAACTACAACGGCTTCGAAGTCTCTGGATTTGGACTTGATGATGGCAGCATTGATCTCACTGTTGCTGGTGGCATTGACTCGCAACTATATGATTATTTATGGTCAACAACCGATGGTCTC
>PKDU01000005.1 GCA_002862705.1 Flavobacteriaceae bacterium
AAAACCCCTCGAGAAATCGAAGGGTTTTATTGGGTGGAAGACCGGTCTCGAACCGGCGACCTCTAGAACCACAATCTAGCGCTCTAACCAACTGAGCTACAACCACCATTTTGCTGGATGCAAATGTACTATGTTTTTAGAGAATCCAAAACAGCTTTTACATCAAATCATTTATACGGTCAACAGCCAACAAACGCGCGGCTGTGAAGCCCTCTGCATGGGCTACCCCAATGAGTCTTCCAAGATTGGCAGTACGGTATCTAACACTATCTAAAAAGTTTTGACTGCTGATGGGCGTTTCGGGTGCCACTGTTTTTGGATTAAAAAACTGGGATCCATAAGCGTTAACCGCCTCAAGCTTGGTGTCTATATAAGCGCTTATGTCCACCACAAAGTCTGGCTGGGCATCGTTCCATTGAATGTAATGGTATACTTGCTTTGGGCGCCACGCGTCTTGGGATTGCCCCTTATGCGTGGTCTTTACTTGCTGTAAACCGCTCAAAAAACAACTTTCCAATACCAGTGCTGCGGCACGACCGTGATCGGGGTGTCGATCTTCAACAGCGTTACAAAGCACCATATCGGGTTTTAACAAACGAATATATGCCGCCAATTGCAATTGATGCGCCTTGTTGTTTTCAAAAAAACCATCTGCAAAATTGAGATTATAACGAGCTGTTGCCCCTAATATGTCGGCCGCTTTTTTAGCTTCTTTTGCACGGATTTCAGCAGTTCCTCTAGTTCCCAGTTCCCCTTGCGTGAGGTCTAAAATGGCTACCTGCTTACCATGGGCAATTTCTTTCGCTAAGGTTCCAGCGCAAGAAAGCTCTACATCATCGGGGTGTGCGCCTATAGCTAGGATATCTATTTTCATTTTTAGCTTTTTATCCAATCTATTACAACGGGATCATCGGGCTGTGTGCGCGGCGAAATTACCTCCACCAAATGACCGTTTTCGTCTATAAGATACTTTTGGAAATTCCAACTTACCGAACTGTCTTTAACGCCGTTTTTTTCTTTTTTGGTAAGAAAAGCATAAAGTGGGTGCTGCCTTTTTCCTTTGACGCTGATTTTGGCCATCATCGGAAAAGAAACTCCGTAGTTTTTTTCACAAAAAGCTTTAATATCTTCATTGCTGCCAGGTTCCTGCCACATAAAGTTATTGGCTGGAAACCCAACAATAACAAAATTTTGGTCTTTGTATTCTTGATAGAGGGCTTCTAATTTTTTGTATTGGGGGGTTAGGCCACATTTAGAGGCTGTATTTACAATCATAACTTTCTTTCCCTTGAGTGATTCAAGCGAGAAAGGCTTGCCGTCTATATCCTCAACAGTAAAGGTGTGAATTGAATTTTTCATAGCAGTAGGCTGAGCATAACTAAAACATGCGGCAAGCAGCAAAATATACATAATGCGCATAAGCAAATTTTTTGCTAAGGTAAGCAATTGCAAAAAATGCGGAGTTAAACGATTTCTGCACTCAGTCCTGCAGCATGTAGTCGGATACATTTGGGTTCCAACTCATCATAAGACCCCCGTTTGACCGAGCATTTGCCTTTGTAGTGTACAATAAGGGAACACTGCTCTGCCTGCTCGGGTGTGTGTTCGCACACTTCAATTAGGGTATTGATGACATGATCAAAAGTATTGACATCGTCGTTGTAGAGGATGATTTCGTGCAAACGAGACGTCTCAACGGCAACCTCCCGCTGTTCTTGCTCTTGTTCTTTTGTTTTTTCAAAGTAAATCATCTCCACTAAATTATAAATTTTAAGCAAATCCAACCTTCTTTTTCTGCTTTACCTGCGGGTTTAAGTCCATTTTGCTGTGCTAAAGCATTTAGCACAACCACATCCTCTTGGTGAAATCCCGATAATAACAAGTTGCCGCCAACTGCTAACATTTGTGCATAGGCAGGTAAATGAGCCAACAACACATTTCTATTGATGTTAGCCAAAATCACTTGAGGCTTGAGGTCTGTTAAATCGTCCAGCGTTTTGGTGCTGAAGGCAATATCGTTTATGTTATTCTTTGCGGCATTTTCAATGGCATTCTCCACAAACCAACTTTCAATATCAACACCAGTCACTTTTTCAGCCCCTTGCATTTTTGCCGCTATGGCCAAGACACCCGTACCCGTACCCATATCCAAAACCGTTCTAGTAGCAACATTGATGTGGAGAAGCTGTTCGAGCATAAGCTGTGTAGTGGCATGGTGGCCTGTGCCAAAAGACATCTGTGGGTCAATTATAATTTCGTGCTTGGTCGTGGCAGCTTTGTGAAACGAAGCCCTTATGGTCCAATCGCCAACTGTAATGGGATGAAAGTGTTCTTCCCAAAGGGCATTCCAGTTTTGCCCTTCAAAATCTTCTGTTTTAAGCTTGGCCGACACCCCGTCAAAAGGAACAGCCAGACAGGCCGCTTCGGAAATCTGGGCCGCTTCGTCTAAAGAAATATAGGCTGTTATTCCTGTTTCGGTAGTGACAAAACTCTCAAATGGAAAGGTCGTTAGCCAAGCAGAAAAAATAGCTGTTTTAGCTGTTGGCTGAACATCAAAATGATAAGCTCGGTAGGCTTTCAAATTTAAAAAGCGTTGACAATAGCGGCAAAATCTTCAGCCTTAAGTGAAGCCCCTCCTATCAATCCACCGTCAACATCTGGTTGTGCAAAAATCTCTTTGGCGTTGGTAGGCTTAACGCTTCCTCCATAAAGAACAGAAACACTTTGTGCTAATGCATCGTCGTATTTTGCGGCCAATACCGCTCTGATATGCGCGTGCATTTCTTGTGCTTGCGCTGGACTAGCGGTTTCTCCTGTTCCAATGGCCCATACCGGCTCATAGGCAAGTGTGATACGCGCCCATTGGGACGCATTTAGGTGAAAGAGTCCATTTGTAACTTGACTGGAAACAAGGTCAAAGTGAGCTTCCGATTTGCGGTCTTCTAACTCCTCACCAAAACAAAAAATGACATGCATGTCGTTTTCCAATGCGGCATTTACTTTTTCGGCCAGAAGGGCATCAGTCTCATGGAAATAAGCCCTGCGTTCGGAGTGTCCAAGGATAACGGTCTTCACCCCTATTCCTTCTAACATGGCTGCCGAAACTTCGCCCGTGTAAGCGCCAGAAGCGGCTTGATGCATGTTCTGTGCGGCCACATCGATTGATGTGCCAGCCGTTTGATCAACTGCTGCAGCTAGATGTACGTATGGAGTAGCGATAGCTACATGCACACCTGCATTAAACGTTTGTGCTTTTAACGCATCTATAAGCTCTTTGCTTTGTGTGGCGTCAAGGTTCATTTTCCAGTTACCCGCTACAATTTGTTTTCTCATGGTTAAGGTTGGTTATTTAAGTGTATCAATGCAAATAAGGCATAGTTAATCATGTCTTGGAAGTTGGCTTCTAGACCTTCACTGACAAGCGTTTTGCCTTCGTTATTTTCAATTTGTTTTACGCGCAACAGCTTCTGTAGAATCAAATCGGTTAGGGAGCTAACGCGCATGTCACGCCATGCCTCGCCATAGTCGTGGTTCTTTAGCTCCATCAGGGCTTTGGTTGCTGCAACGTGTTTGTTGTATTGGGCCATTACCTCCTCACTTGACAGGTCGGGCTGCGCTGCGGCTCCCAATTCCAATTGGATTAGTGCCATAATAGAATAATTTACAATGCCAATAAACTCAGATACTTCACCCTCATCAACCTTTTTGGTTTCAAGTTGTTGCAGGGTTCTGACGCGCTGGGCTTTGATGAAAATCTGATCGGTCAAGGAAGTGGGACGAAGTATGCGCCACGCACAGCCGTAATCCTTCATTTTTTGCTCAAACAATGACTTGCATGTTGTTACTGTTGTAAGATATTGTGCTTCGGTTTGCGCCACCTGATTTGATTTGTTGTAAATTTCGCTCAAAAATGAAAATGTTTTCATTTTAAACCAACTAATTTAAGCGCTATTTATGAACATCTCGTGTAAAGGCAAGCTTATAGAACTGACAACACCTAAAATAATGGGGATTCTGAACCTTACTCCAGACTCCTTTTACGACGGTGGTTTATACAACAATACAGACCGTGCACTTGCCCAAACGGAAAAAATGCTTCTTGAAGGCGCTACATTTATAGATGTCGGAGGCGCAAGCTCAAAACCAGGAGCCGTTGAGGTTTCAGCTGATGAAGAATTGGCGCGAGTGCTGCCTGTTATTGAAAAAATACACATTAAATTTCCGGATACGCTCATTTCCATAGACACCTATAGAAGTGATGTTGCCCAACAAGCCGTAGCAGCAGGTGCTGCAATGGTCAATGATATTTCGGGTGGTAATCTAGATGCTAAAATGCTAAAAACTGTTGGTGCGCTCGGCGTTCCTTTTGTTGCCATGCACATGCAAGGCAAGCCGCAAAACATGCAAGACAAACCCAGCTATGACAATATACTGACGGATATCAGATCGTTTTTTGCTGCAAAAATTGATGCAGCGCACAAGGCTGGTATCCATGACATCATCATTGATCCAGGCTTTGGATTTGGTAAAACATTAGAACACAACTACGCGTTACTAAAACATTTAAGCAGCATTCAAATGGACGGCGTTCCCATGCTGATTGGGGTGTCGCGCAAGTCGATGATCTATAAACTGCTTCAAATAGAAGTTGCTGAGGCAGGAAATGGAACTAGCGTATTAAACACCTTTGCCTTGCAGCAAGGCGCACAAATTTTACGAGTGCACGACGTCAAAGAAGCCCATCAAGCCGTGCAACTCATTGAAAAACTTAAGAATGCTTAATCAATTATTCGTAAATTTATGGAATGTTTGATTTTTTAGATTTTAATATACTGGATATCATCGACATTGTGTTGGTAGCGATGTTGCTCTTCTATGCTTACCGTCTTGTTAAAGGAACAGCAGCCATCAATATTTTTGTAGGCATTGTCATACTCTACCTGATTTGGAAAATCACTGATGCCTTGAATATGGAATTGCTCAGCAATATACTCGGAGGCTTTATGAGTGTTGGGGTATTTGCGCTTATCGTGGTTTTTCAACAAGAAATTCGCAAACTGCTATTGATGCTGGGGTCTTCAAATTTGGCAAACCGAAAGACAATAAATCGCTATCTTAAGATATTCAACACCAAATCAAGTGATATTGAGTCCTCACTTAATATTGACGCCTTAGTAAAAAGTTGTGCTTCGCTCAAAAAACAAAAAACAGGCGCGCTTTTGGTTCTAGAGCGCAACAGCAGCTTAGACTTTCTTAAATCCTCGGGTGTGGAAGTCAATATGGAAATTTCCGTTCCCGTCATTGAAAGTATCTTTCACAAAAGCGCACCCCTACACGATGGCGCAGCCATCATAGAAAACAACAACATCACAACAACACGTGTTGTGCTCCCCATATCCAACAAAAGTGGGCTACCAAAAAAATTCGGCTTAAGACATAAGGCTGCCGTTGGAATTACAGAAAAAACAGATGCAGTGGTGTTGGTAGTATCGGAAGAAACAGGAGGTATTAGTTACTTTAAAGACGGCGAAAAAATTTCTTTTGGCTCCTATAAAGACTTGAATGACATCATTGCCAAAGACATGGCTTAGATGACTGCTTCAGCTTTAACAAATTGAACTTCATAAAGATTTTTGTAATAGCCACCCTCAATTTTCAGTAACGCACTGTGGGTTCCCGACTCTACAATCTTTCCTTTATCCAAAACAATAATGCTATCAGCTCGTTGTATGGTGGCGAGTCTGTGGGCAATTACAAGAGAGGTTTTGCCTTTGGTAATTTCTTTGGTAGCCTTTTGGATAAGCTTTTCTGCATGTGTGTCAATTGAAGAAGTGGCCTCGTCTAAAACCAAAATCTTAGGCTGAATAACATAGGCTCTTAAAAAAGCAATCAATTGGCGTTGTCCTGTTGACAGCATGCCGCCGCGTTCTTTTACATTAAAATGATAACCGTCTGGAAGACTTGAAATAAAATCGTGAACACCAATTTTTTTAGCAGCTGCAATCACATCGTCTTCTGAAATAGAAGTATCCCATAGCGTTATGTTGTTGTAAATGGAATCGGCAAACAGAAAAACGTCTTGCAGCACTACACCGATTTGTTTGCGCAGCCAAGAACGATCGTAATCTTTAATATTTACGCCATCCAAGGTTACCTGTCCGCTTTCAACCTCATAGAAGCGGCTTAGAATATTGATAAGCGTTGACTTCCCAGCGCCAGTGGCACCAACTACGGCTACGGTTTCACCGGGTGCCATATTAAACGAAATGCCGTGTAAGACTGTTTCATCTTCCTTGTAAGAAAACGTTACGTTTTCAAAAGCTACCCTACCTGAAATTTTATTGTTGGGGATTTGGCCATTGCTTGAAATCGACTCTTGGGTATCAAGTACTGCCATTACACGACGAACCGCCACCATACCCATTTGGAGGGTATTGAACTTATCCGCAATTTGTCGCAGTGGACGAAACAGCATTTGTGACAACTGAATAAACAAAAAGATAATACCAAGTGTAATTCCCGATGAGCCCGCAATAACATTCAGTCCACCAAACCACACAAGAAGCCCGATGGTAATCGAGGTGGATAGTTCTGCAATTGGAAAGAAAATGGAGTTATACCAAACGGTTTTTAACCACGCTTTGCGGTGTTTGTCATTGATGTCTTTAAATGCGGCTGACTCCACGCTCTCACGACCAAATAATTGAACAATGCTCATGCCTGAAATGCGTTCTTGCACAAAACTATTGAGGTTGGCTACTTGTGTGCGCACTTCATCGAAAGCGGATTTCATCGCTTTTTGAAACTGTCGTGTTGCAAATAGAATTACAGGTAAAACAGCAAAAACAATGATCGATAACTTCCAACTTATTGTCCACATCACCACAATAACCACGAGCATCTTTAAAAGGTCTGCAATGATCATAAACAAGCCTTGGCTAAAAATTCCTGAGATGGTCTCGATATCACTTACCACACGAGTAACCAAACGCCCCACTGCTGACTTGTCGTAATAAGCCATTTTAAACTGTATCATATGACGATATAGCATATTGCGCAAATCGAAAATAACATGTTGCCCAAGCCAGTTGGCGTAATAGATAAACACAAATTGAAAAACTACTTCAAGCACCAGGGTCAGCGTCATAAGGGCTATAAGAACCAACATGCCATCGTAATCCCTCAAGGTAATGTAATCGTCTATGGTAATCTTAAGCAAGTAAGGGCTAAGTGTAGAAAACCCAGATAATAAAACTGCCGAGACCAACACCAATATAAAAGTGATACGATAGGGCTTTGCAAAAGCCAAAAGACGCTTAAACAAGCTGACATCCAAAATGCTGTTCGATGCTTTTTTATCCATTTGTTTCAAATATAGTGTTTGGATATTGAACTTGCGTCAAAAACAATCCATGTGCAGGTGCTGAACTTCCTGCTTTGGTTCTATCCGCGCTATTTAGAATGGCTTGAAAATCAGCCAAGCTTGTTTTACCAGTACCAACATCAAGCAGCGTACCCACTATGGCACGTACCATATTGCGTAAAAAGCGGTTAGCCGAAATATAAAAAATCCATTCCGAATCTGATTGCACCCAATACGCCTCAGTCACCTTACAGTCATAGGTTTTTACATCTGTCTTGGAGCGAGAAAAACATTTGAAATTTGTGTACCCTAAAAGTAATTTGGCTGCGGCATTCATGGCATCCCAGTCCAATGCGGTTGTAAACGTATAAGCCAGCTCGTGTGCAAAGGGGGATTTGTGTGGCACCAAATGGTAGGTATAGCTTCGTGAAATGGCGTCAAAACGGGCGTGTGCATCTGCTTTTACGGGGTGTATAGCCTTGATGGCAATGTCGTGGGGTAGAAATTTATTTAGCCGATGCCCAAGTTGTTTGATCGCTTCAGCATTGAGCGCTAAGTCAACATGCGCAAACATTTGTTTGGCGTGTACACCTGTATCTGTTCTGCCGGCAGCGAGCACAGCCGTTTCTTTGCCCAACAAAGTAGTCAGTGCATCTTCCATTTGCTGCTGTACCGTGGAGGCGTTGGGTTGGCGTTGCCATCCGTGATATGCAGTTCCTTTATATGAAAACTCTAAAAAATAACGCAAAGGTGTAATTTTGTACAAAGATGATGAAAAAGATATTGTTGCTTTCAGATACGCACAGTTTTTTAGACCCACGGGTTTTGGGCTATGCGGAAGCGGTCGATGAAATTTGGCACGCCGGGGATATTGGTTCTTTTGAAGTGACAGATGCCCTAGAAAAAATCAAACCGCTCAAAGTGGTGTATGGCAATATTGACAATGCGCGTATCAGAAGCCAATTTGATGAAGATTTATTCTTTACTATTGAAGGCATGTGCGTGTTTATGACCCATATTGGTGGCAAACCGCCTCGCTATGCAAAGGGCATTGCAGAAAAACTGGAACGGCTAAAACCAGATATATTTATATGTGGGCATTCCCACATTCTAAAGGTTGCTTTTGACAAAAAACACAACTTACTGTTTATGAATCCCGGTGCGGCAGGTAAACACGGCTTTCATAAAAAACAAACCATGATACGCTTTGAAATTGAAGCGGGAGAAGCAAAAAATCTTGTTGTAATTGAATTAGGTGACAAACCGAGAAAAAATTTGTGACCAGCGGTAGCGCCTAATGAAACGGGCTTCCTGTCTCGTAATAAGCTTGGGTTTACAAGTAAGCCAAGCACCTAAAAATCCACCTAAAGCCCCAACCAAACTGCCCCGTTGGGTAAACGACCACTTGATTGCGGCCAAAACGCCCAAAAAGAATCCATAGCCCAACGCATAGAACAAACGACCTTTGGCAACAGCACCTTTATAATTGTATTTCGCTCCTGTGGGTCGTAAGTGTTTAACAAGCAACTCTTTATCCACCCTAACCTGATACCCACGTTGCAGCGCTAACAACTCGTCAAGGGTGTCCCACCCCAAAGCTGCGCGTAAGCCACCTATATCAGCATAGCAAGCCTTTGAATATGCCTTAATAGGGCCTCTAAGGTGATTGTTGCGTGAGATGGACTCAACTACCCATGTATCTATATTGGGAACGGTCAGCAGGCCGCCAAACATACCCAAGGTGTCGTTGCTTTTAAAAGCGTCTTTGAGTTTCGCTAAATAGTGGTCTGGAAATACAATATCAGCGTCAAACTTGCACACCACGTCCCAATCAGCAGTAAGCGCATCAAAACCACGCATAAATGCCCGCACTACCTTTTCTCCTGGCGCATGAGAAGATGCGTTGCCGGACGTGATAAGCTTTAAATTAGGGTGTGCTTCGGCGAGTTTGCGGATAATGGCTACAGAATTATCCGTTGAGCCATCGTCAACAACAACCAATTGCTTCGCTGGATATGTCTGATTTAACAACGAAGTAAGCGCCTGTTTTACAAAAGCTTCTTCATTGAATACGGGAACTACAATGGAAATATCCATTTAGATTTTAAAAAATTAAAAGACAAAAATAAAAAAAGTTGTATGTTTGCCCTATCGGCAAATACTTCAGCCGTCACAATATACAATTACCATAACACACATGTTTGAATTATCAGAGTTAAAAGCTAAAAAGCTTGCTGAATTGCAGGAAATCGCAAAAGAGCTAGGCATAAAAAAAATTGCCGCACTTAAAAAAATTGAACTCACTTATCGCATCATTGATCACCAGTCTACACTTCCAGACGAAGGTGAGCAAAAGCAGGAGCAAAAAGCACCTGCTAAAACTACTGAGGATAAAAAATCAGCCAGAGAAAAGCGAGACAACAAAAAAGACGCTAGGAATACTAAAAATTCGAAGGACTCTAGGGACAAAAAATCGGATCACAGAAATGATAAAAAATCAGATCAGCCGAGACATAAGCATCAGCACAATAAAGGCAACGGCAATAACAACAACAGAGGAAATCGCCAGCAAAATGGAAACGATTCCACTGAAAAAGGCAATCACAACAAAGATCACCGCAACCGCTATCGCCAGCCCGATTACGAATTTGAGGGGATTATAGAAAGTGAAGGTGTTTTGGAGATGATGCAAGAAGGCTACGGCTTTTTACGCTCGTCAGACTACAACTACCTTACTTCCCCTGATGATATTTACGTATCGCAGTCGCAAGTACGTTTGTTTGGCCTTAAAACTGGAGATACAGTATTGGGGCATATTCGTCCACCCAAGGAAGGTGAAAAATACTTTCCGCTTATCAAGGTGTCGTTGATTAATGGGCTTTCGCCCGATATCGTACGCGACCGTGTTTCATTTGAGCACCTTACTCCGCTATTTCCACAGGAAAAGTTTAACCTTGCTGACAAACAAAGTACCGTCTCAACACGAGTAATGGATTTGTTTTGCCCAATTGGAAAAGGGCAGCGTGGTATGATCGTATCGCAACCTAAGACAGGTAAGACGATGCTTTTAAAGGACGTGGCCAACGCTATTGCAGCAAACCACCCAGAAGTATACCAAATCATCTTGCTTATTGACGAACGTCCAGAAGAAGTTACGGATATGCAACGCAACGTTAAGGGTGAGGTTGTGGCCTCCACTTTTGATGAGCCAGCAGATCGTCACGTAAAGGTGGCCAACATCGTGCTTGAAAAAGCCAAGAGATTGGTAGAGTGTGGTCATGACGTGGTTATCCTGTTGGATTCCATCACCCGTCTAGCACGTGCTTACAACACGGTACAGCCTGCGTCTGGTAAGATATTGAGTGGTGGTGTAGATGCCAATGCGCTACACAAACCCAAGCGTTTCTTTGGAGCAGCGCGTAATATTGAAAATGGCGGATCGCTATCGATTATTGCAACGGCACTAACCGAAACAGGATCGAAGATGGATGAGGTTATTTTTGAAGAATTTAAAGGGACAGGTAACATGGAACTACAGCTCGATCGCCGTATCTCCAACCGCCGTATATTCCCGGCCATTGACTTGGTGTCTTCAAGCACACGTCGTGACGACATCTTATTAGATGAAAACATCATTCAACGCATGTGGATTATGCGCAAATATTTAGCCGACATGAACCCTGTGGAAGCCATGGAGTTTATCAACGACCGCATCAAGAAATCACTAAACAACGAAGAGTTTTTGATTTCAATGAATGCATAAGCTACTTACCTTAAATACATTAAAAAAAGGCGTCCAAATGGACGCCTTTTTTCGTTAAATATGTGAAGCTGTATTAAAGTGTGCCCAAATGCTTGGAGAGCTTAGACTTAAGGTTAGCAGCTTTATTATCGTGAATGATGTTGTTTTTTGCCAACTTATCGATCATGGAAACAACAAGAGGAAATTGCTTTAGAGCTTCTTTCTTTTTTTCCAATGCTTTGAAATCACGAATGGCGTTACGCGTTGTTTTGTGCTGAAAACGGTTACGCTGACGCTTGGTTTCGCTTGAACGAATTCTTTTTAAGGCGGATTTATGATTTGCCATAGTTTATGTTTAGTAGCCCGTAGGGGAATCGAACCCCTCTTACCAGGATGAAAACCTGGCGTCCTAGCCGATAGACGAACGGGCCCTTCGGATTAACGAGGTGCAAATTTATATGATACCTAACAAACTTGCAACTTATATTTTGATTAGTATGCTTTTGCAAATAAAACCCGTTGATTTGAGGGTTTTCCAGAGTACACACAACTGCCCTTTTCCGTCTTACCATCTATAGGAATACAACGGATGGTTGCTTTGGTCGCTTCTTTGATCGCCGATTCGGTCTCAGCAGTGCCATCCCAGTGTGCTGCAACAAATCCGCCTTTTGAAGCTAAAACTTCCTTAAAAGCATCAAAATCATCAACTGCTGTGGTGTGTTGGGTCCTGTAATCCTTGGCGCGATCAAACAAAGCAACTTGTATGGCTGCTAGTGTGGTTTTCACCTCAGCAACCAAATCTTCCAGCGCAACACTCGATTTGCTTAGCGTATCCCGACGCGCAAGCTCAACCGTGCCATTGGCAACGTCTCTTGGTCCAATGCCAATGCGCAGCGGCACCCCTTTGAGTTCATATTCATTAAACTTAAAACCGGGTTTATGCGTATCTCGGCTATCAAAATGCACACGAATGTCTTCTTTGCGCAGGGCTTCAACAATGGGAGCTACTGCTTCAAAAACCAATTTTTGTTCCTCCTCGCCCCTGTAAATGGGTACGATGACCACTTGATGCGGTGCCAATGTTGGCGGTAGCACTAGCCCATTATCGTCGCTGTGCGTCATGATGAGTGCGCCCATCAGTCGTGTAGACACACCCCAAGAGGTTGCCCATACATGTTCCAAACCTCCTTCTTTGGTCGCGTATTTTACATCAAATGCCTTGGCGAAATTCTGTCCTAAAAAGTGAGAAGTACCGGCTTGCAAGGCTTTCCCATCTTGCATAAGTGCCTCGATACAATAGGTTTCTACTGCACCAGCAAAGCGTTCGGCGGCAGATTTAACGCCTTGAATCACAGGAATGGCCATATGCTGCTCTACAAAATCAGCATACACTTGGTTCATTTGTTTTGCTTCGGCTAGCGCCTCTGCTTCAGTGGCATGGGCAGTGTGCCCCTCTTGCCATAAAAACTCTGCCGTACGCAAAAATAAACGCGTACGCATTTCCCAGCGCACCACATTGGCCCATTGGTTGAGCAAAATGGGCAAGTCACGATAGGATTGAATCCAGTTCTTGTAGGTGTTCCAAATAATGGCCTCACTCGTGGGACGTACAATAAGTTCTTCTTCTAGTTTTGCTTTGGGATCAACACGGAGTTTTCCGGGCTTGTCTGGATCATTTTCAAGGCGATAGTGTGTTACCACAGCACATTCTTTGGCAAAACCCTCGGCGTTCTGCTCCTCTGCTTCAAACAAGCTCTTAGGAACAAACAGCGGGAAGTAGGCGTTACTGTGTCCTGTTTCTTTAAATCTTTTGTCCAATATGGCTTGCATACGTTCCCAAATCGCATAGCCATAAGGTTTGATGACCATACAGCCTCTAACGGCGGAAGTTTCTGCTAAATCGGCTTTTACAACCAGTTCGTTATACCATTTTGAATAGTCCTCGGCTCGTTTTGTTAAATGTTTACCCATAAGTTTGGCACAACTTTTGATTTTTTGTGTGTTGTAGTGCAAAACTACTTAAATTTGAGTGTTAATTTAAACTTTGTATCATGCGTACTTTTTTACAACCCAGCTTAATCAGAAGTTCTGTGCTTTTTTCAATAGTACTATTGGCGCTATTGCTTACGGGATGTAGTGGTTATCAAACCGTTTCTTACTACGGCGATGGCATATATGACGATGAAGTTGTACAGCAGCCCAGACAAGTTGCTGCTCCTGTGAATAACAACGCCCAACAAAATAACGGCTCTTATTACAAAAATTATTTTGCCGACAAAGCTTCTCAAGGTGTTCAAAACGATTATATGTTCACAGATATTGAACAATATCAAGATGCGACCCCACAGCAAGGCAGCGCCGGTAACTACCAAGCACATGGCTCATGGGGAGATCAAGTAGACAGAATCAACATTAACGTAATTTACAACAGACCGTTTGGTTGGAACATAGGCTGGGGCTGGTACAATGCGCCATACACGTTTGGGCGATCCTCATTTTGGGGCTATAATTATCACCCGTGGTATTTTACATTAAACCACCATCCTTTTTACAATCCCTATCGATGGGGCTACAGAAATCCGTATTGGAACCGTTGGAATGGCTGGGGATATAATAATCCCTACTACGGAGTTGGTGTGGATCGAGGATACGCTACTCCCGTTAGGTACAGCAGGCTGAATGGCAGCAGGGGGTTTTCTAGAACATACCTCACCAACAGCAGTAGAAGTAGCTCAAGCAATCGTTCAGGAGTTTCCAATAACAACACCCAACGACGCACAAACGCACGTGGTTCAACAACAACAAGACGTGTTTCGGGCAACACTACCACGCAGCGTTATAACGACTCGGGCAGCAACACAAACTCAAGTCAAAACAGCAGAACGACAAGAAGGTATAGTAACGAAAGGACTACGTCGTCAAACAATTCTAATTACAGAAGCTCTTCCTCTAACACAAGCTTTATGAGGTCAGCGCCTAATAGCTCAACAAGATCAACTTCAAGCAGCTCCACTAGAAGTTCCTCTGGTTCATCTAGAAGAAGATAAATCAACCTTGAGTTCAATTGTATTACAGAAATTAAAATAAAGAGATGAAAAAGATAACGTTATTTGCATTGATTTTTAGCGCACTACTAATAAGTGGTATGGTCCAATCCCAAAATGTTGGTGAGGTTGCAAGGTATGCCTCAGAGCAACTAAACGGCTCTGCACGCTACCAAGCCATGGGAGGTGCCTTTGGGGCACTTGGTGGGGATTTGTCATCTATTTCAAATAACCCAGCCGGATCAAGTGTATTTGCTTTTAATGAAGCGGGCGCTACCATTGGCGTGCAGTCGTTTTCAACAGATGCCAACTACCTTGGGGGATTTAGCAATGTCGAAAAATCATCTTTTGATATCAGCCAAGCAGGATTTGTTCTTGTACTTGCCAATTCTTCTAGTAAATGGGACAAGGTCGCATTTGGTTTCAATACGCAAACCGTCAATAACTTTGATAAAAACCTTTTTGCAAAAGGCACGAATTTCAACAGGGGTCTCGAAGACTATTTTTTACAAAACGCCAGTGGTATTCCTTTTAACACATTTGATTTTAATAACAATCCTGACGACGAATATTCCTTTTTGGGGAGTAGGTTTGGATATGCCACACAGCAGGCATATATGGGACTTTACACCTATGCGATAACTTATGATGATGTAAACGATATGTACATAGCGGATGGTCTTGTTAATGAAGGTATCGATCAGACGCACGAATACAACACATCAGGCAAACAGCAACGCTACACACTAAATTTTAGTGGTCGCTATATGAAACAACTGTCATTAGGGTTCAATATAAATATTTATGCTATTGATTATGCAGCCTACAAAGCAACATCTGACAATTATTTAGATGAAGCGAGTAGTTTATCGCAAGCGTTCTTCCAACAAGATCTCAACACGTTTGGTACAGGATTATCGTTTCAGTTTGGCGCTATATTTAAAGCCACAGATATGCTGCGGTTTGGGGCAAACTACACCAGTCCTACCTATTATGAACTTGAGGACGAATATACTGAAGGCTTAGAAACATATTTTGTAGATTCGACTGGCGCATCACAACGTGCAGCCATTTATCCAAACATTGTCAACTTAAATGGGCCTTACAAAATTAAAACTGCTGGTAAAATTCAAGGAAGTGCAGCACTTGTGTTGGGCAAAAAAGGAATCTTAAGCGTGGATTATGGGAAGAAAAATTACGGCTCATCTACTGTTACTTTACCCTATGCTGATGATACCAATGCCCTAAATAGCGATATAAATAGTACGCTTGACGATGCTACTTATCTTCGTGTTGGCGGTGAGGGTCGCATTGGAGACTTAAGTCTTCGTGCAGGTTATTGGCACGAACAAAGCCCGTATAAAAACAAAGCAATCATGGATGATTTTAGCGGGTTTTCACTTGGTATGGGAATTCGTTTTGGGAGCGGTTCGCTAGATTTGGCCTACACAAAAAGTACGCAGGAATATGCCCAACAGCTCTATTACACCGGCCTGACAGACAGTGCTAGCATAAACGAAAATACGGGGCAGGTAGTGCTTACCTACAACGTTCGCTTCTAAAAAGTTTAATTTTTACGAATGTAGTATCTTTGTACTCTTATGAAAGATGCTATGAAATTTGACCGATTGCTCAAAGAAACGCTAGAGGATATTCATGATGACCATTTAAATGGGAACATAAACACGCCCTTACGTAAGGATGCGTTCGAATTATCCAACGAAGAAAAAATAAACAAAATCGAGCAGGACGTCAGACGTATTTTGGAAACGCTTGGCATGGACCTGACTGATGACAGTATGCAGGGCACTCCCAAGCGCGTCGCTAAAATGTTTGTCAACGAACTTTTTGCTGGTCTACACCCGGACAACAAACCCAGTGCTTCAACCTTTGATAACAAATATAAATACGGTGAAATGCTGGTCGAGAAAAACATTACCCTCTACTCTACTTGCGAGCACCATTTACTACCTATAGTTGGAAAAGCACACGTAGCCTATATTTCAAACGGTACTGTAGTGGGTTTATCAAAAATGAACCGCCTTGTGGACTACTTTGCCAAGCGTCCGCAAGTACAAGAACGCCTAACGCTGCAAGTTGTTAAATCCCTACAAGAGGTATTAAACACCGACGACGTTGCCTGTGTGATTGATGCAAAACACCTGTGCGTGAATGCGCGTGGAATACGCGATGTTGACAGCAGCACGGTAACAGCTGAATTTGGTGGCGCCTTTAAAAAACCAGACGTAAAGAAAGAATTTTTAGGCTATCTAAATCTTGACACCTCCTTTTAACGCATGAGCGAAACAACATCATCGCTGCATATTTTCAATTCCTTAAGTGGAAAGAAAGAGCCATTCGTGCCTATTGAAGACAAACATGTGGGCATGTATGTTTGCGGACCAACCGTTTACAGCAATGTGCACCTTGGCAATTGCCGCACCTTTATTTCTTTCGATTTGGTCTTTCGTTACCTCAAGCATTTGGGTTATTCGGTACGTTATGTGCGCAACATAACCGATGCAGGGCACTTAGAGCACGACGCAGATGAAGGGGAAGATCGCATATCTAAAAAGGCGCGTTTGGAGCAAATAGAGCCCATGGAAGTGGTTCAACGCTACACCGTCGATTTTCACAAAACACTTGCGGCCTTTAATACGCTTGCGCCAAACATAGAACCCACAGCAACGGGGCACATTATTGAGCAAATTGAAATTGTCAAAGAAATTATCGCATCTGGATACGCTTACGAAGTCGGTGGTTCGGTCTATTTTGATGTTGAAAAATTCAATACCACCAATACCTATGGAGCCTTGAGTGGTCGTAAACTTGAGGACATGATTCACAACACCCGTGCACTTTCTGGTCAAAGCGAGAAAAAAGCACCGCAAGATTTTGCCTTGTGGAAAAAAGCGGAGCCCCAGCACATCATGCGATGGCCTTCCCCTTGGGGAGACGGTTTTCCAGGCTGGCATTTGGAATGTACGGCCATGAGTACAAAGTATTTGGGAGATCAGTTTGATATTCACGGAGGCGGTATGGACTTAAAGTTTCCGCATCACGAATGTGAAATAGCACAAGCCAAAGCAGTGAACAAAAAGAATCCGGTAAACACATGGATGCACGCCAACATGCTTACCCTTAACGGTAAGAAAATGGCAAAATCCACTGGAAACAACATATTGCCAAACGAACTTTTTGATGGATCAAATGCATTGCTATCGAAACCTTTCTCGCCTGATGTGACCAAGTTTTTTATGCTGCAAGCGCATTATAGAAGTGTGTTGGATTTGAGTAGCGACGCCCTTGAAGCCGCTGAAAAAGGGTACAACCGCCTTATCAATGGCATTAAGTTGCTGTCGCAGCTACCACAAAGCAATGAGAGTAGTGTAGATATAACTAAGTCTATTCAAGCTTTTTACGACGCCATGAACGATGATTTCAACAGTCCTGTATTGATTGCCGAGTTGTTTGAAACGGTTAAGCTCATCCATCGTGTTAGTGAAGGGGAGGATAAATTAACGGCTTCCGATTTAGAAACATTGCAAAAAACCATTGATGCCTTTGTTTTTGACGTTTTGGGGCTAACACTAGACGCCTCGTCAAAAGAAGACAATGCTTTTTTGGACAAAGCGTTAGATGTGCTTATTGAAATGCGTAATCAAGCCCGAGCGTCCAAAGATTTTGCAACTTCAGATCGCATTCGCGATGCCCTATTGGAAAAAGGAATTCAACTCAAAGACGGTAAAGACGGCACCAGCTATAGCCTAATGTCATGAAAAAGGTACTCATTTTTCCTTTTCTGCTTCTCATTCGTATTTATCAAACCCTTCTTTCGCCGCTATTGCCTTCCAGCTGTCGGTTTCACCCCACTTGTTCACATTATAGTCTTGAAGCTTTAAAGAAACACGGCCTCTGGAAAGGAACCCTACTGGCCATCAAACGCATCAGCCAATGCCATCCTTGGGGCGGGCAAGGACACGACCCCGTTCCCGATTAGGATAATATTTGCATTATATTTAACCAAAATTAAAATTCATGCTAGCACTCAAATTTTTATGGGCACCTGACCCAGTAGCCATCAGCCTTGGAAGCATCAGTATTTACTATTACAGCCTCATGTTTGTTATTGCATTTGCAGGTGGATTATACCTCATGAAGTACATGTATAAAAAGGAAGGGGTTTCGGTCACACATCTAGACCCCTTATTGCTTTATATGGTTGTGGGAACGCTGTTAGGCGCACGACTTGGAGAGGTATTTTTCTACAATTGGGGTTATTTCCAAAACAACTTATTGGAAATCATTTTGCCTTATAAAATTTCTGAAGAAGGTTGGAAGTTTGTTGGCTTTAGAGGCCTAGCCAGTCATGGCGCCGTTATTGGCATAACAACAGCCCTTTATTTATATATGCGGAAATTCAAATATGCCTCGCTATTGTGGCTGTTAGACCGTATTGCCATTACCGTTGCTTTAGGGGGTATATTTATTCGAATCGGGAACTTCTTTAATTCCGAGATTGTCGGGAAATATACGGGCAGCAATTTTGGTGTTGTTTTTAAAAACAACGGCGAAACACTACCCCGACACCCTGTTCAGCTGTATGAATCTTTGGGGTATTTTATCGTATTTATCATCCTCTTTATGGTTTATAAAAACACCCAAAAAAGCAAACAAGAAGGATTTTTGTTGGGCCTATTCTTTGCCCTACTCTTTGGCGTACGCTTTTTAGCTGAGTTTGTAAAAGAAAGTCAAGGTGGCTTCGGAGAACAGCTTGGCTATTTATCCACAGGACAATGGCTCAGCTTACCGCTAATCCTTTTGGGTATAGGCTTGGTTGTATTTTCTGCTAGAAAAAAAGGGTAATTACGTTTACTTTTTCTTGCGTGTGGTATCAAACATTACAGGTGTCGCAATAAACAGCGAGGAATAAGTTCCTACCATTACACCAACAATAAGGGCAAACATAAATCCGCGAATTGCCTCACCACCAAAAATAAAGATGGCCAACAACACTACTAGCGTTGTTAAGGAAGTATTAATGGTTCTACTCAATGTGCTGTTAAGTGCGCTATTTACTGTTTTGTGACCTTCCCATGAAGTGTGCAGACGCGTAAACTCACGAATACGGTCAAACACCACCACAGTATCATTAAGCGAATATCCAATTACCGTAAGCACCGCAGCGATAAACGCCTGGTTAATCTCCATGCTAAACGGCATAAAGGTGTAGGTAATAGAGAATACTCCCAATACGAGCAGTACGTCGTGGAAAACTGCTGCTACGGCTCCCAAAGAGTATTGCCACTTGCGGAAGCGGAGTAAGATATACAAGAACACCACGATCAATGACCCAAATACAGCCAAAAACGAGTTTTTCTTAATATCATCGGCAATGGTTGGTCCAACTTTAATAGAGGACATAATACCTACCTGTTTGTCTTCAGCACCATTAACAAAATCGTCATAGGTGAGGTTTTCTGGTAAGAAAGACGAAAGACCTCTAAATAACGCTTGTTGAATTTCATCATCAACTTCTGTTCCTTCCACATCTACCTTGTAGTTGGTCGTAATTTTTAACTGGTTGTCCTCACCAAATGTTTTGGCTTCGGCACTACCGAGAAGGCTTACCAGCTGTGATTGCGCGTCTGTTGGATTAACCGCTTGTTCGAAACGAACTGTATAAGAACGTCCACCCACAAAATCAACCCCTTGGTTGAGTCCTTGTGTAAATAAGGAAGCAACACCAGCAGCGATAAGCAAACCTGAAACAACATAAGCAAAGCCACGTTTTTTAAGGAACGTAATATCTAGGTTTCGGAATAAGTTTTTGGTTGCGCCGGTAGCAAATGCTAAAGCCTTTCCATTAGCCAAACGTCCATCAACAAGTAATCTTGTGACAAAAATAGCTGTTGATAAGGAGGTTGCAATACCTATAAGTAGCGTTGTTGCAAATCCTTTAATTGGACCTGTTCCAAACACAAACAGGATAAATGCAGTAAGACCAGTGGTAATGTTGGCATCTAAAATAGAAGACAAGGCGTTTCTAAATCCATCCGATACTGCTTGTTTCTGTCCTTTACCTTTGGCCAACTCCTCGCGAATACGCTCAAAAATAAGTACGTTCGCATCAACCGACATACCAATGGTAAGTACAATACCTGCAATACCAGGCAGTGTAAGTACAGCCCCTAACCCAGCGAGAATACCGAAGATAAGAATGATGTTTAAACTCAAAGCAATGTCTGCGTAAAGACCAGCACGACCGTAATAGAAAATCATCCATGCAAGTACGAGCAACAGCGCAATTACGAATGAGTTAACACCACTTTCAATGGCCTCTTGCCCAAGCGATGGACCCACGATTTCAGATTGAATAATTTCAGCAGCAGCTGGTAGCTTACCAGCTCTAAGTACGTTAGCCAAGTCAATGGCTTCATTGAGTGAAAATTGCCCGGATATCTCCGAGCGACCGCCTGAAATAGCGCCCTTAGAAACTCCTGGTGCAGAATAGACTACATCGTCCAAGACAATGGCAATATTGCTCTTTTCTTGGTATGCTTTACCAGTCATTTCTTCCCAGATACGTGCGCCCTTGCCATTCATTTGCATGGAAACTGCAGCAGCGCCCAATTGGTCATAGGTTTGTGCAGCATCTACAATAACGCTTCCACTCAAGGGTGGTTCGTTGGATCGGTTTGCCTTAATGAGGTATAGGTCAACTAAATTTGTTGTTTCGTCAGGGATTCCCCACAAAAACTTGGTGTAACGCAAGTCTGCTGGTAGCAATGCGCGTACGTCTGAACGGTTTAGATAAGAATCAACTGTTGGTTGGTCTTTAACGTCAACTTGAATCAATACAGGACCACCGGCATAACCGGCGCCTTTTACGTAGTCATAAATGGGATTAACGACGGTTGTAATGGAATCTTGTGCAGCAGCTACGTCAGACAGTAAATCGTCAATTTCTGAAACTTCTGTTTCGGCTTCTTCTTTTTCAGCCTCCACTACGGTTTTAAGCAATTCGTTTGCTTGCCCTAGAAAAGTACCAAACAACTGGTTAGAAGCAGTTTCCCAAAATTCAAGTTGGGCGGTACTTTGCAAGAGATTTTTAACACGTTCAACATCTCTAGCGCCTGGTAATTCGACCAGAATACGTCCTGAAGTACCCAAGCGCTGGATGTTCGGTTGGGTCACGCCAAACTTATCAATACGCTTACGCAATACTTCAAATGCAGAAACAATAGAGGCATCAATTTTTCTACGGATAACGGGCTTGACCTCGTCATCTGCCATGTTAAAGTTGATGTCATCGCTTAAGGTACGGTTCCCAAAAATATCAGGGTTGGACAGGCTTTCATCACCTTTTAATTCTTCAAAAGCCAAGAAAAAACTCTCCACATAGGTATCATCAGATGATTTCTGCAGCACATCAGCTCTTGCAAGCGACTGATTGAACAATGGGTTTCGGCTATTTTCAGCCAAGCCTTTTAAGATGTCCTTAACGGAAACTTGTAGGATAACGTTTATACCCCCTTTGAGGTCTAAGCCTTTGTTTAGCTCGCGGTCTTTTGCTGTAGCGTAGTTAAAAACGCCAAATACCTTTTGTTCTGAAATAGAATCAAGGTAGTTGCGCTCGGCAATGTCTACGAGGGTGTAATAGTCTGCGTCATCTGTGTTGATGGAAGCTTGGGCATATGTCTTGGCGTCTGATTCAACTTTTGACGTAACAAAAGTGAATGATAGTTGGTAGAGGCTGACAAGGCCAAACAAAACGGTGAAAAATTTGATAAGTCCGTTATTCTGCATGATAAATTTTTTTGTGTCGTAATTGAGACGAGCAAATATAGCGCATCCGTACTGATTAACAAATTGCTAAAATTAGCTGTGTGATTTTACGAAAGTATGCTATCTAAAGCTGCATTCATATTACGTACTGCAGCAGCGCTTTTATCAAAGGTTGCTTGCTCTTCGGCTGTTAAATTTACATCTACAATGGATTCAAATCCTGAACGTCCAATTACGCAGGGAACGCCAATGCAAATATCTTCTTGGTTGTACTCACCCGCTAAATAAACAGAGCAAGGAATAATACGCTTTTGATCGTTGAGGATGCTGTCGACCAAATAGGCTACAGCTGCACCCGGGGCATACCACGCTGATGTTCCCAATAGCTTGGTTAATGTTGCACCACCAACCATGGTATCAGCAGCAACTTGCTTCAGTGCGTCCGCTTCGAGCAAGGTTGAAACAGGGATGCCATTATAGGAAGCCAAGCGCGTCAATGGAATCATGGTGGTGTCGCCGTGTCCGCCTATTACCATTCCGTGAATATCGTTGGCTGGCTTACCTAGAGCTTGAGACAAATAGGTTTTAAACCTAGAGCTATCCAAAGCACCACCCATTCCAATGATGCGGTTTTTTGGCAAGCCCGTTTTTTTCAGTGTCAAATAGGTCATGGTATCCATGGGGTTGGAAACCACTACAATAATGGCATCTGGGGAGTGCGCTAAGATATTTTCAGCAACAGACTGTACTATACCGGCGTTGATGCCAATTAACTCCTCTCGTGTCATGCCTGGTTTGCGTGGAATACCAGATGTAATTACAACTACATTGCTGTTTGCCGTTTTGGTGTAATCGTTGGTCGTACCTACAATTTTGGTGTTAAACCCAAGGGTGGTAGCGGTTTGCATCATATCAAGGGCTTTACCCTCAGCAAATCCTTCCTTAATATCGAGCAATACGACTTCGCTCGCAATGCGTTGAGTAGCAATAGCATCTGCACAAGTAGCGCCAACGTTTCCGGCGCCGACTATGGTAACTTTCATGTGTTTGTTATTTTGGTTTTGTAAAAGTAAGACTTGAACGCAAATACAAAAAGCTTATGCATCAATATTCGCATAAATTGCATTCTTTTCAATAAACTCACGTCTTGGCGGCACTTCGTCGCCCATGAGCATAGAGAAAACACGGTCTGCCTCTCCCCCGTTATCTATGGTTACTTGGCGTAGTGTTCTAAATGCTGGGTTCATGGTGGTATCCCAAAGTTGCTCAGCATTCATTTCACCCAAACCTTTGTAACGCTGTACAGAAGTTCCTTGACCAAAATCTTGCATCAAACGATCACGTTGATCATCGTCCCAGGCATATTGCTTCTTTTGACCTTTTTTAACCAAATAAAGCGGCGGAGTTGCAATATAGATATAGCCGTTTTCAATAAGCTCACGCATATAGCGGAAAAAGAAAGTTAGTATAAGTGTTGAAATGTGACTACCATCGACATCGGCATCACACATAATAACCACCTTGTGGTAGCGTAACTTATCTAAATTCAACGCCTTGGCATCTTCTTCTGTTCCTATGGTTACCCCTAAGGCAGTGTAAATGTTTCGAATTTCTTCATTTTCAAACACCTTGTGTTGCATGGCTTTTTCAACGTTTAAGATTTTACCACGAAGCGGTAGTATGGCTTGGAAGTTTCGATCGCGCCCTTGCTTGGCAGTACCACCCGCCGAGTCACCCTCAACAAGGAAAACCTCACAAAGCTTCGGATCTTGTTCAGAACAATCTGACAGTTTACCCGGCAATCCACCTCCGCTCATCACGGTTTTGCGCTGTACCATTTCACGCGCCTTACGTGCAGCGTGACGCGCTTGAGCAGCTAAAATTACCTTTTGCACTATGGATTTGGCATCGTTGGGATGCTCCTCCAAATAATTTTCCAGCATTTCGGAAACAGACTGTGAAACAGCTGCACTTACTTCTCTGTTACCTAATTTGGTTTTCGTCTGCCCTTCAAATTGTGGCTCTGCTACCTTTACAGAAACAATAGCGGTCAGCCCCTCACGGAAGTCGTCTCCCGAAATTTCAAATTTAAGCTTGTCCAACATGCCCGATGTATCGGCATATTTCTTTAGCGTTGTCGTAAGACCGCGTCTAAATCCTGACAGGTGGGTACCCCCTTCGTGGGTATTGATGTTGTTTACATAAGAGTGTAGGTTTTCAGTAAACGAAGTATTATATATCATCGCAACTTCGACAGGGATGTCGTTTTTCTCTCCCTCCATTGAAATTACGTCTGTTGTAATGGGTTCTCTATTTGCATCAAGGAAACGAATAAATTCCTTTAGCCCTTCTTCTGAATGGAAAAGCTCTGAAACAACATCGCCTTTTTCATCTTTGTGACGGTGGTCGGTCAACTGTATTTTTATTCCCTTGTTCAAATAGGCAAGCTCACGCATACGGCTTGCGAGTGTGTCGTAGTTGTATTCGCGTGTTTGCGCAAAAATCGTTGGGTCTGGCGAAAAGGTCACCAATGTTCCCGTCTTGTCTGTATTACCTACCTGTTTGACAGGGTACTGAGCCTTACCTCTTGAATATTCTTGCTCCCATTCCTTGCCATCTCGGTATACGGTAGCTTTGAGCATATCAGAAAGTGCATTCACACAAGACACCCCTACGCCGTGTAAACCTCCAGAAACTTTATAAGAATCTTTGTCGAATTTACCTCCGGCACCAATTTTGGTCATTACAACCTCAAGTGCAGAAACGCCTTCTTTTTTGTGCATCCCTACGGGGATACCACGTCCGTTGTCTTCAACAGTAATGGAGTTGTCCTCGTTTATCTGCACGGAGATTAAATCACAATGACCGGCCAAAGCCTCATCAATGGAATTATCTACGACTTCGTAAACAAGGTGGTGGAGTCCGCGTACGCCTACATCCCCAATGTACATGGACGGGCGCATACGCACGTGCTCCATGCCTTCTAATGCCTGTATGCTGTCTGCTGAATAATTCTGGTTCGGTTGGTCACTCATATGATTAAATTATGAATAAAAGCTATTCTCACAAATTTACGGGAAAAGCCCCACTTTAATGGTAAAAGTGCGGCCTTTCCTTAGTCAA
>PKDU01000042.1 GCA_002862705.1 Flavobacteriaceae bacterium
TTAAATATAAAAAATGAAAAAATTACTTTTTTTAACTACACTATGCTGTTTCACATCACTTTCATATGCACAAAAATCTAAGCTTCCATATGAAATTCGGTGGCCATTGGATGAATGGAAATTAAACAAAAAAGATGATTCGGCTGTAAGATTAGTTTTAAACCTTCAAAAGGCAGCTGAGAATAATGATTATAGCTCTATTAAAACTTTTATCAGTGATAGTATAAATATTACAAGCCCAGATGGGTCTAGAATTCAAGGTATTGATGCATTTGAGGAAAATTTTAGACCTCTCATTGAAACTGCTTCTATAATCATAAGACCACAAGGTTGGCTATCCTTCAAAACAAAAGAAAAAAATGATATTGTTTTATTATGGACTCAAGAGGAAATTATTGATGAACACGGAAATTTAAATTATTATAATGCTCAAGAAGGGTTTTATATAGTTAATGGTAAAATACAAGGAATTAACCAATGGCATAGACCAAGAATTAACCCTCCTTCATATGTTTCCAGGGTAAACAAAATTGTAGACCATTTGTCCAATGAATTTTCATTAAATTCTTATATAAAAGACTACTTGCAAGATTTATATATGAGAAATTTTTTAAAGACCTCGCCACTAGTAAAAAAAGCTGCAGATAATGGGGAAGACGTAAGAAAATTTTGGTCAACGCATTCTCAATCAATCAGATCTGAACTCATAAAGACATTTGGACAGGATAATGCAAATAAAATGTTGAAATCTGTAAATGAGTTTAGAAAAAATAATTTTAAAGATAAGATATAGCATAAATTAAACATTGGCACTAAAAAAATATAAGATTAATTGTAAACTCCCTTGCCAATTAACTAATCAAAGCCTCTATCTCCGGAGGCTTTTTTATTTCACCATAGGCATATCCTCCTCTTTTAGTTCAGCAACTTCTAACCCTCTTAAGTATGTTAGGGAAATATTTAAACTTTCATATATTGAATATAGATTAAGTTTGTAAAATGAAGTATTTGATTTATTTGGTTTTTATTTTGTCAAATTTGTCTTGTTCTCCATTTTTAAAATATTCACAATCATATAGGCAATTTGAAGAACAGGTTTCACTTTTGGAGAGTCTTGATTCTGAGGAAAAAGCAGGTGAAAATGATGTATTATTTATTGGCAGCTCAAGTATAAGGTTGTGGGAAAATATTCAGTTAGATATGTATCCATACAGTTCTGTTAAAAGGGGTTATGGAGGAGCACATTTTTATGATTTAATTCATTTTTCGGAGAGATTAGTAAAAAATCACTCCCCAAAAGCAATTTTAATTTTTATTGCAAATGACATAACAGGCTTAAATGACTCAACAAATTTAGTGGGGGATTTATCCCCTAACGAGGTTAAAAAGCTATTTAGGTATAATTATAAATTAATTAGAAGTATTCATAAACATATCCCCATTTTTTTAATAGAAACTACTCCTACTCCAAAAAGATGGAAAGTTTGGAATAAAATTCTTGAGGCAAACAAAAAGCTTGAACGTTTTTGTAAACAAGTACCAAACCTATATTTTATAAGCACAAGAGATAAGTTTATTGGAGACGATGGATTACCGATTCAATCTCTTTTTCTTAATGACGAATTACACCTAAATGTTGATGGATACAAACTGTGGTCAAGCGTTATTAAATCTAAACTTATTGAAGTGGGGATATAATTAAACCATTGGCATATCCTATTCTTTTAGTTCTGCTACTTCTAATTCTCTTAAGTAGATTAGTGAAACATTTAAACTTGAATTAATATTAAAATTGTTAAGTTTGGTTTAAAGATAAAACTTTTAAAAAAATGAAACATTTTTTTGTACTTCTATTGGTTGTAACGCTGGCAGGTTGCACTGAAACAAAACATTCAGTTATAAAAACTGACGATGAACTTACTGCAAAAATTCAACTTTTATTTGACAAGTATGTGGACAACGATTTTAACGTTTCTGAATTTTATGCAGAAGATATTGTTTGTAAAATAAATAATATGGAATTCAAGGGATATGAAAACTTAATTTCAGGATTTCAAGCACATCATAACTTTTTATATGAAGATATAAATATCAAAGAAAGGTATGTTCATACCAATTACTTTTCTAATGGTGAAATATGGTCTAATGCGTGGTTTACTTGGATTGGGACTGGAAAAACTACTGGAAATGACTACTCCAATAGGGGACATTTTGATTATAAATGGGAAGACGGCAAAATAGTGGAACTATTAGCTTACTACAGTGAAACTGTTGAGAACACAGAATCTGCAGCTTTTGAAGCTTCCCAGAATAACTAAACCATATGCATATCTTCTTCTTTAAGTTCTGCTACTTCTAATCCTCTTAAGTAAATAAACTTTCTGTATTTGAGTATGACTGAATTAAGATTTTTCAAGTTTAATTATCACTTAATCCCATTTGTGTTATCTATATGTGTGGCATTATTCCAAGTGTCTGTATTTATCACCGAAATTATTTTTGAAGTTGAGTTCAATATTTACAAAGTCTTAAAGGACAATCCACATTTCTTAATATTATTAATATTTCCACTTATTTTGGTTTGTTATAATGTTATAGTAATAGATGAAAAGGGATTAAAAAGAGTAGCTTTTTTTATTCCAATAATTAGAAAGAATGTAAAGTGGAATAAAATTAAATATTATGCAAAAGTTACAGAATTTTACAAAAAAAAAGGTCAGATTAACAAAAAAAAAGCTTTGTGGTTAATCGATAAAAAAGGTTACTTGATATTTCGGTTAGAGGACGATTATCAATATAAATCAGAAAGAATTTTTGATGTTATCAGTAAAATTACAGACACCAAAGGTTTAAGTATTGAAGTAGATAATCCCTATCAAATTCGTAATGGCTTCAAAAAGTTTAGTGAATGAGAACATTCATTACCAGCAAGCTTGGTACAATAAGTTTTACTAAACAAAACCATAGGCACATATTCATCTTTTAATTCTGCTACTCCTAATCCTCTTAAGTAGGCAAGGTATAAATTTAAACTTGGCTTAATGTGTACACAACTATTTTATGTTATTTTTGAGTAACAATTAATATTATAATGATAAAATTTATAAACATTTTAACGATTTTATTTTCACTTTCTATTTCTGCTCAGCAAGGATTCTGGTATGACGTTTTATTAGAAGTTGAAGGTGAGGACACGAATGAATTTGAAAAAACAGTGGATAAATTTTATTCATCATTGGATTTCCCTGATGACGTAGCCCTTGGCTTTTCAAGAATCCAAATTAAAGGACAAGGCTTTGAAGAAACTCATATTTTAAGTTTTCTAAGCCCCTCCTCTGAATCGTTAGCTAATTTTTTATCTACACTAAGTGGGTCAGAATGGGAAAATTATGTCGAAAAGGTAAGACCATTTATAGATAATGTAAGAAGATCAGCTGGTATAGTTACAAAAGCTTATAATCAAGAAAATGTTGGTCCAATTGGTCAAGCGTGGCTATTTAAAGTAAAAAGCAAAGATGCGCCTGCTTTTTATGAAGAATACACTAAAGTAATGGAGGTTATTGATTTTCCAGGATTTTCTGGAACAGGGCAAATAACTCACGGCATAAGTGATGGAGAAAGCCATTTTATTTATGCTACTTACGATGATTTAAACTCTGCATTCACATTTGGCCCTAAAAATGCTTTTGAGGCAAAAGCTTTTGCAAACTTTTTTGAAGCAACAGCAGAGTTTGCCGAGTTCAGTCAAACCTTTACTAGAGTTTTAATTAAAGAATACAACTAAACCATCGGTATATCCTCTTCTTTTAGTTCTGCTTCTTCTAAACCTCGTAAATAGGTTGGAGATACATTTAAACTTTGCTTAACATCTAAATTTTATTTGTTAAATATATTTAGCTAATTAATAAAACAGATAAAATGAAAAAAATACTTTTTTTAACTACGCTATGCTGCTTTTCATTACTTTCATATGCACAAAATCAATCTGCTGATAACAGATGGGCTGCTTATGGATTTAGTGTTGCAGTTGAAGATGAAGCTGAATTTGTTCAGCTGATGGATGATTACTTTTCAAAAAATAAAACTCCTGGCACTAACGTAATGCTGTTTGATATTATGCATGCGCCAGATGACTTTCAACATACACATGAGGTTGTCATAACAGGTTCTGTTGACACGATGAGCGATAATTTCAGCCCATCAAACTTTGATGAAGCTTGGGGTGAGTTTAGGCTGAAAGTGAGTAAACTTATAACACCGGGCTACCAAGCTATAGGTTATCGTAATATGCAATTTGGGGATGACTCAAAAGAATATCCATATCATTCAGTTCATACATTTAGGTTTAATGGTGAAAACAGAAGAAAACATTTTCAAATGGTAAGAAAATTAAGAACCAAATACCCAAGAACTAAATCATCATTAGCTACGGGTAGTATCCGTATGGGAGGTCATGATAATTCAAACACATGGAGTGTAAGAGGTTTTCAATCTTATAAAGATTTTTTAACAGGTTGGAACGACCGTCAAGAATTTAGAAAAAATAATCCTGAATTTGTTGAAGAGCAAACAAAAATGATGGAAGAAATTGATTATTCAGAAGCTGAATCTAAATTAAGGTTTTTGAAATTATTGCTCAAGCAATGGTAATAAAGTTATTAAGAAAAAGGCGATAATGTATCGTCTTTTTCTTTTTTAAACCATAGGCATATCTTCTGATACAACTTGGAGTTTTTTATTTCTATCCAACCTCTTAGATTTAAATTAAATTTTTGTCTCAATGGATACATTAAGTCACGCACTCTATGGAAAGGGTTTTTTTGGATATAGAAAATACAGGTGGACCTCATTTTTATTTGGCGCTCTTCCTGATTTGGCTTCATTTGGGATTTATTTCTTGGTCCAATTATTATCCAATTTTCGTAGACCAAAATATGGCAGGCCTTCAATGGAAGAAATACCAATTTGGGTAGTTGAACTTTACAATATTTCACATAGCTTGATCACCGCTTTTATATTCATTGCAATTGTTTACTTCATAAAAAAAGATCTGACTTGGCCAATGCTTGCCTGGCCAGCTCATATAATTGTAGACTTATTTACCCATAGCATTGAATTTTTTCCAACCCCAATTTTTTGGCCGTTATCAAATTACCGATTTGATGGAATACCCTGGTCAAATCGTTATGTTTTTACAACAAATATCATTCTCATTATTTTGATATTTCTTTATCGACGTATGAGCAACACCAAACCATAGGCATATCCTCCTCTTTTAACTCCGCTACCTCTAACCCTCTTAAGTAGGTTAGACATACATTTAACATGCTGTTAAAACAATGTTTTTATATTTGACACGATGAGAAAACCATTGCTTTTATTTATAATTATAATTTCAAGTTGCTCCTCATTTAAATCTGGACTAACAATCCCAGCAAACGAGACATTTATTTTAGGTGAAAGTAATTTAAAAAACTATTCTGCTGAATTGGTCAATACATCAAATTGTGAAGTGAAAATAAGAGGTGAAAAAAAGCAAAACGGTGAATTTAGTCAGGGGTTCAGATTAGCGCCTAAAGGGGAAGTAACTATTTATGTTTCTTCAGATGAAGTAATCAAATTTATTAATAATAATGACCAACCAGTTAAAGTAAATGTGAAACTAAATAAGGAAGTTTCTGGAATGCGATATATAAAGAATTAAACCATACGCATATCTTCTTCTTTTCGTTTTGCTACTTCTAACCCGCTTAAGTAGGTTCACCAAGTTTATAAACAGGGTGCAAAAATTTAAAAATCAATAAACTTTTGTTCACGTTTAGGTAAACAACTGTAAATATATTTGTGTCATGTAATTTAAATAACTTATGAGATATTTATTTTGGATAGTGACATCAATTGCGCTAGTGAGCTTTATTCAAGTTAACGAAAGAGTAACGGAACTTTCTTTTATTGGAAAATGGAAATCTTTTGAGGGTGAAATTATAAGTGTTAGCTTTAACGAAAACAATCAACCGTACTTCAGACGATTTGATGACAATCAATTGGTGTCGGAAGGTAATTTTGCTGTAGAAGAAAACTTCATTGTAATTCAAAGAAGAGACACTACTGATATGTATAAGCTACAATACGCCTTTTCTACAGACGCCCAAACGCTTGTCGTTATGAAGCCCTACTCGGAACAGGCTTGGTTGCTGAATAGAATTAGCTATTAATGGCATTGTATTTTAAAACATAGATGCAAATCATCTTCTTTTAGACGATCCAGAATAGCATAATGTTCTTGGTTGCGACCATCCAAAAACGCAAAAGGAGGACTGTGTATTATTACCGAATCTAAATAATCAATTCCCAAACGACTTAGGCTTCCTTCAACTGTAGCCGTAAGGTGTTTTGCGCTAAAGTCTACGCTGCCGTCTACAAGGCGTCCAAACTTGGAGTTGATAACAAGCTTAGATCTGTCTATGGCTGCAAAAGCCTTTCCCAGCCGTAGTTCGCTACTACCATTTCCATATACAGGGGCAGTATCAAAAAAGTTGACCCCCAAATCCAATGCTTTATGCACCAAATGTATGGCCTCTTTTTCTGAAAGCGTAGTCCACCCAGCATCAATCCCAAGTTGCCAAGCGCCAAATCCAATTTCAGAAACTTGTGTGTCTCCTTTTATATAATCTCGATAGTCCAAAACATTTATAAAGTAGAAGGGTAGACATAGTCTGACACAGCTATTTCGGCTTCCTTGATTGCCTTAAAACCTCCTGCAACGTCAATTACATTATGGATGCCTCGGCTTTTAAGAATGGAAGCCGCAATCACAGAACGATATCCACCGGCACAATGCACATAAAAGGGTTTGTTTGCAGGGAATTCGGCCAAATGACGATTGATAAAATCAAGGGGCGTATTTTCTGCAACCGGTATATGTTCTGAACCGAATTCAGATGGCTTGCGTACATCAAAAACAGGGATGACGCCTTTTTTAAGATCGGCTTTTAGCGTTGTCGCCGACACAGAAGTAAGGGTGTCTACTTCTTTAGGGGTCTTTTGCCAACGCTCAAAACCACCCGCCAAATAGCCAATGGTATTGTCGAAGCCTACACGTGATAGTCTGGTAACGGCCTCTTCAACGCGATTTTCGTCAGCAACCAACAAAATGGGTTGTTTTACATCAGCTATAAGCGTACCTACCCAAGGGGCAAACCCACCGTCAAGACCGATAAAAATAGACCGTGGAATATGTCCTGCACTAAAATCGTTGTGGTGTCTTACGTCCAAAACAACAGCGCCAGTGGCGTTGGCTGCAATTTCAAATGCATCTGGTGATAGGGCACGTTTTCCCATTTCAATCACCGCATCCAAATCAGCATATCCCTCCTTGTTCATTTTGACATTGAGCGGGAAATAGTCGGGGGGTGGAACTAAACCATCCGTGACTTCTTTGATAAAAGTCTCCTTATCCATATCAGCGCGAAGCGCATAATTCATTTTTTTCTGATTGCCGAGCGTGTCAATCGTTTCTTTCATCATGTTTTTTCCACAGGCCGATCCTGCGCCGTGTGCTGGATAGACAATGACATCATCAGCAAGCGGCATGATTTTGTTGCGTAAGCTATCATAGAGTGTTCCCGCCAATTGCTCTTGCGTTAGCTCCTTTCCTTTTTGTGCTAGATCCGGACGGCCCACATCCCCCAAAAAGAGGGTGTCCCCAGTAAAAACAGCGTGGTCTTTTCCGTTGGCATCGCGCAACAAATAGGTGGTACTTTCCATGGTGTGACCAGGTGTGTGTAAGGCTACAATTGTGGCTTCGCCTAGTTTAAATTCCTGCCCATCGGTGGCAATAAGGGCTTCAAAATTAGGGTTGGCATTTGGGCCAAAAATAATGGGAGCATTCGTTTTTTTAGCAAGGGTTAAATGCCCACTTACAAAGTCGGCATGAAAATGCGTTTCAAACACATATTTAATCGTCGCCCCGTCTCGCTTGGCGCGCTCCAAGTATGGACTGGTTTCGCGCAGCGGATCTATAACGGCCGCTTCACCATTGCTTTCAATATAGTAAGCACCTTGCGCCAAACAACCCGTGTATAACTGTTCTACTTTCATAAGATTTAAGTTATGCTCACAAAAATACAACTTTTGCTTGTTTCATACTGTTGGGGGGCACCCTATTTTAACGACTAGTACGTTCACTCACACATATTTTTTCAAGTTTTTCACATAGCTTTCAAAAGCTAGTATGCCTTGTTCAGTTAACGAAACTTGGGTATGTGGATAATTGTCTAAAAAGCTTTTTATTATTTAAATAATAACAATATCTAAAAACAGATGATTTATTTAAATATATACCTGCATTTTATTGAAATGGAAAATAATATCTATACAATATGTATACATCACAAAATACATAGGCCGTATTTGTGAATATGCTAAAACGGACTGTTTATATGAGAAGAATCAGCCTTTTAGGGCTGCTTTTTTGGGCTAGGAATGACTGCTATACAACATACTTATGTGTTTAGCCAACGCTACATCAAGCGTAGTAACGGCATTTTGGTCATGGGTGCGTAATGAAATTCCGATGCGGTTGTAGCTGTTTTGCCAGTCAGGATGATGGCCTAGCTTTTCGGCCATGTCCGCAACCTTTGACATAAAAGCAAAGGCCGTTTTAAAGTCTTTAAATTCCAGCTCGGTTTTGATGCACCCTGCATCCCACTGCCAATCGGCAGCATCTGTGCCAAGGGCTTCAGCAATACTTACCGCGGTGTAGTGTTTCATTAGATTTCGCAGTTCATGTCTGCGCCACAGCATTGCGGCGACTTAATTTTACCCTCACATGAAGGGCATTGCGAAATTTGTACCTCACTGCCATCGTCTAGCGATAGATGACCGTTCGCAAGTGGCATGTCGCATTTCGCACAAGATGCGTTAACCGACATACCACATTGATTGCATGCGTATGTTGCCATGATTATTGTTTTTATAAATATACAATTTCAAGAAACACCATCTAAGCAAAATATATGGTAAATTTGTACTTCTATGAAAAAGATTGTTATTATTGGTTCTGGATTTTCTTCTTTATCCGCTGCCTGCTATTTGGCGAAAAAGGGACACCAAGTACAAGTCCTTGAAAAAAACGACTCCCTAGGCGGTCGCGCCCGACAGTTTAAAAAAGACGGTTTTACTTTTGACATGGGACCATCGTGGTATTGGATGCCCGATGTATTTGAATCTTTTTTTGGTGACTTCGGCAAACAAGTATCCGACTACTACACACTCAATCGTTTGGCGCCAGGTTACCAAGTAGTTTTTGGCAAAGACGATGTCTTTCCAGTCGAGGACAGCATTGCCAAAATTGCTGCTCGCTTTGAAGAAATCGAAGCCGGAAGCGGGGCGAAGCTTACACGATTTTTAGAAAAAGCACGAAACAATTACGACATAGCCGTCAAGGATTTGGTGTATCGCCCTGGAGTATCGCCATTAGAACTGGTAACGCCACAAACCGTCAAAAAAGTGGGCTTGTTTTTTACCAATATTAGAAGTCAAGTGGAAAAGCAATTCAAAAATCAAAAGCTACGCTCCTTGTTGCAGTTTCCCGTATTGTTTTTGGGGGCTAAACCCGAAAGCACTCCTGCCTTTTATAACTTTATGAATTATGCCGATTTTGGCTTGGGCACTTGGCACCCCAAAGGCGGTATGTACCAAATTGTGGATGGCATGGTAAGCTTGGGGAAATCGCTTGGCGTACGCTATCACACCGACCACGGCGTAGATGAAATTTTACTTCGCAATGGCAAAGCCAGTGGCGTTCGTACTGGGGAAAAAATAATTGAAGCTGATATCGTTATTTCAGGAGCAGACTATCATCATACCGAAACCCTGTTGCCCAAAGAAAAGCGGGCTTACAGCGAGGCTTATTGGGATAAAAAAACCTTTGCGCCTTCTTCTTTGTTGTTCTACATAGGCTTGGATAAAAAACTCGATACGCTGGCGCATCACAACCTCTTTTTCGATGTTGATTTTGACGCCCATGCCGGGAGTATTTACGACACCCCCGAATGGCCAGACGAGCCGCTTTTTTATGTCAACCTGCCTTCGCAAAGCGACCCACTAATGGCGCCCAAAGGAAAAGAAGCGTGCTTTATTTTAATTCCCATAGCGCCCAATCTAGAGGACACGCCTGAGTTGCGTGAAAAGTACTTTGACGTGGTACTTAACCGCATGGAAACGTTGACCGACACCGAAATAAAATCACATATTCTATTCAACGAATCGTTTTGTGTCAAAGAATTTAAAGTGGTCTATAATTCCTATAAAGGCAATGCCTATGGGATGGCCAATACCTTGTTGCAGACCGCATTCTTACGACCCAAAATGAAGAGTAAAACCGTTGATGGACTGTATTTTACGGGCCAACTTACCGTTCCTGGCCCTGGCGTTCCGCCCGCACTAATCTCGGGTAAAATAGTAGCTGATTTTATTGAATGAAAATCCTATATGCAGTTCAGGCCACGGGAAACGGGCATATTTGTCGTGCACAAAAATTAGTTCCTGCTCTAAGGCAATTTGCCGATGTGGATGTACTTACCAGTGGCACAGCAGCTGATATTAGCCTTGGTTTTCCAGTTAAATACCATTACAGAGGCTTTGGTTTTGTTTTTGGCAAGCAAGGAGGGATTCAATGGTCACAAACCATTTTTAGAAACAAGCCCATTCGCCTATGCCTCGACATAGCAAAAGTTCCCGTGACCCAATACGACCTTGTTATTAACGACTTTGAACCGCTAACCGCCTGGGCATCAAAGCGAAAAAAAGTGCCTTGCATTGCAATGAGCCATCAGTATGCATTGCTTGGCGAGGTGCCAAAGCCGCCACGCGTTCCTGCCATCATTCGTTGGGTTCTAAACCATTACGCACCTGCCCAAAGGGGTGTGGGGTTTCACTTCAAGCGATACGCCCCGCATATCTTTTTCCCCATCATACGCGATGCAGTAAGAAATCAAAAAACGAGCAAGGAAAACAGCTACACCGTTTACTTGCCCGCTTATGCGGACAGCTTTATTTGTTCAATCCTCACCCAAATTCCTCATACCCAATGGGAGGTATTCTCAAAGCATTGTACCAAAGCCTACTCGGTGGAAAATGTATCCGTTCAACCGCCCAGCGGAACAGCCTTCCAAGCAAGTATGGCAGCGGCAACTGGCGTATTGTGTGGCGCTGGTTTTGAAACGCCCGCTGAGGCCTTGTTTTTAAAGAAAAAACTATTGGTCGTTCCCATGCGCGATCAGCATGAGCAGCACTATAACGCTGCAGCATTGGCAGACCTCGACATTCCTGTATTGTCCAAACTTTCCAAGCAATCTGTTCCAAAATTATCCGCTTGGGTAGACGATACTGCTGTTCCAAATATTGATTTTCCAGATGATACCAATGCGGCCATTGACTATCTTTTGAGTCTCGCAGCAGCAAAATAATATTATCCTATTTTTGAAAAAAAAGCAATGGAAACAATCTTTCACCCAGCCGATTCTAGAGGAAGCGCCGATCACGGTTGGCTTCAAGCCAAACACAGCTTTAGTTTTGCAGGCTGGTTCAATCCCGAGCGCATACAGTTTGGTGCGCTTCGTGTGCTCAACGATGACACCGTTCAAGGCGGTATGGGCTTTGGCACCCATCCACACGACAATATGGAAATCATCACCATCCCATTGCGTGGCGATTTGGAGCACAAAGACAGCATGGGCAATGCCGAGGTGATTCAAGAAGGGGAGATACAAGTGATGAGTGCAGGTACTGGTGTGTATCATTCCGAGTACAACAAAAACGCAGATAGGGAAATCAGTTTGCTCCAACTTTGGATTTTTCCCAACCAACGTGACGTAGCACCACGCTATGATCAAATCCCCATTGACAGCCTTCATAAAAAAAACGAGCCATTTCAAATTCTATCCCCTAATCCCGACGACCAGGGCGTTTGGATTCATCAAAACGCTTGGTTTCACATGCTTGATTTGGATGCAGAACACGCCACTTACTACGACCTAAAATTGGAAGGCAACGGCGTTTATGCCTTTGTCATTGAGGGTGAAGTAGAAATTGGAGAGCACGTACTTGGAAAACGCGATGCCTTGGGTATTACGGAAATTGCTACATTTGAGATTACCGCTCACCAAGACACCCAAGTCTTATTGATCGAAGTGCCCATGGTGGTGGATTAAAACGCTCCAAATGAAAAAACAAACCCTTACGCTTTTTGGTATGACCTGCACAGGCTGTGAAGCAGCTGTTGTTGCGGCTGCACTTGAAATAGCAGGCGTATCCAAGGCAGTAGCCGATCATAAAAAAGACCAACTAATAATATGGGGCCAAACACCCGTTTCAACCGCAGCTCTTAAAGCTGCACTGCCAAAAAAATATGCACTTATGGATGATGCAGTAGCGCAAGCACCATCCAAGCTTAAACAACTCTTTCCGCTGTTTCTAATTTTTGGATTTATCATTGATACAACTGTTTTGATTCATTGGCCTGCGTGGAACATGACAGCCATGATGCATGATTTTATGGGGATGTTTTTTATGGTATTTTCATTTTTTAAGCTGTTGGACATAAAGGGATTTCAAGCCAGTTTTAGCATGTATGACCCACTGGCTGCTGAATGGCCAGCCTATGGATTCATTTATCCTTTTATAGAATTTGCCTTGGGCGTGTGCTATATCCGTGATTTTGTTCCGGACTGGGTGTTGTGGATTACCATTGTTATTTTGGGCATCACCACGGTAGGCGTAGTTAAAACCTTGCTAAAAAAGCGTGCCATTCAATGTGCTTGCTTGGGGAGTGTGCTTAAACTTCCCATGACCGAAGCTACCTTTATCGAAAATGCCATCATGCTTGTGATGGCTGGGAGCCTGCTGCTATAATTGCTTAACGAATATTTCCAAGGCTTCATTAAAAGCAGCAAGATGCGTTGCTTCGACAATTCCTTTTTCTTCATCAAAGGTCTCCTTGTATGAAGGCAGTGCAAAACATGGAATATTAGGCATGTCTCTAGACAGCCGTAAATGCGCAAGTTCTAGAACGGTTTTCCCGCCACGCACACCCGTTGAGGTGGACAATAGAAACATGGGTTTTCCACACCAAATGGGTTTCTCAAGTCTTGAAATCCAATCGAAGATGTTTTTAAAAGCGGTTGTGTAAGCTCCGTTATGCTCAGCAAAAGAAATGATAATACCATCACTAGCTTGCAGTGCAGCCTTAAAGGCATGTGCCTTTTCGGGAATGCCTTCTTTTTCACGATCGGTGCTGTAGAGTGGCATTTCATAATCGTTTAAATCCAACAAATTAATATGGGCATTGGGCACTTGCTGGGCAGCAAAGTGCGCCAGTTTTCGGTTGATGGAGTTTTGGCTTGAACTCGCACCAAAGGCGACGATATTAGGCATAGCTTATTTTTTGGCTAAGATACGTATCCTTGCTTGAAGCGATGCAATAGGAATGTGTGATAAAGATTCCACAATGAGGTCGTAGTCGTGCTGTAGTGCGGGTGTTTTAAGGTCGTATAGGGCCTGTAAACAATTCACGCGAAAAATACGCGAAGCGTGATTTTTGGAAACCCAATCCGATAGGGTAGCCCATACCACTCCGAGTGTTTTTTGATCTAATGACAACTGACCTATAAATAAGGGAAATTGAAAGGGAAGGGCTTTTGGATTACACTGAAGTAGGTTTATAAGTGTAGTTTTATAATCGTTGATAGCAATGCGATCTTCCTTTATAAGTTGACCCAACGCATCTGCGGCTTTAAAGGAACAATGGGCATCGTCTTTTCCAATATATAGGAGAAGTTTTGCAGCTAATGCTTTAGGGGCATAGCCATTTAAAAGAGGGGTAAGTTCTACCTTTTCATTTTTGACCCCTTGTTTTAGATAACTTGTAAGGTCAAAGGCACTCATTCGATGGTAAGCTTAGCCAAGAAAGCCTTGTAATTTTTTGTTTCTTCGGATGTAATCCAAAAGGTTTTGGCATCTATAATGCTTATTGCTTCAATTTGCGCCCCATTAAAATCAAGGTCATATTGAGAGATATTGGCATCCGCTATGGCAGAGAGCGAGAAGTTGTCGATCACATATAAATACTGGTTATCGTCTCTTCTGTAGCCTGTCAATGCCAAGGTTTTACTCTCGTGGTGGTAATCAGCCCCTGTTATCAGCGATCCAACAGCCAAAGAGCCCATTTTTGTTGCAGGCCCTCCTGAAGGCGAAATCACATAAACCTCGGAGGTAAGCGTACTCCGATTTTTGGTAAAAACCACTATTTTATTTTCGACAACGACAATGCCTTCCGCATCAAAGTGAGTGGCCTGCTGAAAGTCAAAATTATCTTGCTCTGGATAATGAAAGGGAATGGAATCTAAAGTAGTAGCACCCCCATTACTTAAGTCTATTTCTAAGAGGTGTAGGTTTTTTCGGGTTCCGAAATTATTTCCCATATCAGCTACAAGCATGTTGCCGTTGACAATTGTCATGTCTTCCCAGTCAATGTTGGTTTTGGAGGTATCTCTTTTGTCTAGGAGTGCTCCTTTGGTGCTTATGGCGTAAAGCGCAGCTTCGTTTCCAGAATCGTTTAGGGTCCAAAGGGTGTCATTGAGCATGGCAAGCCCCGAAGTCTCTTCGAGGATATCAGGCAGATTGTATTTTTCTACAGTCTTAACGATAGGTTCTTCGTTACTAGAATTGTTTGCTGATTGGCAGCCAATGAGCGTGCTAAAGGCTAAAAAAAAAAGAAGTATTCTCATGGAATTAAGTGCGTTTGAATATGCGTCCAATTTACGTATTTAAAATTTTGCGGTTTGTTACCGTTTTCGCCGTCTTGTACAATGAGTAGTCCATTAGGGAATGTTGGTGTTTTTAGACTAGAAACTTCAAGTCCGTCAGTTTCTTGCACGCCGTCAACAACACCATCTTTGATTTGAATAATCGTTACGAGTTCTAGCGTTACCCGATCAATAAATGCATAGGCATTTGATCCTTGTACAGACATGACAATCCATCCGCTGCCGTCTTTGTTTTCACGAAGGGCAAGCCCTTCAAAGTCAGCTTTTAGTTTATCTTTATCTACCTTTAAAATCATGGTTTTTTCAGCCGCTTGCCAAGGCAATGCGTTTAACTGCCACAGCCCGCGCTCTTCCTCAGCGACATATAATTTTTTATTGGTTGGGTCAACCACAAGTCCTTCGACGGTTTTGCCAAATTTTAGCTTGCGGACCAATGCAATTTGCGCCTTATTTTCTTTAAGCCCCACTTGATACTGCCATACCTTTCCCCTCTTTGTACTGATAATAATATAAGGCTGTTCGCCAAGATAGGTGGTAATGCCATAGACTTCTTTCAAAGGCACTTTAATGTCTTGAATGTGTGTCAGTGTTCCATCTGGGTTAAGAAATGCAAAAGTTATGGTCTCTCTTGTGCGATTAGATGCACAAATCAGTGGCAGGTCATTTTTGAGCATGTTGTTTGGCAAAAAAAGCGCCACATTATTGGGTCTGCCCACTGGATATTGGTGTAATTTTTTTCCTTGCAGGTTGTAGGTGATAAGCCCATATTTTTTATCTGTTGCCACCACAATAGATGCTGTAGCGTCGTTGGGGTTTTCCCAAATACAGATGTCGTCTGCGGCATCGTCATAAGATACAACGGCTTCGGTTTCGAGGGTGGCTTCAACTTGGGGAAAAGCAAAAGAGCGAACCGAAGTCCGCTCTTGTCCTAGTACCGCGAAACCCACAAAAAGAGTGAAGATTCCGTTGATATATTTCATTATAAATCTATTTTAAGACCTAAATTCCAGCTAATTTGGTAATACTCAAGTTGCATGGTTTTTTCTTTGCTCCCTTGGTAGTAACGCAATGGTTGATTAGTTAGGTTTTTAGCCTCTGCAAATAAACGAATTTTATCCGTAAGGTTGTACGAGGCGTTAAGGTCCAAGAACTTTTGCTCGTCATAATAACGATCTTCCCAAGTGTCACCACCTAACTCATCAAGCTGCTCGCCGGCGTAGTTGTAAGAAATTCTTGCAAAAATCTTATTCGTTTCATAAGCTAAAGAAAGATTATACATATTCTCAACAGCACCAGCAAGCGGCACATCACTTCTTCCTTCTAGTATATTATCTGTAGATGAGTCTGTAAACGTATAATTTGCTGCAAGGTTTAGGTTATCCAACAATTGTGTTTGAGCAGCTAATTCAAATCCAAAAACACTTGCTTCAGAACCATTTCTTCTTTGTGTAAATCTTTCATAAGTTGTGCCGTTGTAAGTAAAATCAGAATCCCTAAAGGTATAAATCCAATTATCTAACGATTTATAGAACAAACCTCCAGATAGGATTCCTGTATTACCCACATACTTTTCTGCCATAATATCAAAATTGTTTGAAGTTGTAGCCTCAAGATTTGAATTACCAATTTCAATTCTTTCACTATCATTTTCAACATATTCAAATGGAACAAGATCAAAGTAGTCAGGGCGAGCTAGAGATTTAGAATAGGCTACCGTTACATTAAAACTGTCAGAGAAATTATGTCTGATGTTTAGACTTGGAAGAAAATTCGTGTAATCTTTTTCACCCGTAGTTTCTGCTATGTCATCTGGTGTTTCGTGTAAGTCCTCATCAAATATTTGTCCAATATATTTTATATCTGTTTTTTCTACTCTAAAACCTGCCACAAGAATTGTTTTTGGCCCAAGATTGTTGGTTGTCATGATATAACCAGCAGTAATGGTTTCATCTGCGTTGTAGTTTGCACCAGCAAATTCGTCCATAACGTACTCTTCAAAATCAGCTCCATCTGCACCTCCAAGGGTAAGTCTCCCTAAGTAACGTGCATCCATGAAATTTCCTAAGACGTATTTGCTTCCTGGCTCATAACTATCAATAGTTGCATCAAATGTAGGAACAGTGTTTAAGCGTCCTAGATCATTGTCATATTCAAACCAAATATCATCACGCATTTTAGATTGATCTTTGTACGCGGCACCGAATTTTAATTTTGAGCTTTCAGCGTATGGCAGCTCAAAATTTATTTTGAATTGAGTGTTGTTTTCATCTGTATATTTTTGTGCGTCTTGTGTCCAGCGGTATCTATAATTTTCGTCATTATTCCATTCATTGTTAACAAAATTTGGGTATGGACGCTCGATATTTGATATATCCCATGGCGAACTACCAGGAGCAACAGGCGAAGTTGTATCATTAACATTAGATTCAAATTGATAGCGTGTATACCGCTCATCTGGGCGGTGCTCACTTGCTTTTGCTGTAGAAAATTTCCAATCAATCATTAAGCTTCCTGCTTTATGTTCACCTCCGAAACTATACTTTTCAAGGCGTTGATCTTCTAATCGCCGCGCATCGTTTTCTTCGTTATCGATACCCCCTTTAGTTTGCTTTCTTATAGTAAATAAAAGATCGCCATCGTCTTCCTCATAAAAAGCTCTCCAACGGAAACGGTTTTCCCAGTCGTCTCTATGGTTGTAGATAGACTTAAAATACAAATAGTTGTTCTCATCGATGTTGTAATCTAAGTTTAATGAAACTGAACGACGTGTACGCTTTACATCGTAGCGACGAATATCCATTTCCTCTATTTCATATGACTCATTGTCAGTCCAGTCAGCCGGGTCGTTCCAAGCAAATTCAATGTTATCAGATCCATAATCACGAGTTTGAATGGTAGAACTGAGAGTGTAGCTCCATTTATCAGATAGCTTGTCGGCAATAACCAAAGCATAGTTTGCGTTGTAACCACCACTACGAATTGGGTTACCCCCACCAGAGATAGTTGCAGAAGCACGGAAATCGTTCGGGTTAGAACGTGTAATTAAGTTTACAGAACCACCAATAGCATCTCCCTCCATGTCAGGTGTTAAAGATTTTTTAACAACAATTGCCTCAATCATGTTGGTTGGAATAAGGTCAAGCTGGATGTTACGGTTGTCTCCCTCAGCAGAAGGCAAACGATCGCCGTTTAATGTAACAGAGTTTAACTGAGTACCAAAACCACGCATTACGATATTACGCGCTTCACCTTGGTCGTTTTGAACACTTATACCAGATATTCGACGAAGTGCTTCCCCGACATTGTCATCTGGGTATTTACCTGCTTGGTCAGCAGTAACAACATTGGTAATGTTAAGGTTGTTCTTTTGTTGCTTTAATGCTTTGGATAACCCTCCAAAGTATCCATCAACTACCACTTCCTCAAGTGCAGTAACAACTATAGAATCTTTTTTTTCTTCTTGTGCTTGTAGCAACGCTACGCTTAGTAGTGCAGCAAAAATTAATGTTAAATTTTTCATATTAATTAGTGTTTTTACAAATGTGCTTTTATAATGTGACATAAATTGAAGCTAAATGTTAAGGAAGTGTTATTATAAGATTTAACAGAAGTACTATCTTTAACACATGGTACAACAAGTCGTGTTAAGCTTTTTTTCTTACGATAAAAACAAGTTTTGGGCATTCACCCAAATGCAACGTGCCATCCCACAATTACGACAGCAACCAGGAATACAGTTTTTCAGAACCCTTGGTACAGGTGCAGGTTTGGGCTTTAGCCTATGGCCCGACTTTTCGACCTATGCACTGCTTACCGTTTGGGAGTCTAAAGCAGCGGCCACAGCTTTTTTGGAATCAAGTGCGCTAATGAAAACCCATGTGTCCAAATCAACATCCCAAAAACATTTTTCACTGCACACCCTCCAAAGTCACGGTCTTTGGGGAAAATCAAACCCATTTACAGCTGAAAAAAGGGACTTGCATGATGACGAAAAAATAGGCATCATCACCAGAGCTACGCTTAGGCCGAGCCGCTTGCTGGAATTTTGGTGGGAAGTACCTGCGGCTTCAAAAGCCATACAAAACGCCAAAGGGGTGTTGTGGTACAAAGGGGTTGGTGAGTGGCCCCTAATACAACAGGCTACCTTTAGTTTGTGGAATAGTTTGGAAGAAGTAAAAGACTTTGCCTACAAAAGCACCCACCATGCTGCGATTGTTAAAAAAACACGCAAACGAAATTGGTATAAAGAAGATTTATTTGCACGCTTTGCCGTGCGTCCATTGCATTTAAAAGATGACTAAAGCAATTGTTATTGGTGCTGGCGTTGGCGGATTGGCAACAGCCATCCGTTTGGCCAAAAAAGGCTATGCCGTTGAGGTTTTTGAATCCAATGACTATGTGGGCGGAAAGCTATCCACCTTTAATCTTGGGGAGTATCGCTTTGATGCAGGCCCATCGTTATTTACTATGCCCCAGTTTGTAGATGCCCTATTTGAACTATGCGAGGAAAAGCCAGCTGATGTTTTTCAGTATTCGCGAAAAGAAGTGGCATGCCGCTATTTTTGGGAAGACGGCAAACGTCTCACCGCCTATGGCGATACAGATCGTTTTGTGAAGGAAGTGGAAGATAAACTAGCGGTTCCTGCCGCTACACTTAAGCGTTATTTGTCAAAAGCAAAAAAGAAATTTGACCGCACCCGCAGGTTGTTTTTGGAGCACTCCTTACACAAGTGGCAAACCTTTTTGCGCAAGGATACACTCATAGGAATTGCCAATTATTTCTCATTTGAAATAGATACTTCCCTAAACCGTGTGAATACGGCTCAACTCAAAGAACCCCATTTGGTGCAATTCTACAATCGCTTTGCTACCTATAACGGTTCAAACCCGTATAAAACACCCGGCATGATGACCTTGGTGCAGCATCTGGAACAGCATTATGGCACCTATATTCCCAAAAAGGGAATGGGCGATATCAGTGCTTCGTTATATGCACTTGCCAAACGCATGGGTGTTAGCTTTCATTTAAGCAGTCCTGTGACTGAAATCCTGATTGAAAACAAAAAGGCAGTTGGCGTTCGAGTAAAGGAGGAAACGCACGCTGCTGATTTGGTGGTATCTAACATGGACATCGTACCTACGTACAGGAAGCTACTTCCAAACCAAAAACAACCCGAAAAAACCCTTTCACAAGAGCGCTCAAGTTCTGCGGTTATTTTTTATTGGGGTATCTCGAAATCCTTTCCACAACTCGACTTACACAACATCTTTTTTTCTGATGCTTATAAGCAAGAGTTTGATGCCATATTCAAAACCAAAACGCTTTATCAAGACCCGACTGTTTACGTAAACATTACGTCAAAAGACGTTCCTGCCGATGCCCCAGTAGGTAAAGAAAACTGGTTTGTGATGATCAATGCGCCCCACAACACAGGGCAAGACTGGACTGCTATGACGCAACAGTTACGCGCATGGGTAATTGCCAAACTAAACCGTAACCTCGACACCGATATTGCCCCACTAATTGAAGAAGAGTGGGTGATGACACCAGAAATAATAGCGCAGCGTACGCAATCTTACTTGGGTGCCCTCTATGGTGCCTCGTCAAATGATAAAATGGCTGCTTTTTTGCGGCACCCCAATTTTTCTCGTGAAATTTCAAACATGTATTTTTGTGGAGGTAGTGTACATCCAGGAGGAGGGATTCCCCTATGTTTGTTGTCGGCAAAGATTGTAAGCGATTTAATTCCAACGCCATGAAAGATTACCTAATTCCAGTGACAAACACTACCAAAATATCGGTTGGCCTTATTTGGCTGTTTCATATTTCAGGCCTTTTTGGAATTCTTTTTATTGATCGGGAGTTGTTTTTAGAGACGACGCCGATAAACCTATTTGTAACCTTTATCATGCTATTTGTCAACCAACCACAAATGGACAAAGGCGTGGCTTTGGCTGCGGGTTTTGCTTTTATTGTGGGTTTTGCTGTCGAGTTTTTGGGCGTCAATTACGGGCTTATTTTTGGGGAGTATGCCTATGGCAACAATCTGGGTTTAAAAGTAGGCGGCGTGCCTTTACTTATAGGGGCCAACTGGGTTATGCTAACCTTTATAACAGGTGCTGTGGCTGCAATATTTTTTGACACATCTGCTATTAAAGCGGCTGCATTTGGCGCATTTCTTATGGTACTTATCGATTTGGTGATAGAGCCTGTAGCCCCAAAGTTTGATTTTTGGGAATTTGCGGATGTTACGGCTCCTTTGTCTAACTATATCGGATGGTTTTTGGTTGCCTTTCCCATTCAGTGGGTTTATCAAACACAAGTAAAACTTAAGGATCGTGTTTTTTCATTTCACTTGGTCTTGGTGCAGTTTTTCTTCTTTGGCGCATTTAGCCTTATTCAATTAGCCTCGTAGTTCAACGGATAGAATAGAAGTTTCCTAAACTTTAGATCCAGGTTCGATTCCTGGCGAGGCTACAGAGAACCGGATTTTTAGCTTTTACATGTTTTTTTTGTTTATATTCAAAAATGAAAAAATTCCTTTCCATTACTTTTTTGTTGATTATAACCCTGGTGGTTATAAAGTATCAAGTGGTACAATCACTGAAGAAGCCAATAATATTTTCAGATAAAACTGAAAGAAAAGAAAAGAAAACCGCAGCTGAAAGACAGCTGTTTACCGAGGAGCGGCTTAAACATGAGTATGACATTCAAAAAAACCCGTTGACAGGGTTGATACCTCAGGAAGAAAAGAACGCAGAACTTAACAATGCCGTATCAGCAAGGAAAAAACAATTCAGTTACCGACCCAATAGGACCAATAACTTTTCTGTACTAAGTTCAAGCGTATACTCCTCAAGGGGTCCATCAAATCTTGGTGGAAGAACAAGGGATTTGGTTGTTGATATAAGCGACCCAACCAGTAATACCATTATTGCAGGAGGTGTTAGTAGCGGCGTATTTAGGACAACTAATGGAGGAAGCAGTTGGGTAAAAGTATCTGCAAATGACGAAATCCACAACGTTACTGCAATCGCTCAAGACCCAAGACCTGGATTTCAAAATATTTGGTATTACGGAACAGGCGAAAGGTTAGGGAACAGCGCTACCCTGGGTGGCTTTAATTATTTAGGAAATGGGATATGGAAATCCACAGATAGCGGCCTAACATGGAATCAAATTCCAGAAACGGACTCTAATTACACTTCATTTGATTCGTATTTAGATTTTATATCTGCAATTGAGGTAAGCCCTACAACTGGAGATTTATTCATTGCTGCAGCTGCAACAATATACAGGTTTGACGGCGCAGCACTGACTGCAGAACTTAGACAAGATAACAACAACTCTTATATCACAGATGTTTTGGTTAATAGTGATGGGAGGGTCTATGCTGCCTTTGATGGACGCGACAGTGGGAATGGTGTTTGGACGTCTCCTACAGGAAATGGTGCATGGAACAGAATAGCGCAAAACACCACAACAGTTGGTTGGGAGTCTACTGGCAGGATTGTTCTTGGAGCAGCACCATCAAACGAAAACATCATTTATGCGCTATTCAACAATGGCGACGAAGAAAGTATTGAGGCAGATTTTTGGAAGTATGATGCCTCAACGGAAGTGTGGACGGACTATACATCTAAGTTACCAGATGAACCAGACGGAGATTTAAAAGGAAATGACCCCTTTGCAATTCAGGGCGGATATGATTTGGTAGTGAGTGTAAAACCAGATGATGAAAACTTTGTTACCATCGGAGGCACAAATGTCTATAAAATAGAAAACCTTGTCAATGATGCAACATTTACTAGAATAGGAGGCTATACGAGTAACACAAGTTATGGGACTTACGCTGTTGGCGGAGTGAAACATCACCCTGACATCCATGCCCTAGTCTATGATCCAAACAATGCAAACATTCTTTTTTCTGGGACAGATGGAGGCGTCCATAAGACCACAGATATTAATGTAGATCAAGTGGCTTGGCAAAATCTAAACAACAATTACATAACCTACCAATTCTACCACATTGCAATGGACCCAACGACAGGAAGTAATTTTGTTATGGGTGGGGCGCAGGATAATGGGACAAAATATGGCGGAACAGACGTGGGTTTAGCAGACAACACCACTATGAATCACTATTATGGAGGGGATGGTGTTGCCGTTGGTGTTGCCCGAAGGGGTGAAAACAACAACTCTCTTCAACTTTACTACGGAAGTCAAAATGGTAATTTTATAACTAGTTACCCGTCTTTTAGAGAGTTAACCCCTAATAACTCCGATAGTCAATTTGTGACGTACTTTTATTTAGACCCAGACAATACAGAACAACTTTATTATGCTGGTGAATCCACACTATATAAAACGAATGACGCAGAAAACGTAACTACGCTTACTTGGGATAATTTAGGCGCTTTGACAAGTGGCGAATTTCTAAAGACCTTTGCAACCACGAGAGGCGTTTATGATGCAGCGTCAAGTTATCTATTAATTGGCAGTGATTCCGGCGGGATATACAGACTTGATGATCCTAAAAATGCCACAGCAGTTAGCAATGCAGTTAATATAACTCCGCCGCAGGCATCCACCGCTGTCGGAACCATTGTTAGTGGGCTAGCAATTCATCCGACAAATCCCGATATTGTTTTGGCTGTTTATGGAAACTACGGCATTAACAATATTTTTATTACAGAAGATGCAACTTCCAACACCCCAACATGGTCTTTGGTAGAAAAAAACTTAAGTGCACATTCAATTCGATCAGCTGCAATCGCAGCATTGCCAAATGAAGACATTTATTATGTGGGCACGGGAAGAGGGTTGTATGCATCGAGCGATCCAAAAAATAATAATTGGGAAATTGAAGGCGCAAATGAAATTGGTTTTGCT
>PKDU01000012.1 GCA_002862705.1 Flavobacteriaceae bacterium
TGGAACGGGCTTTTTATGAGTCAAATAATATTGAAGGCCTCTGAGAACTGACTTTAAATATGATTTGAGTTTTGGCCTGATGACTGCGTAATGAAAGATTGGATAAAATAATTTAGGTATTTTATTACTTGTATAGGGCTTAACTGTGATTTTTACATATGAAATTGCACCCTTGTCAATTATTTGCCATTTAACATCTGATTCTTTTCCGTTTTTACTACCAATTTTAATACTATATCCAATCATTGGATTCCAGTCGGTAAAGGTTCTGTAATAAATCAGACCATTTAAATAATTTAATTGGTCTTTTAAAATAACATCATTTTTAGATTCTAATACTTTATTTTGCTCACAAAAAGGATGAAATTGATTCAAGTGTCCAGGTGAAGAAATTAGTGCCCATACCATATGTGCACTTTTTTCAATTTTTATCATATTAGATACTTGAAACATTTTTGTAAAATATTGATTAAAAAAGTATGCTACATGAATATAAAAAATTATCCCCAAAAACAAAAAATCATTCTTGAGGATAATTGTACCTCGGGTGGGAATCGAACCCACACTCCATGCAGAACCGGATTTTGAATCCGGCGCGTCTACCAATTCCGCCACCGAGGCATTATTTCATTTGGTTTCTGATGCTGCGCAATTGCTGATTGCCAACAGCTGATTTCTAATACTTTTCGCTTTCAAAAAACAAATGGACGGCAAATGTAGCCAATATTTTTAATGCTTGCCAAGAAAAAACAGTTAAGCGTTTATACAGCCTCAAATAAATTCCTACATTTGCAGCCCGCATAAAAAACTATGGGAAAAACAACCATCGAATCGAAGATATTTGCGTGCTCGCAAACAAAGGCTCTTGCTGAGGAAATTGCCAAGCAGTACGGCATGCCTATGGGTAACGTTTTATTTACCCGATATAGCGACGGAGAATACCAACCTTCTTTCGAAGAAACGGTGCGTGGTTCACGTATATTTATCATAGGTTCCACCAATCCCACTTCGGACAATTTGATGGAAATGTTACTGATGTTAGATGCGGCAAAACGTGCTTCTGCGCGACATATTACTGCCGTGATGCCTTATTTTGGTTGGGCAAGACAAGACCGCAAAGACAAGCCAAGGGTTCCGATAGGTGCTAAATTAGTAGCCAAGTTGCTGGAAACAGCTGGTGCTACACGCATCATCACCATGGATTTGCACGCCGATCAAATTCAAGGGTTCTTTGAAAAACCCGTAGACCATTTATTTGCATCTTCGTTGTTTTTGCCATACATCAAGTCATTACATCTTGACAACCTTACCATAGCCTCACCCGACATGGGCGGCTCAAAACGAGCATATGCCTATTCGAGGTTTTTGGAGAGTGATGTTGTTATCTGTTACAAACAGCGCAAAAAAGCCAACATCATTTCTCACATGGAACTCATTGGAGATGTCAAAGGAAAAAACGTTGTGTTAGTAGACGATATGGTGGATACGGCAGGAACGCTAACGCGTGCGGCTGACCTTATGGTGGAACGCGGCGCTGAGAGCGTACGCGCAGTCTGTACACACCCGCTACTTTCTGGCGAAGCCTACGAACGTGTTGAGGCGTCACAATTATCTGAACTTATCGTAACGGACTCTATACCCCTTGCGAAAACGAGTAAAAAAATTAAAGTATTGAGCTGTGCTCAATTATTTGCTGAAGTGATGTATAACGTACATCATAACGAGTCTATCTCAAGCAAATTTATCATGTAATAAACACTAAATATGAAATCAATTACCATCAACGGATCTAAAAGAGAAAGCGTGGGCAAGGTAGCTACCAAAGCCCTACGTAATGCTGGAGAGGTTCCTTGCGTATTATACGGAGGGGAAGCGCCAGTGCACTTTGCTGCAGACGAAAGAGCGTTTGCCAAGCTTGTATATACTCCTAATGCGCATACGGTGGTTATCGACCTAGGCGATAACGGAACGTTTAATGCCATTTTGCAGGACATTCAGTTTCACCCTGTTTCTGATAAAATTCTACATGTTGACTTTTATCAATTATTTGAGGACAAGGAAGTTTCTATGGATATTCCTGTTGTAATCAAAGGAGCAGCGCCAGGTGTGCTTGACTCTGGTGGGGTGTTAAGTCGTAACAAGCGTAAGCTTAGAGTGCGTGCTTTACCAGCCAATTTGCCAGACACTATCGAAGCGGATATTTCTGAACTTGAACTTGGAGACAAGCTGTATGTTACAGAAGTAGCTGAGAAAAAATTCAAATTCTTACACCCAGACAATACTGTTGTATGTCAAGTACGTACATCTAGAGTATCGCTTCAAATTGAAGATGAACTGGAAGGTGATGAAGAAGGTGTTGAAGGAGCAGAAGAAGGTGCTGAAGGAACTACTGAGGGAGCTACCGAAGGAGGCGCTGCTGCTGAAGAATAGATCGATATATCAATTTTTTAAAAGCATCTTACGAAACACTGGGATGCTTTTTTTATTTTTACACTGATGAAACTTCGCATTCCTTTTTTTTCATCAGCCAAAAAAAATGAAACGGCTATGAAATCTTTCTTACTTGTTGGTTTGGGCAACATAGGTTCCGAATACAGCGGTACCCGACACAACATCGGTTTTGAGGTACTTGACGAAGTAGCCAAACAAAAGGAAGTTGGTTTCGAAACCCTGCGCTTGGGCGATCTAGCGCATTTCAAGTATAAAGGAAAAACAGTTTACTTATTAAAGCCAAGTACCTTTATGAACAGAAGCGGCAAGGCCGTACGCTACTGGTTGAAACAAAAAAACATTCCCCTAAAAAATGTATTGGTCATCACAGACGATATCCACTTAGACTTCGGAACCCTGAGAATGCGACAAAAAGGATCTGCTGGGGGGCACAACGGCCTACAAGATATCTGCGACCAATTAAATACAACAGCCTATGCAAGACTGCGTTTTGGGATTGGCTCGGCTTTTGGCAGGGGCAGGCAGGTTGATTTTGTTTTGCAGCCCTGGGCCGCAGATGAGGCAAAACTACTCCCCTTTGGTGTAGACAAAGCAGCGCAAGCAAGTTTGTCTTTTGTAGGGGATGGTGCATCAAATGCCATGAATTCGTTTAATGGAAATGCCCTAGACCCCGCATGAGCATAATTAGAGATAGCGCCACGTTTTCAACTTCAAAAAAGACCATCGTTACCGTGGGAACGTTTGACGGCGTACACTTGGGGCATCAAGAAATCATAACACAAGTGGTGGAAAGGGCAAAAAAATCAGGGCTTGCAGCTGTATTGTTGACTTTTGATCCGCATCCAAGGAAAGTACTTCAACCCAATGCGCCCATGCCACTCATTCAAACATTAGAAGAGCGTGCTTCTACACTAGCGCGTCTAGGTCTAGATCACGTGGTGGTGCATCCATTCACAAAAAGCTTTTCACAATTGAGTGCCGCAGCATATGTTGAAGCCATGCTTCTGAACATGCTCAACACCAAAGAAATTGTTATTGGCCACAACCACCGGTTTGGAAAAAACAGGGCCGCTGCCGTAGATGATCTCGAACATTTTGGGAATATCTACGATTTTGGCGTTACCCAAATCAGTGCGCAGCAATTGGATAATATTTCCATTAGCTCAACTAAAATTAGGGCGGCTTTGTCAGCGGGTGATATCGCAACTGCAAACGCCTATTTAGGTCACCCCTTTACCCTTACAGGTATTGTTGTCAAAGGGCAAGAAAAAGGGAGAACCATTGGGTTCCCAACAGCAAATATCTTGGTGGACAATACAGACAAAATCATCCCAAAAAAAGGCGTTTACGCTGCACAAGTGAATATAGAAAACAAATGGTATTTGGGCATGATGAATATCGGCATAAATCCCACGGTAAACGGCCAACAACAGAGCATAGAGGTGCATGTTATCGATTGGTCGGGCAACTTGTATGGCCAAAGGATTCAAGTGGCTTTGCTAGACCGCGTTAGAGGCGAAGTTAGATTTGATTCTATGGCAGACTTACAAGAACAGTTGGAAAAAGACAAGGATTTTATTCTGACTGCCTACAAAACTTTACCTTTGTAAAAAATACGATTATGCTGATTCCTGCACACGTTCGTGAACATTTTGACCAAGTGGTGGCTGGGTTGCAAAAACGCAATATTGACGCAGCGCCGCAATTGAAGGTCTTGCTGTCCTTAGACGAAGAACGCCGTGCTACGCAAGCAACGCTTGACCAAACCCTCGCGCAAGCCAATACTATTGCCAAAGAAATTGGCCAGTTGTTCAAACAAGGTGCTGGTGAAGAGGCTGCTGCCAAAAAACAAGAATCTGCTGCCTTAAAGGCCCGTTCAAAAGAACTTCAAGACAAACTTCAAGAAGTCTCAAGCCAGTTACAAGAAGTACTCTATCAACTGCCCAACATTCCACACCCTAGTGTTCCGAGTGGTAATGCTGATGAAGACAACGAAGAAGTTTTTCAAAAAGGAAAGATCCCAAGCTTAGACGACAACGCATTGCCGCATTGGGAATTGGCGAAAAAATACAAGCTCATCGACTTTGAATTGGGCGCAAAAATCACAGGTGCTGGATTTCCCGTTTATACCGGAAAAGGTGCTAAACTACAGCGTGCACTAATCAATTATTTCCTAGACTTTAATACCGCTGCTGGCTATGGCGAGGTACAAGTACCGCATTTGGTAAATGAAGCATCTGGGTTAGGTACTGGGCAATTGCCAGATAAGGAGGGGCAAATGTATCATGTCACCGAAGATGACTTATATCTAATTCCAACTGCAGAGGTGCCCGTCACAAACCTATACCGCGACAGCCTGATTCAAGAAGATGAGTTGCCTGTCAAACTCACAGCCTATACCCCCTGTTTTCGACGTGAAGCGGGGAGCTATGGCGCTCATGTTCGCGGGCTCAATCGTCTGCACCAGTTTGACAAAGTGGAAGTGGTTCGCATTTCGCATCCTGAAGAGTCTTATGCGGCTTTGGACGAAATGGTAGACCATGTGGGAAAGCTGCTATCTTCCTTGGATTTGCCTTACCGTATACTGCGCCTTTGTGGGGGCGACCTTGGATTTACCGCTGCCCTAACCTATGATTTTGAGGTGTTTTCTACCGCCCAAAATCGCTGGCTAGAGGTGAGCTCTGTTTCCAATTTTGAATCCTTCCAAGCCAATAGATTAAAACTACGCTACAAAGGGAAAGACGGCAAAAAACAACTGGCGCATACGCTCAACGGAAGTGCGCTTGCGCTACCGCGTGTAGTAGCAGGACTGTTGGAAAACCATCAAAAATCTGATGGCATACACATACCAAAAGCACTTGTACCCTACACGGGTTTTGACATCATCAATTGATATGCAGATTTACAACATCACCTTTATCGTTGAGCCCAATATTGAAAAAGATTGGGCAACACATGTTGACAAGGAGTTACTACCCGAAATTGCCAAAAACGTACAGCAAATAGACTTGTTGCGTGTCGAGTTTGTGGATGGGGTTGAACAAATCAAAGGAACCACATTTAGCATGCAGTTCTATTGCGCGGAGCCCGAACACTTGCGTTGGGTAAACGAAATAGGGCATCAACTCGTGTTGCAAAAACTATATCGTGTATTTCCTCAAGACTGGGTGGCATTTGCCAGTCGCTTGGAGTTTTTGAAGTCATACGCATGAGTGTTCGCCCAAAAAAATACCTCGGACAACACTTTTTAACCGACCTAAATATTGCGCAAAACATTGCCGATACCCTCTCTGGAGAAGGCTATACGCATGTGCTTGAAGTTGGTCCCGGCATGGGCGTGCTTACGCAATACCTACTGGAAAAGCCATTTACCACACACGTGGTTGAAATCGATACCGAATCTGTAGCTTACCTCAAATCTCATTTCAGTCAATTAGAAGACCGTATCTTGGAGGGTGATTTTTTAAAAATGGTACTTGCCGATCATTTTGATGCGCAGGTAGCTGTTATTGGAAACTTTCCCTACAATATTTCGAGTCAAATTTTATTCCGCGTAATCGAACAGCGGCGTTTGGTGCCCGAATTTGCAGGTATGTTCCAAAAAGAAGTTGCGGCGCGTATCTGTGAAAAACCGGGCAGTAAAGCCTATAGCATTTTATCGGTGTTAACGCAAGCCTTCTTCGAGACAGAATACCTGTTTAACGTGTCTCGGTTTGTTTTTGACCCACCCCCAAAAGTAGCTTCTGCTGTTGTGCGCCTGAAGCGTAAGGCAGACTATGCGTTGCCTTGTGACGATAACCTTTTTTTTAGCGTTGTCAAAACAGCTTTTCAACAACGTCGAAAAACCTTGCGAAATAGCCTAAAATCCTTTGGGCTTTCGGCTAGTTTAAAAGAAGATAGTATCTTTGATGAACGCCCAGAGCGCTTGGGTGTATCGGAATTTATATTGTTAACTCAAAAAATAGCTGATGACACCCTTTCAACTCAATGACGAAATCCTATCGCAATTCAAAAGCGACATTGAGCAGCGCAATGCCAATGCACTAAAAAAACGTGCTGATGAATACCACTATGCCGATTTAGCCGAAATCGTTGACGAACTCTCCATTGATGAGGGTATTTATTTAATTAAACTGCTCGATTCTGAAAAAACTTCAGACGTACTAACAGAAGTTGACGAAGACATTCGAGAATCCATCCTTGAATTGCTCTCGGTTAAGGAAATTGCCGAAGAAGTAGAGGAGTTGGATTCTGATGATGCGGTGGATTTGATTGCAGAACTCCCCGAAGCGAGACAAGCCGCGGTAATTGCGCAAATAGAAGACGACGGGCGGGCGCAAGACATTCAAGAACTACTTGCCTATGACGAAGACTCGGCAGGTGGTTTGATGGCAAAAGAATTGGTCAAAGTCAATGAGAACTGGACGGTTACCAAATGTGTGCGTGAAATGCGAACACAGGCCTCAGAAGTCAAAAGAGTACATTCTATATATGTAGTTGACGATGAAAACAAACTGATAGGCCGGTTATCGCTCAAAGACTTACTTACTGCAAACGACAAGGCCAAAGTCAAAAGCGTTTATATCCCTAAGGTTGATTATGTCAGCATTAGCGAACAAGGCGAAGAAGTAGCAAAGCTTATGGCTAAATACGATTTGGAGGCGGTTCCCGTTGTCGATGACGAAAAGAAATTACTAGGAAGAATTACGATTGATGATATTGTAGATTTTATCAAAGAAGAGGCAGACAAAGACTACCAGTTGGCTGCTGGTATTGCCTCTGACGTAGAAGCTGACGACAGCATCGTAGAGCTTACACGTGCGCGTTTGCCTTGGTTAATTTTAGGTCTTTTTGGTGGCTTGGGCAGTGTGTTTATTTTGGAAGGCTTTGAGCAAGTAATGCAACATCCATCCTATAAAACACTTTTCTTCTTTACGCCGCTTATTGCGGCAATGGCAGGAAATGTCGGAGTTCAGTCATCTGCTATTATTGTTCAAGGTTTGGCAAATGATATTGTAAAAGGAAGCCTGTTTAATCGGTTGATGAAAGAAGTGGGGCTTAGCCTTATCAACGGAATTGCCTTAAGCACACTCTTATTGGTATTCGGTTATTTCACTGGGCTTGAAACTTCCGTTAGCCTTACCATTGCCTTGTCCATGCTATGTGTAATTGTGGTTTCTGCACTTGTTGGCACTTTTGTACCCATCATTCTAGACCGCAACAATATTGATCCTGCCATAGCCACGGGACCTTTTATCACAACAAGCAACGATATTTTTGGCATTTTCCTATTCTTTTATATTGCCAAAGTCATTTTAGGCTTTTAGCATGATGCGCATTTTACACCTAGACGAAAACCACCCCATTCTCGTAGAGCAATTGGCCGTTTTGGGGTTTGAAAATAGTGTAGATACCCAGTCATCAAAAGAAGTTGTTGCACAAGACATTGCGCAGTACCACGGTTTGGTAATTAGGAGTCGGTTCCCCATTGACAAGCCCTTTTTACAACAAGCCAAAAACTTGAAGTTTATTGCTCGTGTGGGTTCAGGCTTAGAAAATATTGATGTCAACGCAGCAGCAGCAATGGGCATTGCGGTATTGGCGGCTCCAGAAGGCAATAGCCCTGCTGTGGGCGAACATGCGATGGGCATGCTGTTAAGCCTGCTGAACAAATTGCCGCAAGGCAATAAAGAAGTACGTGCAGGAACGTGGCAAAGGGAAGCAAATCGCGGAGAGGAATTGGGTGGAAAAACAATCGGCATTATTGGCTATGGGCACACCGGCAAGCAGTTTGCACGTAAGTTGGCTGGTTTTGACGTTACGGTTTTGTGTCACGACATTCTACATAATGTGGGAGATGCATATGCCAAGCAAGTACCGCTTAAAAAAATTCACGATCAAGCAGATGTCGTTAGCATTCACCTCCCTTTAAATAAAAGTACACAACAATACGTTGACCATGTATTTATCGGCAATATGAAAAAGTCATTTTGGCTTATCAATACCGCCCGTGGAAACCAAGTGGTTATCGAGCATCTCGTCAATGGAATCAAAGCCAACAAAATCAAAGGGGCGTGTTTGGATGTGCTTGATATAGAAACTGCTGCTTTTGATTTAACTATTGAGCAATCTGACGATTGGCAGTTTTTGACAGCGAGTAATCGGGTTATTCTCTCACCGCACGTAGCGGGATGGACCACACAAAGCCATCTGCGATTAAGCGAAGTAATCCTGTCCAAAATCAAACAGTTGATGGATAAGGGTCATTTTTTAAGTTAATTTAACTTAGAGAAAACCTTTAATCGTTTTAATAGCTGTTACTTCGTAGCCTATGAAAAAGATTTTAATTCTCTGTACCGGAAATTCGTGTCGAAGCCAAATGGCACACGGTTTTATGCAGTTTTTTGGCGGTAAAAACGTGTCGGTTTACAGCGCAGGTATCGAAACCCACGGATTAAATCCCCGAGCCGTTAGCATCATGCAAGAGGCGGGTATTGACATCAGCGAAAACACATCAAACCACGTAGACGAATATGCGGAAATATCCTTTGATCATATCATAACTGTTTGTGATCACGCGCAAGAAAACTGCCCGTATATCCCAAGTGAAAAAGCACAACGCTGGCATCATAATTTTTCAGATCCTTCTAAGCTTGTATCGGAAAACGAAGATGAAATACGCGCTGCTTTCGCTGCAACAAGAGACGAAATAAAGGCGTATTGTAAAAACTTCGTAGTGACTTATTTGTTGTCATAGGTTTTTTGTTCCAGAGAAGCCTGAAATTCTTCCAAAACTGGCTTAACTGTACTCGACGGAATGTCTTTGATTTTGATATACATCAAGCCGTCTATGGCATTGTTAAAAAGCGGGTCTACATTAAAGGAAGCCACACGTGCATTTTGTTTGATATACTTTTTAATGAGTACTGGCAACCGCAAGGCCCCAGGCTCAACCTCATCAATTAATTTATCAAACTTATTGAGATCAGCTGAAGTCTCGTCAAATACAAATTCTTTATCCGCATCGTCAAGTTTCACTTTAAACTCCTTTTTTGGGGTTATGTATTGTGCCAAGTAGGGGTCGTAATAGTGCGAACGCATAAATTCAATCATAAGCGATTTGGTAAACTTTGAAAACTGATTGCTGATGCTAACACTACCCATTAAATAATCGTATTCAGGATACCGCAAGGTAGCGTGAATAATCCCTTTCCAAAGTAAGAAAAGTGGCATGGGGCGCTGTTGGTATGTTTGTGAGACAAAGGCCCTTCCGAGTTCTATACTGTTGTTAAACATATACATGATTTCGGGCTCAAACTTGAAAAGTTCGGACAAATAAAATCCCGAAATGCCGTGTGCGTTCATCAACTGTTTGCCCAACCCAAGGCGGTAGGAACCCACCAAGGTACGGGCTTTATGATCCCATAAAAACAGATGTAAGTAGTCGTTGTCGTAATGATCCAAATCAAGGGGTTTGTTGGTCCCCTCGCCAACAGCCCTAAAAGTAATCTCCCGTTGGCGGCCAATTTCTGTTAATATGTTTGGAATCAATTCTGAAGAAGTCAAAAACAACTCATAGTCTTTTGAAACCAACAGCGATTTGCCGCTATTTTTTAGCGCAATAATTTCGGGCTCCAGTAATGATGGCGGCACTGCTGGGGCAATTGGCATCACGCTATTGTTTTTTCGATTTAAGGCTCTTGGCACACGTTTTAGAATAGACTTGCGCTCAAAAATGTTGGAGAGCATGTATAATTTACGCCTAACAAAACTGGAATAATCTTCAATGGATTGATGATTGTCTTGATCCTTTACAGCAATGGGTTTTCCTATGCGAATATCAATACTTCTGTGGCGTTGGGTTAGCAATTCGGCAGGAAGTCTTGCCGTACGAAGTAACGGGTGGATCTTGGCCAACCGATAAAACAACGGGCTGTTCCTGGCGTGAAAATAAACGGGCACAACCGGAACTTTGGCGCGTTGAATCAAGCGCATGGTTGCCGCATTCCAAGTGGGGTCGATGGGGACTTGCTTTTTTAATTTGGAAGCTACTTCACCAGCAGGAAAAACGGCAAAAAGGCCATCGTTTTCAAGGTGACGCAATACCTGTCTAAATCCACCTATACTTGATTTTGAGGTCAAGTTGTCGTCAAACGGGTTAACGCCTATAAACCACTTTTTAAGTCGGGTCACCCGTTCCAATATGAAGTTTGCCATCAATTTAAAATCTGGACGTACCTCCTGCAAAAGATGTATGAGCATAATACCATCCAAACCGCCCAAAGCGTGATTTGAAACAAGCACTACGGGGCCTTTGGTTGGAATACGCTTTAGCTCTGAGGGGCTTATGTGGTAGTTGGCTCTAAATTGATACAATAGAGATGAGGTGAAATGCGCTTCATCGCTATTTGCTACACAACGGTCATAAATGGAATTGATTTTATGTAGGCGTAAAAACCACATCACAATACGGGCAATAAAACGGCGAATAAATCCAATGTTGGACAGTCCAAGGGCAAGCGCTACATCTTTAGGATATACTAGAGGCATTGGGGTACGTGTTACCCAAATATAGTTATTTTAACACCAATTGGAGGGTGGTCGCTGTTCGTTGTTCCAATACAAGATCGTGAGTACTAAGCAATGTATTTGCTGAATTTTCTTCAAAATGTCGAATTGTATAAAGAGATACATCGGGCGTGTGTTTTACATCAAACCGAGATCGCAATGCAAGTAATAAAGCATCCATTTTATGATACGTGTCTTCTACGCAAACTGAAAAGCTAATGGCCGAATTTTGAATAACATCAACCGACATCTTATGCTCGTGTAGAAGCTTGAATATATCACTGATATTGTCTTCCACAACAAAAGAAAAATCGCGCGTGGAAAGACGCAGTAGCGACAAGCCTTTTTTAACGATATAACAAGGGATCTCGGGTTGCATAGGCACTCCCTTACCCACTTTAGTACCCTTTTGCTTTGGATTTAAAAAGGACTTCACATACAGCGGTATTTCTTTTCTTTGGAGTGGCTGTAAGGTTTTCGGGTGAATCACAGATGCTCCGTAAAAAGCAAGCTCAATGGCTTCCTGATATGAAATGTGCTCGAGCAGTTGGGTTTTGTCAAATACCCGTGGATCGGCATTCAAAACGCCTTGTACGTCTTTCCATATAGTCACGTCTGTTGCACCCAAACAATACGCAAATATGGCCGCGGTATAGTCAGAGCCTTCTCTACCTAAAGTAGTGGTGAAATTATTCATATCGGAGGCAATAAATCCTTGGGTGACTTTTAATACATTGCCTTGGATTTGATCTTGAATGGCCGATTGGGTTTGCTCCCAGTTGAGGTGTGCACTGCGGTAGAAATTGTCCGTTTTGATACAGCTTCGTGCGTCGACCCATTCAGCAGCAATGCCTACATGGTTCAAATAAGCACAAATAATGGAAGTTGACAACAACTCGCCAAAACTCACCACTTGATCGTATACAAACGCACGGTGTGGCGAACGGTTATTGGCTAAAAAAGTATCGCATTGGGCGCACAGATTTTTCACCCGCTTGGCAACAGGTCCGTGTGCACCATTAAATAACGTCTTAACAATCTCTTGATGGAACATTTCCAAATCGTGCAAGGCAGCCTTACAAGAATCTGGGTCTTCGAAATAGGCATCAACAACACCCTCAAAAGCATTGGTAGACTTGCCCATTGCCGAAACAACAACCAGGGTGTCTTCATGCCCCATTTCGTTAAGCACCTTTACCACATTAATTACTCCTTCTGCGTCTTTTACCGACGCACCTCCAAATTTAAATACCCGCATCTTGTTCTGCTATAAATTTTTGCATGGCGCCTTCCGTCATTTGGGTGATATTCCAGTCAGACAGCGTTTTTGCGCCTTGCTTTTCATAAAAATTAATGGCGGGCGTATTCCAATCCAATACCACCCATTGGATTCGACGTACGCCTGTGTTGTGGGCAAAAGAGATAAATTTCTTTAGCAACGCAAATCCTATTCCTTTTCCTCTGTGAGGTTCCGTAACTATCAAATCTTCCAAATGCCAAGACTTGCCTTTCCAAGTAGAATAACAAGGGTAATACAAGGCAATACCAACTACCTTACTTTCATTGGTAGCGACAAAACACCCAAACGCAGGGCTTTCGCCAAAACCATCCTGTAGGAGTTCCGCTTCGGTGACGGCTACCGCATTTGGTTCACGCTCAAATGTTGCCAACTCTTGAATCAGTCCAAGTATGGCAGGCACATCGCTTTTGGTGGCGGCACGTATGATTAGATTATCCATCGGGTGGCAAATGTAATAACTCTAACGAATATTGGAGTGTTATTCCCTCACAGTAAAGCACTAATTTGTTTAAAAAATAACGTTCTTGTAGCTGACACGCCAACTACTTTGTATTTTTGTCAAAAAGCAGTAGTGAACGAACTTCCCGTTCTGTATCAAAATAATCCGCAATTTAGGGCCGTGTACCAAAGCGCTTCAAATCACGGTAGCGTATTTGCTGCCGGTCTCGTTGGATCAAAACACAGCTTTTTAGTCAAATCGCTATACGAGCAACACAATGCTACCTTAATTTGGGTACTCAACGACAAAGAAGAAGCAGCCTATTATCTTAATGATTTGGAGGTATTACTCCCCCAAGCGCCCCTTTTTTTTCCATCGAGTTATCGGCGTCCTTATGCGACGGAAGAAACGGAAAATGCCAACGTATTGTTGCGGGCAGAGGTGTTGCAAAAAATCAAAAATACGCCCCGGCAACTCGTCATTACCTATCCCGAAGCACTATCGGAACAAGTGTTGACGCCAAAAGAACTACAACGTAAAACCCTAGCCATAAAAAAGGGGGATGAATTGAGCATTGATTTTGTCAACGAAACGCTGTTTGACTTTGGCTTTCAGCGCGTAGACTTTGTTTCTGAACCAGGTGAATTTGCCGTTCGCGGTGGTATTTTAGATGTACATTCTTACAGCCATGAAGAGCCCTTTAGGATCGAGTTTTTTGGGGATGAGATTGATACCATCCGCAGTTTTGATGTGACCAGTCAGCGTTCGACCCAAGCCTTGGATGCCATACAGGTCTTGGCTAATATTGAGCAAAAAGAACTAGACGAGAAGCGACAATCGCTGTTGTCATTCATAGACCAAGGTAGTTTGATTTGCGTGCAAAATACCAGTGCCGTTCAAGCTTCATTGGACCATATGTTTACGCTCGCAGAAAAATCTTATGCCGCACTTTCTGGTGAAATTACGCGGCTGCAGCCCGAGGCCCTTTTTGTGGACGGGAAACTGTTTGTGCAAGGATTAGCTGTGCACAAGCAAGTGCATTTTACTTCGAAAACCAAAGACAATGTTGTGGTTTTTGAATGCCAACCCCAGCCGCGGTTTCAGCGCAAATTCGACTGGTTTGTTACCCACCTAAACGAAAACACGGAAAAGCAGGGGGTCAATCACGTTTTTTGTGCTTCTGATGCACAAAAAAAACGACTGGTTCAAATTATAGAGGAGCTTGCGCCTGAGACGTCTTTTCATTGCTGGGTCGCACCACTGTTCCAAGGGTTTGTGGATGAAGATGAAAATATTGTCTGTTACACAGACCACCAGCTTTTTGAAAGATATCACAGGTTTCGATTAAAAAATGGCTACGCCAAAAAACAAGCCTTATCCCTAAAGGCGTTGACTGAGTTGGAAGTTGGCGATTACGTCACCCATATCGATCATGGTATTGGAACTTTTGGAGGCTTGCAGCGCATCGATGTTGAGGGAAAAACACAAGATGCCATAAAGCTTTTTTATGGCGACAGGGATATCCTGTACGTGAGCATTCACTCGCTGCATAAAATTTCGAAATACAACGGAAAGGACGGCGCCGTACCCAAAGTATATAAATTAGGTTCTGGGGCTTGGAAAAAAATCAAGCAAAAAACCAAAAAACGGGTTAAGGAAATTGCCTTTAACCTTATTAACGTCTACGCCAAACGGCGTATGAACAAAGGTTTTGCAGCTGGACCTGACACTTATTTGCAACACGAGCTTGAAGCTTCATTTGTTTTTGAAGACACACCAGATCAGCGCACAGCTACGGAAGCAGTTAAACAAGACATGGAAGACCAAAAACCCATGGATAGATTGATTTGTGGTGATGTTGGTTTTGGTAAAACAGAAGTAGCCATTAGAGCTGCGTTTAAGGCCGTTGACAACGGAAAGCAGGTAGCCGTATTGGTGCCTACAACCATCCTCGCTTTTCAACACCACAATACTTTTGTTAATCGGCTTAAAGATTTTCCTGTGACGGTAGATTACCTAAACCGATTTAGAAGCACAAAACAAAAAAAGGAAGTTTTAGAAGGCATTGAAAGTGGCGCCATCGATATTGTCATTGGCACCCATCAACTGGTAGGGAAGTCGGTTTCTTTCAAAGACTTAGGGCTGCTTATTGTTGACGAAGAGCAGAAGTTTGGGGTTAGCGTTAAAGAAAAACTGCGCGCGCTCAAAGAGCATGTAGACGTACTCACACTAACCGCCACACCCATACCAAGAACCCTTCAGTTTAGCCTAATGGCAGCAAGAGACCTGTCCATTATCAATACACCACCGCCCAACCGTCACCCTATTGAAAGTCAGGTATTGTCTTGGAACGAAGTGCAAATTCGCGATGCTGTGATTTACGAACTACAACGCGGGGGGCAGGTGTTTTTTGTACACAATCGCATTGACAATATCAAAGAGGTTTCAGGAGCAATACAACGCCTCGTTCCTGATGCGCGTATCGCCACTGCGCATGGCCAACTCCCAGGAAATACATTGGAAAAGCTGATGCTTGGTTTTATTGCTGGAGCATTTGATGTGTTGGTAGCCACTACTATTATTGAGAGCGGCTTGGACGTTCCCAATGCCAATACCATATTCATCAATAATGCCAATAATTTCGGGTTAAGCGATTTGCACCAGATGCGTGGTCGTGTTGGGCGCAGCAACAAAAAAGCGTTCTGCTATTTTATTACGCCCGCTTTTTCGGTACTCACATCAGATGCCCGAAAACGCATGGAAGCCATCAGTCAATACACCGCACTTGGATCGGGTTTTCAAATTGCCATGAAAGACTTAGAAATTAGAGGTGCAGGAGATTTATTGGGTGGCGAACAAAGTGGATTTATCAATGATATTGGATTTGAAACCTACCAAAAAATTTTAAAAGATGCCATTGAGGAGTTGCAGCAAAATGAATTTAAGGCATTGTACCCCGATCAAAAGCCCAAGCCAAAAGAACTGGTTTTAGATACAGATGTTGAAGTCTTCTTCCCATCAGATTATATCAACAATGTAAAAGAACGAATGGTGCAATACCAAGCGCTGTCCACTATCAAAACAGAAGATGAACTCACGGCTTTTGGAGATGCGCTTAAAGATAGGTTTGGTCCCCTACCTGAGCCAACATTAGCGCTTTTTGAAAGTGTCCGTTTTAAATGGCTGGGTGCATCCTTGGGGTTTGAAAAAATAGTGCTAAAAAAACAAAAATGCATTTGCACCTTTGAAGCCAGCCCAGAAAGTGACTTCTACCAAACGCCAGCATTTCAATATATACTTGGAAAACTAGGGGACCTAGGCAACGCACAGCTTAAAGAAAAAACCGCCAAGGAAGAACACAAATTGGTGTTGGTAATCAATGAAGTAGCGGCCATAGAAAAGGCCATTCAGTTATTGCAAAAGCTACAAGCGCCTACAGTTGCTTAAGGTCTTTAACAACTCTAAAAGCCTTATCGACTTGCGCATCATTGACCAGTATGGTAAATTCATTAGAAGTAGATATGACTTCGTAAATATTGATTCCTTCCCATGAAAGCCGCTGAAAAACAAAGTAATAAATGCCTGGAATGGCAACGTTCTCTGTTGGTAGCTTTAGCGTAATAGAAGATAAGTTTTCTTCTTTGTGCAAGCAAAGTTCTTGCGCAAGATGTTTGTCAACCATGGGAGCCAAATGTTGACTTACGACTATATTACACTCGTGGACGCCTCTGGAAGAGGTGTAGAAATTTTCACTTGATAGTTGCAAATGGGAAAGCAGTTTGGCTTGGGCTGCAAGCAAGGTGTCTGACACTTTAAAGTTGTAATCAATAAGTGCAGAACGAACCGTTATGTCTCCAATATTTTTTAGCGTCTTGACGATTTTGTGCGAATGGCGAAACTCCAAATCTGTAGACAGGCGTTTAAGGGCCATTACAATCGCACCTGTACGCACGGGTTTTTGGGTTTGCGCCTGAATCTCTTCTTGCATCATGCGAGACAGCGAGGTAAGGTTGATAATCCCTTGGGTAAGTGCGCTAATCAAAAAAGGCTTTGACTTGATATGCGCCTCCACGGCAGCGGCAATGGTTTTCATTAAATATAATTATTTCACAAAGGTATTAAGAATTAAACAAACTGTTATAATTATAACGTTCTAAACAAAATAAAAGGCTTGTTCAATGTGGGTAAGGCTGTGATTGGGAGGTTGGCCTACAATACTGACGATATCAAAACGTGTCTCGCCTTTCCAATGAAACTTCTGTACATAGAAATCTGCAGCGCGAGCCAAAAGCTTGCGTTTTTTAGGGGTCACAAATGTTTCGGGAGTGCCATAGAAATCAGATAAACGCCACTTAACTTCCACTATGGCGAGCGTATCGTCTTTAGATGCAATGATGTCAATCTCGGCTTTTTGGTAGTAGAAATTACGATGTCTGATGCGGTAACCCTGCTTTTTTAAATGGGCGCAAGCCATGTCTTCACCTTCCTTGCCTTTGTCAAGGGTGTTCATAATTTTAAGATTTGAGATGATTAAAGATAAAAAGCCTTAGGTGAGTTAGGGCATAAAATCCCTATTTTTGTGCGCATAAATGCTTTATGAGCAAACGCCACACCATAACCGCTGCACTTCCATACACAAATGGTCCTATTCATATTGGTCATATGGCTGGTGTTTATGTCCCTGCGGATATCTATGCGCGCTACTTGCGTCTTAAAGGAGATGAGGTCTTGTTTATTTGTGGGAGCGACGAGCACGGAGTTGCTATTTCCATGAAAGCCAAAAAGGATGGTATAACGCCCAAGGAAGTGATTGATAAATATCACGGTATTATCGACAAAACCTTTAACGATTTTGGTATTTCTTTCGATTACTATGGCAGAACCTCAAGTAACGTACATCACGAAACAGCACAAGAATTCTTCAAAGCGATTCATGACAAAGGTGGGTTTGAAACTGAGACTACTGAACAATTATATGACGCCAAAGAGGGTCAGTTTTTGGCAGATAGATATGTAGTGGGCACGTGCCCAAAATGCCAAAACCCAGAAGCTTACGGCGATCAATGTGAATCTTGTGGAAGTTCGCTTAACGCCAACGATTTGATCAACCCTAAATCAGCGATTTCGGGTGAAACGCCAAGTCTTAAAACGACCACGCACTGGTATTTACCACTCGATCGATATGAAGCCTTTTTACGTTCGTGGATACTAGAAGGGCATCAAAAAGATTGGAAGCCGAATGTGCTTGGTCAGGTTAAATCGTGGCTTGACGACGGTCTAAAACCAAGAGCCGTAACCCGTGACTTGTCATGGGGTATTCCAGTTCCTGTTGATGGGGGTGAAAACAAAGTGCTATATGTATGGTTTGATGCGCCAATCGGGTATATCTCTGCCACAAAAGAATGGGCAGCAAAAGAAGGTAAAGACTGGGCGCCCTATTGGCAAGATGAAAATACGGAACTGGTTCATTTTATTGGAAAAGACAATATCGTATTCCACTGTATTATTTTTCCAGCGGTACTAAAAGCCATGGGTAGCTATATACTCCCTAAAAATGTACCCGCAAACGAATTTCTAAACCTAGAAGGTCAAAAGCTTTCAACCTCTAAAAATTGGGCGGTGTGGCTACATGAATACCTTGAGGATTTCCCAGACCAACAAGACGTATTGCGTTATGTACTTACGGCAAATGCCCCCGAAACCAAAGACAACGACTTTACTTGGCATGATTTTCAAACTCGTAACAACAGCGAGCTGGTAGCCATTTTTGGCAACTTTATAAATCGCGTAATGGTATTGATGAAAAAATATTATGAAAGCGTGGTACCGGATCCTAATGAATTCAGTACCGTTGATACGGGAACCCTTGAAACACTTGCAGCAGCCCCCTTAAAAATTGGCAGCTTAATTGAGCAATATAAATTTCGTGCGGCCTGTCAAGAAATGATGCAATTGGCACGGTTGGGCAATAAATATTTAGCTGACGAAGAGCCTTGGAAGCTTATCAAAACAAACCCCGAGCGTGTGGCTACCATCATGCACACCGCCATGCAAGTAGCGGCTGGATTGGCCGTTTTGTCTGAACCTTTTTTGCCGCATACTGCCAAAAAACTTCAAAATATGCTGCAGTTGGACAAGGCCGTTTGTTGGGATAGTTTACAAGATGAAATGCCTGTTAAGAGCAACCACACCCTAGGCAATGCCTCCCTCCTTTTTGAAAAAATAGAAGATGACGCAATAGCTACGCAGCTAGAAAAGCTTACTTCCTAGTGCTCTTCCTTCTATAAAGTGTAAAATAATTTGATTGGGCTTCAATTAAATTTATATTTGTAGTTCCAAATCCTATAAAAATGAACCTTAATTTACACAAGAGGTTACTCATTTTTGGTGCGCTAATAACCATACTTTCCCTTCCATTACTTATCGTTTTTGAAGTAGACTCTTATCCATTTTATGAATACATCTTTAAGCTAGATTCTGACAAAGGCATCGTCAGCTCGCTTTTTACAATTGGGGTTTTTTTAATGGGTATTGGCTACATTTTAAACGTAATTAAAAAAGGTTAAGGCCTATATTTGTGGTAATGATTCACATTGCCCATCATGCTATTTACGCACACCCGTTACCGGAAGGACATCGTTTTCCCATGGCGAAGTATGAATTGTTACCACAACAACTGTTGTTAGAAGGAACATGTCATAAAGAACAATTTTTTGTGCCTAAGCGCATGGCAGATGTACACATTACACAAACACATTGCGCAGATTATTACGAGCGTCTTAAAAGCTTGTCGTTTTCAAAAAAAGAAGCACGCCGCATTGGCTTTCCGCTTTCTGCTGAGCTCATTGAGCGCGAATGTATCATCGCACAGGGCACATTAGAAAGCTGCACTTTTGCACTTGAAAATGGCGTTGCCTTTAATGTCGCGGGCGGAACCCACCACGCCTTTTATGACCGAGCAGAGGCATTTTGCTTACTTAACGATCAGGCTATTGCTGCAAATTATTTACTAGAAAATAATTTGGCGCACAAGATATTAATTGTCGACTTGGATGTTCACCAAGGAAATGGAACCGCTGCACTCTTTCAACATAATCCTGCCGTCTACACGTTTTCGGTTCATGGCAAAGCAAACTACCCCTTCCAAAAAGAAAAGAGTGATTTGGATATCGCATTAGCAGATAATACCCAAGACACCGCATACTTAAGCGTGGTGGAAGAAACACTATACAAGTTATTGAACGACTTCCAGCCTGACTTTGTGTTTTACCTCTCGGGTGTAGATGTCCTAAAAGAAGACAAACTGGGGCGTTTATCAGTGTCGCTTGAGGGTGCCAAAAAAAGAGATGAAATGGTGCTATCGGCTTGTTATGACCGCAATATCCCCGTGCAATGTAGCATGGGCGGTGGCTATGCCCCAGATGTAAACATCATCGTTGAGGCACATGCCAACACCTATCGTGTAGCTGCAGCCATTTACGACTAATTAGAGTCGCTGCATTTCGTCTAAATGAATTTCTGCAGCGCGTCTTTTTTCACCTGACTTGGTTTCATATTCGCGATATTCCAAGTGTCCACGGCAAGCGACGTGGCTTCCTTTTTTTAGGTGCTCGAGGCAAATTTCAGCCAACTTGTTCCAAGCAACAATGCGATGCCATTGGGTTTTTTCAACGGCTTCGCCCTCCTTGTTTTTATATCGTAAATTGGTGGCTACGGAAAAGGTAGTTAACTTTTTTTTGGAATCTAACTTTACTTCTTCTGGGTTGTCACCCAAGTGTCCGATCAGCATAACGCTATTCTGAATTGTACTCATGATAAGGGGTTTTTATAGGTTATTATTCTGCTAGCGCCATCGCTGACTGCGCAACAACAACGCTGCCTTAACAACATCTTGCCTACTTATTTGCCCAACAAGCCTGCCCTGCTCTAAGACGGGAAGCCTACGGCGGTTGGTTTTATGAAAAAGCATAGCAGCATCAAAAATGGTTTTACCTGCTTCTATAGTGTCTGGGTTTTCTGTCATGCTCTGCACTACCTTCCGGTCAAAGAAAGGCTGATTAAAATACTTGCTTTCAGAAAGGTGCTTTATGCAGTCTGCCTCAGAAATAATCCCAACCAATCTAGACATTTCGTCCAAAACCGGTCCACCAGATATTTTATTGCGAATTAGAATACGCATTACTTCAAGGATGGATTGCTGTGGGGAAAACGTAATCAAGTCACGTGTCATATAGTCTCGAACCAAAAGGGATTTCCTCCGCTTCGGAATGAGCTTTTGACGTGCTGCTTGAAAACTTTTTATAGGCATGTTTATGTTTTGTTGAACAAAAGGTAAGAAAAAATTTTTAATCTTTGAATTGTCAGCAAAAAAGATACATTTACAACAATGGAAAAGACAGCTATAATGGGATGTGGTTGGTTAGGGAAAGTTCTTGCCCAATCGCTTATAGCTAAAGGCCATCATGTTCGAGGAAGTGTCACAACCAAGAGCCATTCAGAAGTTCTCCGTAATATGGGCATTGAGCCGTTCTTAATTAAGCTTGGTAACGAAGCCATAACCGGAAACTTAAATGACTTTCTAGAAGGAGTCGACACCCTTGTTATTGCATTTCCCCCCGGACGTAGAAAAAATCCCGATGCCAACTATGCAAGTCGCATCAAATTACTTGTAAAAGCACTTGCAAAGCATCCATCCTGTAAGCTATTATTGCTTGGTAGTATAGGCGTGTTTGGTGCTGCCCAAGGCGTGGTTAATGAAAAAAGCACCCCTACCCCCGAGGGTATAAGCGGGCAACAACTGTTGGACGCTGAAAAATCAATTAAAAACGCTTCAAACCCTGCAACCATTGTAAGGTTGGGCGGACTGGTTGGGGGCGATAGGCATCCTGCAAAACAACTTGCTGGTAAAATCAATATACCAGCACCCCAGGCACCGACAAACCTAGTGCATCGGAAAGACGTAGTGCGTTTTCTTATGGCAATAATTGAGGAAGGACATTGGGGGAAAACGCTTCATTGTGTAAGTCCAAATCATCAATCGAGAATTGATTTTTACACGGAAGCCTCTAAGCGTCTAAACCTACCGTTGCCTTCATTTGCAAAAACAGCAAGTAAGCGAAACAAAAAAGTAATGGACAGCCGTAGTGCCGCGCTATTCGACTTTTCTTATCGGTTGGCTGATTGTGGGGTCGAAGGGAGCTAGCATGGCTTCGCCGCTGATTTGATCAGCAAATATATCCCAGCTTGTTTTCATTTTATTAATGGCTAGGCTTTGTTCTTCAAGGGCAGCATCCCCAAAGCGCTGATCTGCAGCAATACTCGCATGGGTTAGAAACACATTAAAACGCGCACGAATGGGCTTGGTATTCCAGTCTTCTGGCCAGGAAAGCATGTTTAATTTAAGGGCTTCTTCTTTGATGTTTTTAAGCGTAATAGCACGTTGTTCTGCGGGGATTTCGTGTAAAGACTCCATCAATGCCAACAAGCTAGACCAGTTTAATTCCTGACGTGAAGCAGGTATGTTAAGCGGATCTTTTTGAATAAGGGTATCAACTACAACAGCGTTGTCTGAAGACAGAGATGGCCGTTGTTGTGTACAACCAGCCAACAAAATGCAACAAAACAAATAACAAAAACGCATGCTCAAAGATACGCTTCTTGAGCATTGTCTAAAAGATTATTCATAAGTAAGGCCGCTGTTCATTGGAAACAGCATGCCTTTGCCGTCATACGTCAAGGCCCAATCAAAGCTAAGTTTTGCTTTGGGTGCTGCATCTCCAAAAAGTACGTCTGCCAAGCCTTCGCCTGCCATACCAGGTAAAAAGGAGGCTACAAAAGCATCCCAATTTTGAAGGTGTTCGTTTATCATAAGTGGTCGGCCAGACAACAGTAACACAACCACTTTGTTCCCACTGGCATAGATGCGTTTAAGGGTTTCAAGATCTGCCTTGTTGAGTCGCAAATCGCCGTCATCACCAAATCCTTCTGCGTATGGATATTCACCTATCACAGCAAGAACTACATTGCCTTCTGGTATTGTTGTGGCGTTGGGGCTGTATGTTATGGTAGCCTCTGGTGCCACCTGTGAAAGCCCTTCCAAAACTGTTGTACCGTTAGGTTGCAACACACGATTTGCCATAAATCCTTTGAAATCTGCTGCGCTGACTATTCCGTCATTGTCAAGGTCTATTTCCTTAAAATGACCCCGCCAACTGCTTTTGTCAAATTTATTTTCAAAGACTTTTTCGAGTTGACTGTAATACTCTTTACGGCTTAGTTTTTCATCTGCGTTGTAATCCAAGAAAGCGAAATCTGGCGTGAAAAATCCTTGCCAATCTGTTGTCCAGCCTCCGTTTTGAACACCAAGATTATGTGCTGCTGACCCAACTACGGTAATGGCTGCATTTTTAGCCAATGGCAACGCACCTTCGTTTTTAAGCAATAACGCTGACTTTTGCACTGCTTCACGAGCCAAGGCTCGGTGTGCTGCACTGCCAATTTGATTTAAGTAAGCATCATCAATATATGGGTTGTCAAACAATCCAATTTCCAATTTTACTTTCAAAATACGGCTTACAGCATCATCTATTCTAGCCATACTAACGCTACCCTCGTTTACTGCTTCGATCAGGTATTGAATGAAAACTTTGTAGTGCTGTTGGTTTTG
>PKDU01000055.1 GCA_002862705.1 Flavobacteriaceae bacterium
CGTCGCCTTCTTCTTCTTCGTCTTCTTCTTCTTCTCCTTATCCTTGATCTTCTTCCTCTCCTTCTTCTTCTTCGTCTTCTGCTTTTTCGTCGGCTGCTCCTTCGTCTTCTTGAAGATCCCTCCATTGTCAGGCTGGAAAATATCCCAGTTTGTAAAAGTTAGTGTTCCAGCTGTATAAGTTGCTGCATCTGCACTAGCATCTAATTCTACATCTTTACCACTTGTGAAATTAAGTGAATAAATATTGTTAGTTGCTCCGGTAGCACCTTTTCTGTAATCAGCCATCTCTCCGTCAACACCTGTAGGATCACAGTCATCATTAGTACCAATAATTGTTGCCATATCGATTGTAAAACTTCCATTAGCACTTCCTTCAGGACCATCGATTTCAAAAGCGTGGTCAGAAGCATCAGTAAGTACTACCATTGCGTTAGTAACAGTACCAGAATATGCTTGGTCAATATCAATTCCATCATCACCTTGACCCCAAACAAGAAGGTTTGAAGCGTCAACAGTACCTCCAAAGAATTCGATTCCATCATCTACATTAGCAACTACTTCAATGTTGCTTATAGTAGTTCCTGATCCAACACCACCAAGTGTAAGTCCGTTAATTTCGTTACCTTCTCCAATTTCGGCACCACCGTGACGAATAGAAATATAGCTCATAGTACCAGAATTATCAGCAGCATCCGAACCTCCATAAAGACCATTTGTATCAGAAACAGGAATACCTTCAATTTGTAACTCAGTCACATCATTCTTAAATGAGCAAGGTGCTTTTCCAAGAACAAGAAGACCTCCCCACAAACCACGGGTACCAACACCAAGTGCTGGACCTGAGCTTGGATAAGTTCCATCTGCTTGTATGTTATCAGAAACAGATGTCATGACAATAGGATTACTAGCGGTACCTTGTGCATTAATTTTTCCGCCTCGCGCTATGATTAATGTAGAGGCATCTGCGCCTGTACCTGCAGTGGCTTTGATAACAGTACCTGCTTCAATTGTTAATGTAGCACCATCAACAACAGAAACACGACCTTGAAGAGTCCATACGTTTCCAGCAGTTAAAGTTTTGTCAGCTGTAACATTGCCTGATAAAATGTAAGAATCTGTAACGGTTGTTGTAGTCGTATCATCATCGTCGCTACATGATATTACGAGTAGCGAGAAGAATAAAAATAATGGAAATTTAAATATATTGGTTTTCATTGAATGTGATTTTATATTTTTTGATTGTTACAAACGTAGCCTTGTAGTGTGAATGCAGTGTTAATTACTTATTAATTAAAATTTGTCTTATTGTTTCTAAATTGTTAACCACAGAAACTTTGGTAGTTTAATGGTCTTCCCTACCTTTCAAACATGTTTTGGGACCAACTTTTATCACTACGCCGACACGGCGACAAGCAAAAACGACTACGCACCGAACAAGACCCCACACGCAGTGGGTTCGAGGTAGACTATGACCGTATTATATTCTCTGCTGCGTTTCGAAATCTGCAAGACAAAACGCAAGTGATTCCCTTTTCCAAAACCGATTTTGTGCATACTCGACTTACGCACTCACTAGAAGTTTCAGTTGTTGGGCGGAGCTTGGGGCGTATGGTTGGACAACGTTTATTGAAAAAATATCCTGAGCTAAGCGCCACCCACGGCTATACCATTAACGATTTTGGCGCTATTGTGGCCGCGGCTTCACTAGCCCACGATATTGGCAATCCACCTTTTGGTCATAGCGGCGAACAGGCCATAGGCGATTATTTTGCCAACGGAGCTGGGGCAGCGTATAAAAAGCAGCTAACACCAACGCAATACCACGACCTTACCCACTTTGAAGGCAATGCCAATGGGCTTAAAATATTGATGGAATCAAGAGAAGGCGTGCCTGGCGGTTTGCGTTTGAGTTATGCTACGCTTGGTGCGTTTACCAAGTACCCTAAGGCATCACTTCCACACAAACCCACCAAGCACGTAGCCGATAAAAAGTTTGGGTTTTTTAATGCCCAACAAACCGATTACCAAGCCGTAGCAACAGATCTTGGGCTTATGGATTCGACCAATAAAATGATGCGCCATCCGCTGGCCTATTTGGTGGAGGCAGCAGACGATATTTGCTACACCCTCATTGATTTTGAAGACGGTATTAACTTAGGTTGGATATCGGAAGACTATGCCTTGGAATACTTGATTAAACTGGTAAAGGACACCATAGACACCAACAAGTACCAGCAGCTGACCACCAAAACCGATCGACTGGCCTATTTGCGTGCGCTGTCAGTCAGTACGCTAATACAAGAAGCGGCACAGTTGTTTATGCAGCACGAACAGGAAATTATGGCGGGTACTTTTGCAAGCTCGCTTACAGATAGAAGTCAGTACAAAGCACAAATCAAAGACATCATTGGCCTAAGTGTCCGTAACATTTACCAAGCACAAGAGGTCGTTGAAAAAGAACTCAAGGGCTATCAAGTCATACACCGATTGCTGGACGTTTTTGTAGGGGCAGCTGTTCGCAATCAAGCGGATAAGGCCTCAGCTTTTGACACACTTGCCCTTCAGTGTCTTCCCGATACGCTTACACTTCCACAAGATGACACCTATCAGCTGTTGTTGAACATCAGTTGCTATGTCGCCAGTCTGACAGATGGGAAAGCCCTGGAATGGTATCAAAAAATGGCCTAATGGAAAACGTTTGGGATGATACTTTTTTTATGAAAAAGGCACTTGTCGAAGCACAACTTGCGCTTGAAAAGGATGAAGTGCCGGTTGGGGTAGTGATAGTTGCCAATAACAGCATTATTGCTCGGGCACACAACCTTACCGAAGCCCTGACAGATGTAACTGCCCATGCCGAAATGCAAGGCATTACGGCTGCTGCCAATGCTATAGGGGGAAAATATTTACAGGGCTGTACCATGTACGTTACACTTGAACCTTGTAGCATGTGCGCAGGTGCCTTGTATTGGAGTCAGCTGTCGCGCTTGGTTTTTGCTGCCGATGATCCCAAACGCGGCTACCGCCAACACGGAACGCCGCTGCATCCAAAAACGGAGGTAATTTCGGGTGTCATGGCTGAAGAATCACGAGAACTATTGCTGCAGTTTTTTAAAGATAAGCGCAAATAGAACTTTTTGGTGCTGAGCTTGTCGAATTGGTGCTGAGCTTGTCGAAGTACCCGTTAGAGGTGTTATTTTTTTTTTGTTGTTTTTGTGGGTTCCAGCGTTTCTTTCATCTTTTTAAGATTTTCTGGAGAAAGCGTGTAATCTTTGAGTTGCTTTCCTTTCCAGCGGTGTACTAAAAAAATGGGCATATAGACAAAGAAACCCGTAGCTACTGAAAGGCCAATCCATTTTTCGCCCAAGGCCATATCCTTTTGGCGTATGACATAACCCGCAATGATGTTGGCAATAATAAGTACAAAAAAGGCACGTAAAAACCACTTCATATTACTCCGATTTGAGGTTTAAACGAAGGGAAAGCCCGTCTAATTGTTCCGTATCAAGCGGGGCAGGTGCATCAATCATCACATCACGGCCGCTGTTGTTTTTGGGGAAAGCAATATAATCCCGAATGGTTTCTTTGCCGTCCAATATGGCTACCAAGCGGTCAAAGCCCAAGGCAATACCGCCGTGTGGAGGCGCACCATAGGTAAAGGCATCCATCAAAAAGCCAAATTGCGCCTTTGCTTCCTCTGGGCTAAACCCAAGTAGGGAAAGCATTTTTTCTTGAGTTACACGGTCGTGAATTCGAATAGAACCACCCCCAATTTCGTTTCCGTTTAAGACCAAGTCATAGGCTTGTGCTACTACGGCTTTTGGATCGCTTTCCAGCAGCGAGAGGTGCTCTGGTTTTGGCGCTGTAAAGGGATGATGCATGGCATGCAAGTCACCGCTTTCTTCATCTTCCTCAAAAAGCGGAAAGTCCACCACCCAGAGGGGTGCAAATTCGTTTGCCTTCCGCAATTCCAATGCTTCGGCTAGGGCCATGCGAAGGGCACTCAATTGGGTTCTAGTTTTGTTGGTTTCTCCAGCCATAACGAGGATTAAATCTCCCGCTTTTGCTTCACAAGCTTTTGCCCAAGTAGCAAGGGCTCCAGCATCAAAAAACTTATCTACCGATGATTTGAACGTGCCGTCTTCGTTGCATTTTACCCAGACCAATCCGTTGGCGCCAATTTGCGGACGCTTTACCCAATCAATCCATTTATCGATTTGTTTTCTAGACCAAGTAGCCGCGCTGGGAACTGCTATCCCCACAACCAGTTCTTGGCTGTCAAAAACGCCAAAGCCTTTATTTTGTGCCAAGTCATTAAGTTCTGTAAAGGTCATGCCAAAACGAATATCCGGTTTGTCGTTTCCATAGGTTTTCATGGTATCCTCGTAACGCATCACAGGGAATGGTGCAGGGGCAATGCGGTGAATTTCTTTCAGCAGATGCGACAACAGCCCTTCAAAGCAGGCCATAATATCTTGTTGATGTACAAAAGACAACTCGCAGTCTATTTGTGTGAATTCCGGTTGACGGTCGGCACGAAGGTCTTCGTCTCTAAAGCATTTTACGATTTGAAAGTATTTGTCCATACCGCCTACCATAAGCAGTTGCTTAAAGGTTTGTGGCGATTGGGGCAGCGCATAAAACTGGCCTTCGTTCATTCGTGAGGGGACAACAAAATCACGTGCGCCCTCGGGTGTAGATTTTATCAAATAAGGCGTTTCTACTTCGATAAAAGCCTGTTCCGCTAGATAGTTGCGAACCAGCAACCCAACCTTTGAGCGAAACAACAGGCTGTTTTGCACAGGTGTACGGCGGATATCTAAATAGCGGTATTTCATGCGTAAGTCTTCGCCACCGTCTGTTTCGTTTTCTATGGTAAAGGGAGGTGTTTGCGCCTCATTCAGTACGGTTAACTCGGTCATTAGCAGTTCAATGGTGCCCGTTTCCATATTTGGATTTTTAGCTTCTCGCTCCAAAACAGTGCCCTTGACCTGGATAACGGTCTCTCGACCGATTTTACGAGCTTTTTCTAAAAGGGCTGCCGAACAGCGTTCTTCGTCCAAGACCAATTGGGTGATTCCGTAGCGATCGCGGAGATCAATCCACAATACAAATCCTTTGTCACGAATCTTAGCCGCCCACCCTGCTAGGGTAACTTCTGTTCCGATATGTGTTTCACGTAATGCGCCGCAATGATGGCTTCTGAACATCTTTTAAGTTTTTTCAAAAATAGGGACTAATTCGAGATTTTTTGCCTTATGTCGGTAGATTAACCAAAAAGAATTCATCATCAAAACCACCCTCAATGTTAATTTAATGTTAATTTAATGTTAATTTTTTGTATATTTGTATTGTTAATGTCTTTACAGACGCAAATCATATATCATGAAAACATTCATTTTAACATTCGTTTTTTTGGCCGGAACAGTCGTTTTTGCACAAGAAAAAGAAGTAGTCCGAACAGATAAAACCGTAAAAATCAGTACGTACCACGACAATGGTGTATTGGCACAATCAGGTCATCAATTCAAAGGAAAAAATCACGGTATTTGGCAGTCTTATGATAACAAAGGAAACCGCATGACTATTGGGGAGTATACCAACGGCAAGAAAACAGGAACTTGGTTGTTTTGGATCGACCAACAAGTTGTTGAGGTAACGTATCAGGACAACCTAATTGCGGAAGTTTCTTACTGGGAAACAGACGCAAAAGCAGTAGCCAACAACTAACCCCCTAAAGTGGCCTTCACGCGAATGGCAGCCCTTTTGCTTAAAAAGAAGGTTACGGGAACAATGACCAATGTAAGAAAGGTTGCAAAGGTGAGCCCAAATATGACCGTCCACGCCAAGGGTCCCCAGAAAATCACATTTTCACCACCAAAATAAATTTGTGGATCGCCCGAGGCAAACAGGCTAAAGAAATTAATGTTTAGTCCAATCGCCAACGGAATAAGCCCCAGTACCGTGGTTATGGCCGTGAGCAATACTGGACGAAGCCGCGCTTTTCCACCTGCAACAATAGCGGCAAAAATCTCTTTTCTAGGCAGTAAACCTTCGTTTTTAATGGCTAGCTCATCTCTTTTTCTGTCCAATAATAATTGCGTGTAATCAAGCAATACAACACTATTGTTTACGACTATTCCGGCTAGTGAGATAATACCCATCATGGTCATGATGATGACAAAGGTCATATTAAAAAACACCAGCCCGAGCATGACGCCTGTAAAACTCATAAATATGGAAAACAAAATAATGAGGGGTTTGCTTACCGAGTTAAACTGGAATACGAGCAACAACATAATCAGCAGTATAGCAAAGCCCAAGGCCTTGGATAAAAACTGCATGTTTTTTTCTTGTTCCGCGATTTCACCTGTAAAGGTATAATCAATGTTTTTGGGCATATCAAAGCCTTGGAGCTGCGTTTGGATTTGCCCGACAATTTCATTGGCGTTGTAGCCAGGAAGTATGGCTGAGTACACGGTAACCACACGTTTTAGGTTTTTGTGTTTAATAGCACTGTAACCCGCAATATTTTTTGCTTTAACAACCGTAGAAACAGGAATGTTTTTAATTTGTCCTGTGGCCATGTCACGGAAACTTATGTTCTGATTAAACAAAGCCGAGGGATTGTAACGATCAGCTTGCTGGAAGCGAACATTGATGTCGTAGTCTTCGCCATCCTTTTTGTAAATACCTGCTTTTTCGCCAAATAGCGCACGCCTGAGTTGAATACCAATTTGCCCTGCGCTTACGCCCAAACTTCCTGCCTTGCGCCGATCAACCGTTACTTGCATGCTGGGTTTGTTTCGATTGACATCTACTTTTAATTCTTCAATTCCTGGGATATTTTCCTTTATTATAAAACTGCGGACATCGTTGGCAACGCGTATTAGCTCACCGTAATTTTCGCCGCTTAACTCTATATTGATGGGGTAACCCACCGGCGGTCCATTGGCATCTTTTTCTACTGAAATACTAACACCAGAAAACTTACCTTTAAAGGCTTGTTGTACCTCGCTGCGCAATACTTCACTAGACAGTCCCCTTCTGTATTTGTATTCACGCATGGTGGCCGTAATTTTTCCACGGTGAGGCATCTCGGCTTGAGAGCCACTGTCCGTTTCTGGATTTCCGGCACCTGCGCCCACTTGAGATACGAGTGATTCTACTAAAAAGTTGTAGTCTCCGTCTAGGTATTTGGGGTTATTCACTGTTTCAATCATGACCTGCTCAATGGCCTTAGTCATTTGGTTTGTTTTGTCAATATCTGTACCCTCGGGATACTCTATGTAAACAATAATCTGACTGGGCTCGTTATCGGGAAAAAACTCCACTTTTGGACCGGCAATGCCCACCAAAACAAAGGACAAAAACAGCAGGCCAATGGTGCCGAAAACTACCGCATAAGCACGCCATCCACGCATGGCAAACTGCAACAGCTTTTCATAGCCACGCTCCAGTCGGTCAAGGAAAAATCGCTGAAAATTGTTTGCTAAATCTTTTATCAAATAACGATATAGCCAAAACAGCGCAAGTAGGGTAAGCAACAAACTACCAAACCCACGTGTGGAGGCCGAAACAAGCATAAAAAATACACCCGCACCACCCATCACGATGCTGAGGCGAACCAAGCCACGAAACGTCATGTTTTTCTCTTCAACATCCATAAATTGAGAAACCAACATGGAGTTAAACAACAAGGCTACAAAAAGCGAGGAGCCCAATACAATGGAAAGTGTAATGGGGAAATAAATCATAAACTGCCCCATGATACCGGGCCAAAAACCAAGTGGGATAAAGGCCGCTACGGTTGTTGCAGTAGAAATAATGATGGGATAGGCGATTTCGCTCACACCTTTTTTAGCTGCGGCTGTTCGCGACATACCCTCTTTTTCAATAAGGCGATAGACGTTTTCGACGACCACAATCCCGTTGTCAACCAACATACCAAGCCCCATGACAAGCGCAAAAAGCACCATGGTATTCATGGTATAGCCTAGAGCTTGTAGAATAACAAAGGAAATAAACATTGACATGGGAATGGCAAAACCAACAAACAAGGCGCTTCGAAAGCCCAAGAAAAAAGTCAAAACGGTAACCACCAGCAGTACGCCAAACAAGATGTTATTGACCAAGTCGTTGACTTGATTTAATGTTAGCGAAGACATATCGTTGGATATGGTAACGGAAACGTTCTCGGGGAAATCGTTGCTTTTGGCTTCGACAACCAATTGGCGGATTTGAGTAGCCGCTTCGATGAGGTTTTTACCGCCTCGTTTTTTTACGTCCAGCATGACTGTTGCTGTACCAAAGTCTCGGGCATAGCTCGTTGCCTCCTGGTCTTTAAAAGAAATGGTGGCAATATCTCCGAGTAAGACCGAACCTTTTTCCGTTGTTACCACAAAAGCCTTGAGTTGGTCGGGTGTGCTAATTTCACCAACCAGACGAATACTTCTGCGTTGTCCGCCACCACGCATGCTCCCGGCTGAGACCGTCGTGTTTTCATTGGCAACACTTTGAATGATGTCGTTAAAGCTTACTTGAGACGCCATCATTTTACGTGTGTCCACGGCAATTTCTACTTCTTTTTCTTGTGCGCCTCGGATATCAACTACTTTTATTTGGTCTAATTGCTCGATGCGTTCTTGCAGTACCTCGGCATATTCTTTGAGTCTGTCGGTCGGGTAATCTCCTTGAATGCTCACATTGAGTATGGGCATTTCTTCCGAAAAATTCAGATTGAAAACAGAAGGTTCCAGTTTTGCATTGTTAAAGGTGGGCCAATCCTCTGATGCCACAACGGCATCAACCTCATCTTTTACCTTTTGTTTGGCTAAATCCACTTCTATTTCCTCATCAAACTCAATGGCAACTATGGCATAGTCGTCTTGTGAGGTAGAGGCAATTTCAACAATATTGCTTATTCCTTTTACGCCCTCTTCAATGGGGTCGGTAACAAAGCGCTCAATATCTTCGGCAGTATTTCCAGGGTAGGGTGTACTAATAAAAATGGTCGTTTCCGAAATTTCAGGAAAGTTCTCCCGAGGCATGGTTACATAAGCCGTACCACCAAGCAACAAAAACACAGCCATCAACACATAGATAATGGTGCGATTACTTATAGCCCATACGGATAGACCAAAAGCTTTATTGGATTTATTTTCTTTGCTCATAAACTGTTTGTAACCTGAACGTTTTCATTTTCCTTGACCAATCGCGCGCCCTCATTGATAACTCTATCTGTCACGCTAAGCCCTTCTAAAATTTCTACATAAGCTCCTTCAACCAAGCCCGTTTTTACAAAGCGTTTTTCTGCTTTTTCATCGCTGTTTACGACATAAACGTATTGGGCTCCATCAAAGTTTTCGGAGATGATATCTAGTGGAACCACGATTGCTGCCGGGTTTTGGTAATCAACCAAACGTACCGAAGTGATGAGATTCGGTGCCAAACTTTTTGCATTGTTTGTAGCAAGGGAAACCTTAAAGGTTCTGTTTCCAGTATTGATATGCGTTCCTTTGTGTGTTACTCGACTTTTAAAAGAATAATCAAAAACGGGGATTTCGATAGTGGCGGCAGTCCGCTTGTTTATGCTAGGGAAGTAGGCTTCTGGCACATCGGCTTCTACATACATATTGTTTAGGTTTATCAGACGAAGCAGTGGACTAGCCCCCGGAGTAACCAACTCGCCAACTTCCACAACAATATCATCTACCCTTCCTGAGAAAGGGGCATATAATTTACTTTTGTTAAGCTGCTGTTGTAGCTGTTGATAGGCTTTCTTTTGGCTTTCATACGCCGTTTTGACTTGTAGGTAGTCAATCTCAGCACCAATTTTTTGCGCCCAAAGTCTCTCTTGACGCTCGTACAAGGTTTTGGCAAGGTCCAACTGAACTTTCTGTAAGGCCAAGTTTTGCGCAAGTCCTCCATCATCAAGCGTGATGAGCAAATCTCCTTTTCTAACTTTTTGCCCCTCCGAAACGTGAATTTTTTTGACCGCCCCCGCATACTCAGCGTTGAGCATCATGTTTTGGTCTGTCTTGACTATTCCTTGCAGTATTACGGTATGGACAAAGTCTGTTTCTTTTAGCTGTAGAACAGTTACCAATGATTTCTTTTTGTCCTTGTCTAAGCGATCAATGGCGTCTATAACCAGATTGAGCTCTTGCTTGAGCAGGTTGTTTTGACTGACCAATTCGGCTTGAAGCGCGCGTAGTCCTTCTACATTTTCTTGCTCGATTAGCGTATTGGTGTCCGGAGTTTCAGCAGTGCTGCAGCCAATCAGGAACATCAATGAGGCTAAGAAGAATATTTTTTTCATTTGTTTTTGGGCGTTATGGGTTTAAGTAACAAGGATAATTTTGCTTTTGCCAAGATCAGTCGTTGCATGGCTGTCAGGTAATCGTTTTGTGCCTGATATAGTTGTGCTTGTGCTTGTCTGAGTGTATAGCTAGAAACCATACCCTCTTTAAATTTAATCTGGTTTTTTTGTTCGATACTTTTCGCTAGGGCTAAACTTTCGGAGGTAGTCTTCAGATTTTTTAAATGAAGCGTTACTTCATTTCTCAATGACTTTTCTTCAAGCAAAAGTTGCTGAACAATATCTTCACTTTGTTTGATTGATTTTTCTAATTCTAGTTTGGCTTGCTGCTTTTTGGTTTTCCCTTGAAAACTCGTAAACACAGGAAAGTTTATGTTTAGTCCAAGGGTAGTTCTGGGATACCACTCTTGTTCGCTACTAAAAAACGCAAACGATTCACCAAATCCATCATAGCCACTATTGGCAAAAGCAGAAATTCTAGGCAGTGCCTTAAAGCGTTCGAGCTTAAGCAGTAGTTCTTTAGACCTGATATCATTTTGGGCAATTTGATAATCAATATTTTGTGTTACACTCAAGGCTCCATGCTCTTGTTTTTGTGCCCTTAGCGAAAGCACTTCAAGAGTACTGGTCAGTACTATGGGCTTATCTAAGGAAACGCCCATAACATAACACAGCATATTTTTAGTAATTCGAACCATGTTTTGATTGTAATACACAGCACTTTTTAATGAGGCTACACTTAAGGCCAGCTGCTCAACATTTTCCTCCTCGGTAAGTCCATTTTCATAGAGTTTCGTAACATCTGCATAATTGAGTTGAGCTACGGCTAGGTTTTTTTCGAGCACGTCAAGTTGTGCTTGCGCAAGTTGTGCATTTACATACGACTCTACGGTAGCTGTTACAATTTGCTGCTCACTTTTGATAAAGGCTTGTTCGGAGATTTGTAAATACACTTTAGATGCTTGTAAGCCTACTAGATATGATCCATCAAAAATCATTTGCTCAAGGAGCAATCCAGCAGTGGCACTTTGCGACAAGCCAAACGTCAAACTTGTGTACGTACCTGGCGTACCACCAAAAAACTGCGCCGGAACAACCGATACAGGTTGATTAGGGGAGTTTAAGTATCCGGCAGATGCAGAAATCTGCGGAAGTCCATCTGCGATTGTTTCCAGTCTTTTTTGACGCGCAATAAGAATGTCTGTACCTGCATTTTGTAGCGTTCTATTATTCGTTTTTGCCAGCTCAATGGCAGTATCCATATCAAGCTCTTGAGCAGATGTAGATAGAGAAGCAAAAAACAGGAAGCAAAAAAGGTATTTATGCATGTTGGTGGCTTTCGATGGTGTTAAAAATTTCAATTCCTTTGGGAGTACAAATCGCACGTAAATGGTATTCCAAATAATCTGTCATAAGTTGACTATGGAGAAACTCATCGGGGGGAAATAAACGTTGATCTTTTATTCCCATCATACCATTAAAGTACAAACGCGCAATAAAAGGAATGTTTAAATTATCTCGAAATAAGCCCATGGCTACACCCGAATTAAGACTTTTACTGACACATCCTATCATAAAGTGGAGTTGCTTGTCGCTGAGCTCATGAAAAATTTCTGGGTAGTATTTTTCTAACTGATATTGGGGTGAAATCTTTTCGTTTTTGATATGCCGCATCATAAACATTTTGATGTCGTGCAATTCAATGATGGGGTTTTTAGATTGCTGGCAAATGCGGTTTATTTCTTCTGTAACGTAATTGAAAAAGTCAAACACACAAGCCCGCACCAATTCCTCTTTGTTTGAATAATACGTGTAAAGTGTTTTTTTGGACACCCCTAATTTTCGGGCAATATCGTCCATGGTTACGCTTTTAAAACCAAACGTAAGAAACATTTCGGTACATGGGGAAGTATGTTTTTCATAGCAAATAGCAGGCAAAAATACACAGGAAACTTTAAACACCAAAAAAGTTTCCAAGGTTTTTTAATCTTAACTGCATCGTTACAATTCCATAACGTATTTTTACATGCATGAAATTTTTAACAGCATACCAAAAACTTCTTGACGCATCGCTTATTTCGGCGAACAAAGACAAAGCACCACACGGCCTATACGCCCCTATTGATTACTTATTGTCCTTAGGCGGTAAGCGCCTTCGTCCTGTTTTGGTGTTGATGGCTTGTGAGGCCTTTGGAAAAGCGCCCAAGGCGGGACTTGCTGCGGCCAAGGCAGTGGAAATTTTTCACAATTTCACGCTCATGCACGACGATATTATGGACAAGGCAGCCATGCGCAGAGGCCAGCAAACCGTACATCAAAAATGGGATGTAAACACGGCCATTCTTTCGGGTGATGCCATGCTGATACAAGCTTATGCATGTTTAAATGAATATCCGCCCGAGCAATTCAAAGCGCTTACCCAACTTTTGAGTAAAACCGCCTTAGAAGTGTGTGAGGGGCAACAACACGACGTCGATTTTGAGACCAGCGCAGCGGTTAGCATTGCGCAGTATTTGGAAATGATTCGCCTAAAAACAGCTGTGTTGGTGGGTTGCGCCATGGAAATGGGCGCACGTATTGGTGGTGCTGACCCAGCACATGCCAAGCAGTTGTATCGTTTTGGTGAGCAGTTGGGTATTGCCTTCCAATTGCAAGACGACTATTTAGACACCTTTGGCGATGCCGCTACTTTTGGCAAACGCATTGGCGGAGACATTGCTGAAAACAAAAAAACCATCTTAGTACACCTTACTCATGCCCATGGAACGCCTGAACAGCAGCAAGAATTAACCCGTTGGTTTTCGGATACACCCAAAGATGACAGCACCAAAATATCGGCTGTTACCGAGCTGTTTAAAGCGGCCAAGGCAGATAAGGCTACGTTAGCTGAGGTGGCCCGTTATACCAAAAATGCCTTTGATGTTTTGGAAGGAATCCCCTTAAAAACGGCGCATATGCAGCGCTTCAAAGATTTTGGGAATTGGTTAATGAAACGCACGCAATAGTCGGCGGAACACCTGTCCCACAAACAAGCCCAACGGAAAACTACGCATGATCTGTACTTCTTCTTTTGGGGACGAGCGTTCTTCTAGAAACCTAAAAATTCTTGCAGGTTTATTGTGTTGAAACATACGCGAAAACAAAAAACTTCCTTTGTGGTTGTGCCGCGCCAGTACGTCCAAAAAGAGTAGGTCATACCACCAAAACCGATTGCGTTTTTCAAATTGCCGCATGTCTGTGTTTGATTTAAGAAAATCTACCAAGGCCGTGGCCTTTCGTTCTATAAACGCAAAGGTAAAGCCCGTGCTAGGTTTGGTCCAGCCGCCTGCAGAACCAATATGCAGTATGCGCTTGCTGTTGTGCTTGGCAAAGGGATAACAAGTCATGGGAATGTTTCCTGCTTCTTGTTCTTCGATGGTATAATCGCGGATGTCTTTCTCGCTTAGGTAGGCACGTAGCTCCCGCTCATAAGCAGCGGGTTTTAATTTTTCTTTTGAGAAAAGGGTGTATTCGATCAGCGCTTCCGTTTCGCTAGACGGCAATACATACATAAACCGAGTGCTGCCCTTTTGGGCTACCTTAAAATCCATAATAGTTGCAGAATCTGCATCAAAATGGGGCTTTTGGGTTTTGATAAACCAACCGACAAAATGTTGCTGTAGCACGGGATAGCGTTTTTGTTGTTGCACCACCTCCCAGTCAAAAATACTGTTGAAGAAAAGTTTGGTGTTGTAGGTTTTTTCGTTGGTAGTTATCCGTACTCCTGATTCATGTTCTTCAAAAGAAGCAACCCCTTCATATTTAAGCGTAATGTTGTTGTGCTGTTTAATCAGTGTGCGCATGGAAGCGTAATAGGAGCCACTACGCATCATTTTATATGATAATGGACTTATATGCTCTTTTAAAGACAGGTTTGTGGATCTAAAGCAAATATTATCCCATTCTTTGACAATGTGTTCGGACCATTGTGTGTTGGTTTTGGCTTCCCAAAAACACCAAGTACGGTCGTTTTCTTTATTGGGATCCTGTTCCAAAACAAGCAGTTGCTTATCGGTAAAGTTGCCTGATTGCAATAGTTTTTCAACAATCTGAAGCGTAGCCGCTCCAGCACCTGCAAATGTAAAATCGTAAACCTGCTCCTTTTCCACCTCGCCAAACGTACAAAATATGCCGATTAAGCACAACAGTAGAAACAGTTCAATCAATTATATTTGCAGCATGTTTGAATCGATTCTTAATTTCTTTGAAAAAACCCCGCCAATATTGGGGGCTCTTTATGCGACCCTTTTCACTTGGGGACTTACTGCACTAGGCGCATCATTTGTTTTTTTATTTAAGAAAATGAACCGTGCTGTTCTTGATGGCATGTTAGGCTTCACAGGAGGTGTTATGGTGGCCGCTAGTTTTTGGAGCTTATTGGCTCCTGGGATTGACATGAGTCCGGGCGAGGGCTTTGTCAAGGTTATACCGGCGGCTGTTGGATTTTCCTTTGGGGCGTTATTTATTTTTGGGCTGGACAAAGTTTTGCCACACCTGCACATTAACTTTAAGGAGTCAGAGGGAATCAAAACGCCCTGGCACCGTACCACGCTTATGGTTTTGGCCATTACGCTTCACAATATTCCAGAAGGATTGGCTGTGGGTGTTTTATTTGGCGGTGTTGCCGCGGGTCTACCCGAGGCATCTATTGCTGGTGCTGTGATTTTGGCTATTGGTATTGGCATACAAAACTTCCCAGAGGGCATTGCTGTTTCCATGCCCATGCGTCGCTTGGGGCTTAGCAGGCGAAAAAGCTTTTTTTACGGGCAGGCCTCTGCTGTTGTAGAACCTATAGCTGCTGTAATCGGTGCTTTTGCCGTTACTTTTTTCACGCCTATTTTACCCTATGCACTTGCCTTTGCAGCTGGTGCCATGATTTTTGTTGTAGTGGAGGAGGTAATTCCAGAAACCCAACTGGACAAATACACAGATATTGCGGCCTTGGGCTTTATTGGTGGTTTTGTAGTAATGATGACGCTAGACGTAGCGCTTGGCGGCTAGTGACAACCACAGCCTTTTGTATCGCACCCAGCCGATTTTTTTCTTGGACGAAAACGCTGTATTAGAAAATACAACGACCAAAGTACAGCTGTGATGATGATTACGTTTTCCATAATTATAGGCTAAAGTATTGAAATGTTACCAATGCGCCCAAATAGGCGATTAGGGTCATGACGACAAGCTGGACGGCGGGCCAACGCCAGCTGTTGGTTTCTTTTCGCACAACGGCCAGAGTACTCATACATTGCATGGCAAAGGCATAGAATACCATAAGCGATAAGCCCGAAGCAAGGTTAAAAACAGGCGTTCCATCGGAATAGGTCTCGGCAGACATGCGGTTTTTTATGGTTACTTCCGAAGAATCACCAACATTGTAAATGGTGGCAAGCGTTCCGACAAATACTTCACGCGCAGCGAATGAACTAACAATGGCAATGCCAATTTTCCAATCGTAGCCCAACGGACGAATTATGGGCTCAATTCCTTTTCCCACATACCCCAAATATGAATGTTCGAGTTTGTAGGCACTTAATTTTTGCTCAAAATTGGCATCAGTAACTTCCGCTTGGGCGGCGACTATTTCAGGGGCGTTTTTAAAAGTAGCTCCTGGGCCATTTGAAGCCATTACCCAAAGTAAAATGGATATTGCCAAAATAATTTTTCCCGCTTCAAGCACAAAGGATTTTGTCTTTTCAATTATGGTAACGATAACATTCTTTAACAGTGGAATACGATAGTTTGGCATTTCTACAACGAAATGACTGGTTTGCCGTTTTGGCAAGGTGTTGTGTAACACAAATGCGGCAAGCAATGCCATCGCAAAACCGAGTAGATAAAAGAACATCAACACCAGACCTTGTAGGTTAGCGCCCAATATTCGGTCGTTTGGAATCACCAGACTGATGAGAATGAGATAAACAGGTAATCGTGCAGAACAGGTGGTAAAAGGAGTCACCAATATGGTGATGAGTCGCTCTTTCCAATTTTCAATATTACGTGTTGCCATGATGGCGGGTATAGCACATGCCGTTCCCGAAATTAAGGGAACGACACTTTTTCCACTTAGCCCAAAACGCCGCATCACGCGGTCTGTGATAAACACCACACGACTCATATAACCGGTTTCTTCTAAAACGGCAATAAAGAGGAAAAGCAAGGCAATTTGAGGCACAAAAATGACAATGCCTCCCAGTCCTGGAATGACGCCTTCTGCGATGAGGTTAGGCGCCAACCAATTGGGCAGATTCACTTTGGCCCAGTCACTGAGTTGGGCAAAGGAGGTGTCTATGACGTCCATTGGAACACTGCTCCAATCATATAAAGCTTGGAAAATGGTAAACAGAACTAAAAAGAAAATCACAAAGCCCCATACTTTGTGGGTAAGTATGCGATCGAGCCTACCCCGCAAGTCGGTTGCCTTAGCGCTGTCTTTGTTATAACACGCCTTGAGCACATTGTTAATGTACTGATAGCGTTTGATGGTTTCTTTCTGCTGAAGTCGTTTTAAGAAGGAGCGGCTGCGCGTATGGGTTGCATCTTGCGCTTCCATTTTCTGTCGTTCTATTCGTGCAAAATTCACATCTTGGGTGATAACCAACCAGAGCTTGTATAGCGATTGATTTGGAAATGTACGTTTCAACGAAGCAAAATAATCTTGGTCAATTGATGCGATGGAAACACAGGGCAGTGTTGAAATATTTTTATAGGAAGTAATGTGTTGTTTTAGCGTATCAATACCCTCGTTTTTTCGAGCACTGACCAAAACTACTTTTGCTTGAAGCAGTTCTTCCATTTTTTCAGCATCAATGCTGATGCCTTTGCGATTCATGCGGTCCGACATATTGATGACCAAAATGGTTGGGATATTAAGGTCTTTAATTTGGGTAAACAGCAGCATGTTTCGCTTTAAGTTCTCCACGTCGGAAATCACTACAGCAACATCTGGAAAATCTTTGTCGTTTTTATTGAGCAACAGTTCAACCACCACGTTCTCATCCAAAGAGGATGCATTGAGGCTATAGGTGCCTGGCAGGTCTAATATGCGCGCCTTCACGCCTCTCGGTAAGCGACAAACGCCTTGTCTTTTTTCTACCGTGATGCCGGGGTAATTTCCCGTTTTTTGATTGAGGCCCGTGAGTTGGTTGAATACCGATGACTTCCCGGTATTCGGGTTTCCAATAAGCGCAACGTTTATGTTTTTACTCACCCTATTTACGAACAATGATTTGTACTGCCGTTTCTCTTCTTATGGCCAGAAAGGATCCGGAAATGTTGAGGTATAAGGGATCGTTGCTGGGCGCTACTTGCAGTAAATTCACCCTGTTTCCAGGGAGACAACCCATTTCGATAAGTTTCATTGGAAGCTGCTCTACATCAAAAGATTCGATGGTAGCCACATCGCCAATTTCCAAATCTGCCAGCGTCAATTCCATTTATTTAGACCAATTTTAAAGAGCAAATGTAAGCTTTAGCACATTAAATAGACATAACAAATGTCACTTTTCTTGGATTAAAATGGCAATATCGCGGAGGATATCGTCCATGGCTGATGCTTGCGTGCCGTCATAGTAGCCGCGAATGCGCTTTTGTTTGTCAACGAGCACAAAGTTTTCGGTATGTATCATGTCGTTCGGGCCGCCGTCGCCATCTTCTTTAACAACCAAATATGATTTGCGCGCAAGCTGATAAATTTCTTTTTTATTTCCTGTTACCAAATTCCATCTGCTATCGTCGACCTTGTTTTCAACGGCATAGCGTTTTAGCTGTGCCACGGAATCTATCTCGGGAGTAACACTGAAAGAAAGCAATTTAACAGCTGGGTAAGAGCTGAGTTTTTGCTGCAACGCATACATGTTTTTGGTCATGATGGGACAGATGCTCGGACAGGTGGTAAAGAAAAAATCTGCTACATATATGGCATTGTCATAATCAGCTGCTGTTATTGTTTCCCCGTTTTGATTGATCATGGAAAAGGGGGCAATGGTGTGGTATTTCTTCACGTACTGTATGCTTTCGTCAACGAGTTCTGGATCCACCATGGCGGGTTGGTACACTGGCAGCACTGCTGTTGGCTTCAAAGCGGTGTAGAAGATTGCGATGATAATTATTGATAGCCCTAAAATAACGAGACCTACAAATCGAAAGCGTTTAAAAAATCGGAGCAACTCCATGTGACAAAGATACAACTTCCACGTTTTTTAGCTCGTTCAAATCCCTTACATTTGTCTACTAAATTTTTCCCATGGAGCTTTTCCTTATTAAGGGCGGTCAGCTGATTTTAAGTTTATCCTTACTTATCGTTCTACACGAACTAGGACATTTTATCCCAGCAAAACTTTTTAAAACACGGGTTGAAAAATTCTACCTGTTTTTTGACGTCAAGTTTTCACTTTTTAAAAAGAAGATAGGCGAAACCGTCTACGGAATTGGATGGCTGCCGCTTGGTGGTTATGTGAAAATATCAGGGATGATAGACGAAAGCATGGACACCGAACAAATGGCACAGCCCGCCCAACCTTGGGAGTTTCGCGCCAAGCCAACATGGCAACGGCTGATCATCATGTTGGGCGGCGTTACGGTCAACCTGGTGCTTGGCTTTTTGATTTATATGATGGTCATGTTCGTATGGGGGAAAACGGTAATCACCAACGATACCTTGGCCTACGGATTGGCACCTACGCCCACAACCGCCGCATTGGGATTTGATGTTGGCGATAAGATATCATCCGTTGACGGCATGGTATTGGACGATGCCATGGACATCAATAAATGGTTGTTTTTACGTGATGTTTCTACCGTAGAAGTGGTTCGTGCCGACGGTACGAATGCATCCGTAGCCATTCCAGAAGATTTTGGAAAGCAACTTTTTGCAGCAGGCGAAATGATTCCTTTTGTACCCTATATTCCAGCGATAATAGACCGAGTGGTGGTAGGCTCTTCAGCCGAAGCAGCTGGTCTTTTGGCAAACGATCAAATCATAGGAGTTGACGGAACGGCAATCAACCCTTGGCATCCAACAACGATACCTCCTGTTCAAGTAAGCAATGCCTTTAAGCAACGCCAATCAGAAAAGGTAGTGATGCAAATCTCAAGAGATAACATCATAAGTGAAATTGAAATTCCAGTAGCCATGGGAGACACCTTGGGCATCTATTATAAAGGAACATTCCCAAAAGCGACCACCTATACCTATGATGTAGGGCAGAGCATCAAAGAAGGATTTAATTACGGATACTGGACGTTGTACGATTACATTGCCCAGTTCAAATTTGTGTTTACTAAAAAGGGCGCAAGCCAGCTGGGTGGTTTTGGCACCATTGGCAGTTTGTTTCCAGCCGAGTGGAACTGGCGCGTATTTTGGGAACGTACGGCCTTGATATCTATTATTTTGGCGTTTATGAACGTGTTGCCCATTCCAGCATTGGACGGCGGTCATGTGGTGTTTTTAACCTACGAAATGCTAACGGGACGCAAGCCACATCAAAAGGTGTTGGAATATGCACAGATGATAGGCCTATTTTTATTATTGGGCTTGTTTGTATTTGCCAACGGTAACGACATATATCGTTTTATACTCTCATAGACAAGGGAATATTATTTTCTATATATGCGTTTGATAGCAACCAAATAAAAATTATATTTGCCAACATTTTCCTCCTTAGCTCAGTTGGTTAGAGCATCTGACTGTTAATCAGAGGGTCCAAGGTTCGAGTCCTTGAGGGGGAGCTTCATAATCAAGCAGTTACAACGATTTTTGTGACTGCTTTTTTTATTTGAATCCCCATTGGAATCCCCAATTTCTTTCTCTCTCCTTCTTAAGCCAAAAAAACGCATTGGTTAATTATATAGTTTTACAACAGATTAAGGGAGACACCTACATATGACTCGCCTTAACCCTTGTATTATCCTTAAATGAACAGCCAATGAGTGTCTTAACGCAACAGTATGCAACCTTTCTACAACAGTTCAGTTGGAGTTACTTCCTAACTGCTAGAACCCCATATAAAGTGAATCTAAATACTCCAATTAATTGGTCAAACAGGTTATTGTCAAATGATAAAGTAGACAGAGTGTTCTACTCAGTTGAAAGAGATAAGAGTGACTGGACAAATAAACATGTACATATACTTTTTGGGGACAAACAGACCTATGAGTTACAATGAGACAAGGTCATCACTTGGAAACATAGCTGTGGGGGACTATGAGCTCATAGAAAACCCCAAGGCTGTCACAAATTATGTCACCAAGTTTGTAGACCATGATTGTGAATATGATATTTACTTTAAATGATTGTAAAAATTCATTCCTCTACATGTAGTCATCAATTGAATCCTCTCCTAACCACTCATTTCCATTTTTAATTGCCAATTCTTTTCGTGCCCCAATAATCGTCATAAATGTTCCATGAGCGATGTGATTAAATTGACCTCCGCTATATACAACCTCTAAAAGACCATATCTCCAGCCTTGTATTTTTGTTATAATCCACAGCTTCTTTTTGTCTATTGTGATACAAAAATCTTCAATCGTGGATTCGGAGTTTTCATACCTCACTGCCTTATTAAATACCTCACCAATTTTTAAATTGTCCAAGTAGTTAATGATTGGTTCTTTGGAGACATTTTCAGGGCAAAGCACAAAGAATTGTTTTGTTTTCCAGTTCGTTTGGATATAGTGTTTAGCAGGAATATTACCATGCAAATCCTCTTGTATAAGTTTACGGGCTTTATTTAAAGAAGGGGAAGTTTTATAATCTTTTTTTGATGTCTTTGGACTTTGGAAATCTAGCTTAATATCTCGCGCCTTTTTCTTGATACTATGGTGTTTTCTTTTGTTCCTTTTTTTATTTGCACTAATCTGCCCAGTGTGAATTTTGTTATGGCAGCTTTTACATACCGACTCTAACCAATGAATGGGCTCTGTGCCTATGTTTCTAGCGTATTTTAAATGATGAACTTGCTCTGCTTCTTGGCCACAGTAAACACAAGTCCAATTGTCTCTTCTAAGTACTACAAATCTTTTTCTTTCCCAAGCATCTGATTTTAAGTACACATTTCTGTAGTAGTCTGTCCTTTGCTTTCTTCTTTTTTGGAATTGATATTGCCCCAATGAGAATATTCCTATAGCAATCAATAAGGGAACAATAAGGGTTAAAAATTCCATTGATGCAATCTATTCAAATTTTTTAAGATGATATATT
>PKDU01000026.1 GCA_002862705.1 Flavobacteriaceae bacterium
TTGCATCCAGCAAAATGGTGGTTGTAGCTCAGTTGGTTAGAGCGCTAGATTGTGGTTCTAGAGGTCGCCGGTTCGAGACCGGTCTTCCACCCAATAAAACCCTTCGATTTCTCGAGGGGTTTTGTTTGTTATGAGCGCAAATAAATATTTGCTATATTTACGTGTAACAATCAAATCAACATGAAAAAAATAAACATCATCATTTTATCAGTTTTCCTTGTGGTCACAGTAATTTCTTGTGACTGTGCGCAGGATACTTCAAAAGCTACAAACAACATTGCTGCCACTTTTGTAAACGGCGATTTGATGACGAATGTCTCCGCAGACCCTAGTGGAAACCCGTTGGTATATCCCAGTGGTGAAGCCTCAATCACCAGTCAGGTTAAGGTATGGGCACCAGGATTTGAGTCCCCTTGGCACTACCATCCCTACCAATGTGTTGCACATATCATTCAGGGCGAGCTAACAGTTAATTTTGACACAGCGGCTGCTTTGGAGGATAAAAGTCCAAATAAATCCACAAACGCTACCAAAACCTTTAAAGCCGGTGAAGCCTTTATTGGAACGTCCAACACATGGCACTATTCTCAAAACTTAGGGTCTGAAGATTTAATTTTCACTACTTCTTGGTTAGCAGAAAAAGACGCACCTATTGCTGTGCTAGCCGATAAGGAATAAATTATTCTTTCAAACGCAAGCGTTCCTCACGATTTACAATTTCCCAAGCGGTATGGAAAATGAGACGGGTGCGTTTTTCTAACAACGCGTATTCAATTTTCTCAACCGTATCTGTTGGCGCATGGTAATCGGCGTGTGTACCGTTAAAGTAAAAAATAACGGGTACTTGATTCTTGGCAAAATTGTAGTGATCTGAACGGTAGTAATACCTGTTTTGGATATAACGTCCACGCTCAAAAACCTCTGTTGTTGGGTCGTTGTAGCGGTAGTCCAAATCCAAGTTAATATACTTATCGTTCATGGCAGCCGAAACATTGTGCAAATCTTGAGATAAGATGTCTGATCCAATCAGATACACATAATTCGGATTGTCGTCGTGTAAGCTATCAATACGCCCAATCATATCAATATTTAAGTTGGCAACCGTATCTTCAAGTGGGTAAATGGGGTTGTCTGTGTAATATTTAGAGCCCAAAAGTCCTTTTTCTTCTGCTGTAACGTGCAAGAATAGCACCGAACGCTTGGGTCCATTTCCGTCTTCAACAGCCTGTTGAAAGGCTTCCGCAATTTCCAATATCGCAACAGTACCCGAGCCATCATCATCTGCGCCGTTGTTGATTTGTCCGTCTTCTTCGACACCAATATGGTCTAGGTGGGCGGTAATAACCAATATTTCGTTAGGTATTTCGCTACCTTCAATAAAAGCCAATACATTACTTGCTTCTAAAGTGCGGTTTTCACGGTATGAATTTAGCGTCATAGGCATAAAATAAGCGCCATCGGGCATACCTCCATCAATACCTATTGATTCATATTCGTTTTTGAGATAATTTATGGCAACGTCTTCTCCTTCCGTTCCCGCTTCTCTTCCCATAAAATCGTCTCCTGCGTACGTATATAAATGTTCTTTTAGCTCTTCGGCTGTAATGGTAGCTGCATAGGTTTCTGGGTCAAATTCAACGTTTTTTTGACTTGACACGCATGCCATAAATAAAAAGGCAAAAAGTATGGGTAAATGTTTCATGATTTTAAATATTTGATGTGCAATATACAGTATTATTAAATTTTACTGTCGATGAAGTTCCAAAGTGCAATGCGCTTTTGTAGCGCCTCTTGGGCAGCATCATTTGCTTGATCCCATAGTAGGGTGTTATCGCCACACAGCTCTTTAATCATTTGTTTTGCCATTGGACCGTGCTCTCCACTGTCAACTTCAATGTGACGCTCAAAATAATACACCAATGTACCGAAGTCAGCACCTTTTTCTTGCGCCATATCTTTAATGATGGCAATAAACAAATCAGGAATTAGGTCTTCACGGCCATAATTAAACACACTTGCGACAACATGTACAGGTGCCTGAGTTGCGGTTTTGAGTGAAAAGTTTAGAAAAGATTTTATTTCTTCAGGTATTGATGCTTCGCTAACAGCGATTTCCCAAGCTGTCCCATTTTGAATTTCAGCTACTAATTTTTTTATAGGAGCTGTATTTGCACCTACTTCTTCCATAGCCTTAATATAAAGTTCAAAATGGCTGGTAGGTTGGTTGAATTGGTCTACGTCGCTTTCCTCGCCCCAAACAATTTCATTGATGAGCCTTCTTGTAGCGGGGCTTCCAACAGGAACCCACGGCAATTCGGTACAGGTAAGTTTACGTTGCAAGGCCTTTACCAAGGACATAAAGTCCCAAACGGCAAAAGCATGGTACTCCATAAAGGTCTGTATTGCTTCAGTACTGTTTAGTTTGTGGTATAGCGGATGGTGTAAAAGTTGATCTTTGTAAGGCGCAAGTTTGTCCTCAAAAAGGGTAGTCGTTTTCATAAGCAATTTTTCAAGTGCAAATTTATATAAATGCCTCATAATTAGCGTCAACGGATTTGTTATTTTTGATGCATGTCTCGTGTTTTTCTTACCGAATGCCCTAGAGATGCCCTGCAAGGCATCAAAGCGTTTATCCCTACGGATGTAAAAGTGAAGTATTTGCAGTCGCTTTTACGGGTTGGATATGATGTGCTTGACTTTGGAAGTTTTGTTTCGCCCAAGGCCGTTCCGCAAATGCGCGATACCCACGAAGTAGTTAAACAGCTTGATTTAAGCGACACCAAAACCAAGTTATTGGCCATAGTCGCAAATGAAAGAGGCGCCGCAGAAGCGTTGTCTTATGAGCAGATCAGTTATATAGGGTATCCTTTTTCGATATCTGAGAACTTTCAAATGCGGAATACCAACACCACCATTGAGGATTCTTTAGTTTTGGTGAACCGATTGGTCAAACACGCCAGTAGCGTAAACCGTGAAGTGGTTGTTTATTTAAGTATGGGTTTTGGCAATCCCTACGGAGATCCTTGGAGTCCCGGCTTGGTTGCGGACTGGGTCAGTAGGCTAGTGGATATGGGTGTAGCGCGTATTTCGCTGTCCGATACGGTAGGCATGGCCCAACTCAAAACAATTACAGATTTATTCGCACACTTACTGCAAGCATATCCTGCCATTGTCTTTGGCGCACACCTTCACGCAAAACCAAACGAGGCTACTTCAAAAATCGAAGCAGCGTATGCAGGCGGTTGCCGTGCTTTTGACAGTGCCATACGTGGGTTAGGGGGCTGCCCCATGGCTAAGGACGAACTTACAGGCAATGTTCCAACAGAAAAACTGCTTTCTTTTTTAACCACTCAAAAAGCACAACTTTCAGTAAATATGCTGCATTTTGAGGCTGCTTACAACGTCTCTATGCAGGTTTGTTGAAGTTTCAGTTCGTTTTCTCAAGTAGTATACGTTGAATCCTTTTGTAGTAATACGAACACAATATTATATTCAACGCAAGCAACGACCCGGTTACGAGGTTTTCATCCATTCTATTATCAAAAAAGACATGCATAAAAAAGATGTTAAAAATCATTGGCAACAAAAATAATAGCCCAGCCAATCGCGTTTTTGGTAGTATCATTAAGATTCCTGCTATGATTTGAAAAACTGCGATAAGCCTTAGAAAACCAGATTGACGCATGGTATTCATTGTGATTTTATAACCCACTGGGGCTTCATAAGAACCTTTTTCAATTATCGTTTCAACAATTTCCTCTTGCGTAATGGATTTGATTTTTATGGGAATTTTATCCACTCCTTTGTATATAAAGAATAAGGCTAATCCGATTGTGAAAAGGGCATGTAATCTTGATTTCATCTGTATAAGTTTTTAACAAATATACCTTAATATTTTTATTTAGATTTGTTACAAATAACTTTGGTTTTCATAAATTTCTTTTCTATGTTTGCATCTAATTTATAATTAATCTAAATTAATATAGATGAAAAATACTCATCTGTCCTTGCTACTTATTTTTAGTTTATCATTAAAAGCACAAAATCAGCCTACGATTGAAAATGACTCCATTTTTCCATTGGATGAGGTCATTATAAAGGGTAATACAATTTTAGGAAATAAGTTTGTTGCGAAGAATAGAACAGGTGCTGCCTACTACCTATCAAGTGAAGAATTGGGGCAGTTTGATTATGCTGATATAAACAGGGCATTAAATAAAATACCTGGAATTAATGTATTTGAAGAGGATGGTTTTGGATTGCGTCCAAACATAAGTATTAGAGGAACCTCCCCAGAGCGAAGCGCTAAAATTGCCATCATGGAGGATGGCGTTTTAATTTCTCCCGCTCCTTACAGTGCATCATCTGCCTATTATTTTCCCTCGGTAGCAAGAATGCAAGCTATTGAAGTACTGAAGGGGAGTAGTCAAATCCAATACGGCCCCTATACAACAGGTGGGGCAATAAACTTTGTTTCTACTGAAATTCCCGAGTCTTTTGGAGGAAAAGTAGCTGCTAATCATGGCAGTTTTCAAGCTGGTCAACTTCACGCTAATATCGGCGATACCGTTAAAACTTTTGGCTATTTAGTGGAGTATTTAAATGTTAATTCAAATGGGTTTAAATCCTTGGCTAATAACTTAAATACGGGGTTTGATATCAACGAAATAACATCGAAAATCAGATACAATACTCCAAATCATCATAAACGTAAGCAAAGCTTTCAGTTTAAGTTTCATTACTATGATGAGGTTTCCAACGAAACCTATTTGGGTTTAACAGCATCTGATTTTGAAAAAACGCCATATGTAAGATATCAAGCTTCAGCGAAAGATAAAATGACTGCTGAACACATGCAATACGTATTTATGCATGAAATAAATTTTTCGGAACAATTTAAGGTGTCATCTAATGTTTATCTCAACGGTTTTAAAAGAAACTGGTATAAACTTGACGATGTTGTGTTTGAAGGCAGTTCACAAAAAATTGCGAAGATACTGTCAAACCCATCTCAATATTCAGGGCATATTTCAGTAGTTAAAGGAGCCTTAGATGCTGAACGTGCTTTACATGTAAAAGCAAACAACAGAACATATATATCAAGGGGCGTACAAACCAAAATTGACTATCACTGGTATGGAAAAAACGATTCTTTTAACGATCTGGAAATAGGATTTAGAATGCATTATGACGAAGAAGATCGATTTCAATGGGAAGATGTATACAACATAACCAATGGATTTATGTCATTGGAAACCTATGGAGTCAAGGGGGCTCAGGGAAACAGAATTAGTTCAGCAAACACATTTGCATCCTACGTGATGTACAAGTATAAAGTGAAAGGATTAACGTTGTCACCGGGAATACGCTATGAGTCTATTAAACTTTCGAGAGATGATTTTGGTAAATCAAATCCGTTGAGGAGCAGTAGTGATGTTTCATCCAGGGTGAATGCTATTTCCGTTTTTATCCCTGGTATTGGATTTAGCTATACCATCAATAACAAACTATCCGTTTTCAGCGGCATTCACAAAGGCTTTTCGCCACCTGGAAATTCAGTTGGTCAACAAGCCGAAGAGAGTGTAAATTTAGAAGCTGGTGTTCGATTTTCGGCAGGTAAATTTAATGCTGAACTAATAGCATATCAGAACGATTACAGCAATTTGTTAGGCAGCGATCTTGCTGCATCAGGGGGGTCTGGAGAGCTTGACCCGTTTAATGCAGGGGAAGCATTGGTAAATGGTGTAGAAATGCTGGTCTATACTGATTTAGTAGAAAACAAAAAAATAAAAATCCCTTTTTCATTTTCATACACGTTGACCAATGCTACATTTTTAAGCGACTTTGGCAGCACCCAAGACATTTGGGGAGTGGTTAGCAATGGTGATAGCATCCCCTATATTCCAAAGCATCATTTGAGTACTACAGTTAGTTTACAAACAAACAAATTCGAACTTAATCTTAATGCTAACTACAACGGAAAGTTTTCTACTGTGGCAGATGGCACTCTTTCCATACCCGCATATTTTATTTTAGATGCTTCTATGATGTATAGGCTTAGTGAGACTGTAACGCTTAAATCACGGGTATTGAATATGTTGGATGAATGTTATGCGGTTTCAAGAGCACCTGCTGGACTAAGGCCCGGCCATCCGTTTGGTGTTTATGCTGGATTTGATGTTCGATTTTAAACAATTAGCATTACTTCTACTTATAAACGAATCCCCGTTAACTTCATATGCCTAAAAATAAATATGAATATGCGCTTGTTATATTTTGTATATTTGCGTGCAACATTTCTAAAACGTTGCCATGGAATCTCTTCCCAATAAAATCAGTAGTTTAGGTCTTACATACGACGACGTACTTTTGGTACCTGCCTACTCTGAAACGCTTCCAAGGGAAGTCAGCATAACTTCAAAATTTTCTCGGAATATAAAACTCAACGTGCCTATTGCATCTGCCGCTATGGATACGGTAACGGAAAGTCAAATGGCAATTGCCATGGCACGAGAAGGTGGAATAGGTGTGCTGCACAAGAACATGACCATCGAAGATCAGGCTGATAAGGTTCGTAAAGTAAAGCGTTCCCAATCGGGAATGATAATAGACCCTGTGACCTTACCCGTCACCGCATTGGTTTCTGATGCCAATAAAATCATGAGTGAATACCGAATTGGTGGTATTCCAATTGTTGATGACAACGGGCTATTAATAGGTATCGTCACCAATCGTGATTTGCGTTTTGAAAAAAACGAAGGCAGACCACTTATGGAAGTAATGACTTCTGAAAATTTAATCACTGCATCAGAAGGCATTTCAATGGCACAAGCCGAGGAAGTACTCCAAGCCCACAAGATTGAAAAGCTCCCCGTTGTTGATAAAGACAACAAGCTTATTGGATTGATCACCTTTCGCGATATTACGCGTGTAGCCATCTCACCACAGGCCAACAAAGATGCTTTCGGGCGCCTTATTGTTGCTGCTGCTGTTGGTGTAACCGCTGATGTGATGGATCGTGTAAAAGCCCTTTCAGATGCTGCTGTGGACGCCATTGTGATAGATACGGCTCACGGACATTCCAAAGGGGTTGTTGACGTGCTTAAAAAAGTTAAAAAAAGCTTTCCAAAGATTGATGTAGTGGTTGGGAATATCGCCACTTCCGAAGCTGCTGCTTATTTGTTTGAAGCAGGAGCAGACGGTATTAAAGTTGGTATAGGCCCAGGCTCAATTTGTACCACACGAATTATTGCTGGAGTGGGTTACCCACAACTATCTGCCGTTTTAGAAGTTTCATCCGTTTTGGCTGGTACAGGAGTACCGCTTATTGCTGACGGTGGCGTGCGTTACACGGGAGATATAGTCAAGGCTGTTGCTGCCGGTGCCGATTGTGTTATGCTAGGTTCTTTGCTTGCTGGAACAAAAGAATCTCCAGGCGAGACCGTCATCTATGAAGGACGTAAGTTTAAAACCTACCGCGGAATGGGTTCTGTGGAAGCCATGAAAAAAGGAAGTAAAGACCGCTATTTTCAAGATGTTGAAGACGATATTAAAAAATTAGTTCCCGAAGGTATTGTTGGGCGTGTTCCTTACAAGGGAGAGCTCAACGAAAGCATTCATCAGTTTGTTGGTGGTTTGCGTGCTGGCATGGGCTATTGTGGCGCTAAGGACATTGCTACGTTAAAAGAAACGGCACGATTTGTGCAAATTACCGCATCGGGAATTAAAGAAAGTCACCCACACAATGTTCAGATAACAAAAGAGGCTCCAAACTACTCTAGATAACTTATGCGTTACGTTTTCTTACTGCTTATACTGTTGGTGTCTTCTTGTCAGTTGAAAGAAGTGTCTTCTGATAAAATTGTTGCACGCGTGCACAACCACTACCTCTATGCTTCTGAAGTAAACGCGCATATTCGCGAAAACGTATCTTTTGCCGACAGTGCTTCCATGGCTAAAAATTACATTAATGCTTGGGTCAAAGAACAGTTGCTCTTGCAAAAAGCGGTTTTTAACTTAAATCCTTCCCAACAAGCTTCTTTAGAGCGCCTCATACGTCAATATCGAAACGACATATTTATTAAAACCTACCAAGAAGAATGGCTTAAATCTCGTATGGATACGCTGGTAACTTCACAAGAAATTGAAGCCTATTACGATGAGAACAAGCAAAATTTTAAACTTCACCAAGACTTGGTTAGGGGACGCTATGTTCAGCTTCCATTGACTAACTTTAATAAAGCGAGTGTGAGTAGGGCGTTGCGAAGGTTCAATGAAAGTGATCGCAACTATTTAGACTCTATTTCACTGCAGTTTAACAGTGCAGATCTCAACGACAGTGTTTGGTTTAGACCCCAAGCTTTTTTCAACCGTATAAACAGGTCTTCGCCAAAGGAATATGACCGCTACTTAAAAAGTAAACGTTTTTTTGAAATAGAAGACTCAATAGACTTATATTTGATTTTTGTGAAAGAAGTTAGGCGTAGAAATGAAATAGCACCTTTGTCTCACATAAATCCAACATTGAAACAAATTTTATTAAACAAACGGAAACTTGAAACCATGCGACAGTTTAATAACGATATTTTAGAAGAAGCCATACAAAACAAAACACTCGAGATCTATGAATAAATTAATAACATTATGTTGTTTAATGTTTGGTGTACTTGGTTTCTCCCAAGACTCGATTACGACTAAAAAGCGCCTCAAAATTGATGGTGTTTCTGCTGTTGTTGGGGATTATGTTATTCTTGAATCCGATGTAGATAAGGCTTATATAGAACTTGAGTCTCAAGGCGTTTCAACCGCAGAAGTTTCGCGTTGTAACCTATTGGGCAAGTTGATGGAAGATAAGTTATATGCCCATCACGCCGAGCAAGATAGTATCGAGGTGAGCAATGATGACATAAATAATTACGTTGAGCAAACCATTGATTATTTTGTAAGTCAATTTGGTGATATTGAAAAAGCCTTGGCGTTTTATAAAAAGAAAGACGAGCAAAGTTTTAGGGCTGAATTATTTGAAGTTAATCGCATTCAGCAGCTATCACAACGCATGCAATCTAAAATTGTAGAGGACGTTGAAGTTACTCCAGATGAGGTAAAAGTGTTTTTCAACTCCATTCCTAAAGACGATTTGCCCATTTTTGGCTCTGAGCTTGAAGTAGCGCAGATTGTAATTAAGCCAAAGGTTTCCCCAGCTGAAGAGAAGCGAATTATAGAACAACTCGAGACCATGCGCAATGACGTACTTGAAAACGGTTCTTCTTTTTCATCCAAAGCAATTTTATATTCCCAAGACCCTGGTTCACGCTCTAGAGGAGGACGTTATACGCTTGACAGAAAGCGCCCGCAAATGGTAAAGGAGTTTCGCGAGCAAGCTTATCGTTTGCAAGAAGGAGAAATTTCCCAGCCATTTAAAACTGATTTTGGCTGGCATATTGTAATGGTCGATAAAATTCGCGGCCGTATGCTAGATGTACGTCATGTACTGCTCGTACCTACGGTATCCAATGCTGCTTTGGGTGAAGCACAGAACCAACTCAAACTTATCAAGAAGCGAATAGACGATGGTGAAATTAGCTTTGCTGATGCCGCACGTGAATTTTCTGATGATCAAATTACACGTGCCAATGGCGGTGTCTTGATTAACCCTGCAACGGGAGATACCCGCTTTGAACTCACAAAACTTGACCCACAGCTATACAATCAGATACTAAAACTTGAGGACAATGAGATTTCTATTCCACTGCTAGAGGAAGATCGCTCAGGGAATAAATCGTACAAGATTGTTATGGTTACCAATCGGTTTAATGAACACATCGCTGACTATGCTCAAGACTATGTTCGCATTAAGGATTTAGCCCTAAAAGAAAAGCAACTTAAGGTTATTGAAGAATGGATGACTGAAAAAATAGCGGATACCTATATCAGTGTAAATCGCGACAACCAATCTTGTGATTTTGCCAACAATTGGCTAAAGAAATAAATTCTTTTTCACTTGGTAGGTGGTTCATAGCCAATTACTTAATTTTGTAAAAAATTTGCCATGAACCCAGCAACTCGCTTGCTTTCTTTTCTGTTTTCTACTCGTTTAACAGCCCTGCTATTTATTGCGTTTTCAATCGCTATGGCCGTTGGAACTTTTGTGGAAAGCGCTCACAATACGGCCACGGCTCGCATCTGGATTTACAATGCTTGGTGGTTCGAAGTGATGATGGTTTTCTTTGTTGTTAATTTTATGGGGAACATCAAGAGATACCGTCTTTTAAGATGGGAAAAATGGCCATTGTTGTTACTTCACTTGTCGTGGATACTTATCATTGTGGGGGCTGGTATCACACGGTATATTGGCTTCGAAGGCGTTATGCCCATTAGAGAAGGGGAGTCTACCCAACAATATTTGTCTGAAAAAACATATTTGTCTGTATTTGTCGACGGTGAGATAGACGGTCAACCTCGAAGAAAATTACTCGAAGACGCCCTCTTATTTGCCGAGGCTGCTAACAATTCGTTTAGCTGGAAAAATGATTTTAATGGCATACCCTTTTCTGTTTCCTATGTTAATTTTATAAATGGTGCAGAAGAAACACTGGTTGAGGATATCAGCGGAGATATGTATCTCAAGATAGTTGAAGCAGGTGACGGGAATCGACACGATCATTTTCTTAAAATGGGCGAGGTAGCCAATATTCACAACATACTATTTGCCTTTAATGCCTATACCGACGGCGCAATAAATATCACGCTAGACGAAGCGAACAATTACAGCATTCAGTCCCCTTTTGAAGGCACTTATCTTCGTATGGCCGACCAGCAGCAAGGAAGTCTACGTGCTAATGCTTCACAGCCCCTGATGTTGCGCACCCTCTACAGTGCCGCCGGGATGCAGTTTGTCTTTCCAGACCCTGCGATGATTGGTTCATATCAAATAGTACCTGTTGAAGATAAGGACGCCGCCATACAGGATGCTCTAACCATACAATTGACTGCCAATGGTGCCCAAGCGCAAGTAACCGTTTTAGGCGCCAAGGGCATTGCGAATCCACCTGTTCAAGTTGAACTAGGCGGATTAGAATTTCGGGTTACTTACGGTTCAAAACAAGTTGAACTCCCGTTTGCCATTAAGCTCAATGATTTCATCGCTGAAAAGTATCCGGGTACAGAAAAAAGTTACAGTAGCTTTATGAGTAAGGTAACGGTATTGGACGACCCTACTTTTGACCACGATATTTACATGAACCACATTCTCAATCACAAGGGCTATCGTTTTTTTCAGGCATCTTTTGATCCAGATGAAAAGGGAACGGTACTATCGGTTAACCACGATGCATTGGGTACAGCTGTTACCTATGCAGGTTACTTCTTGCTTTATATCGGCTTGTTGGGCTTGATGTTTTTTGGAAAAACACGTTTTAAGAAGCTTGCCAAAATGTTGGAGGACATACGCATCAAAAAAGCCGCATTGCCTTTGATACTCTTTTTAACTTCCACGCTAGCTTTTGCTCAGCATCAACATAAGCCACCCAGTTTTGCAATTGACTCGGTGCTTCAAGCCGATGCTATTCTCGCCGACCAGGCAGCTAAGTTTGGCGCGCTGGTCATCCAAGATCAAGGGGGGCGTATGAAGCCTGCCAATACTTTTGCTTCCGAATTGGTACGTAAGGTCAGTAAGTCCGATCACTACAAATCTTTAGATGCCAACCAAGTATTATTGTCCATTACCCAAAACCCAATTATTTGGTATCAAGTTCCTTTTGTGTATTTGAAACGTGGTAATGACAGCATTCGAACACTTGTTGGTGTAGATAAAAAAGCCAAATACGCTTCTTTCGCAAACTTTTTTGACACACAGGGAAATTACAAGCTGGCTCCTTACTTAGAGGGCGCTTATAAAGCTGCAACCCCCAATCAGTTTCAAAAGGATTTTATTGAAACAGATCGGAAAGTGAATTTGCTTTTCTCAGCTTTGGAAGGAAAGGTATTGCGCATCTTTCCAGTACCGAATGACGAAAACAACCGTTGGGTTTCTCCCGCTGAAGTAAATGAGATACGTTTTGAAGGCGTAGATTCGCTCTACGTGAACAACGTATTACCTTTGTATCTGACTTCGTTGAGACAGGGCAAAGCCACACAAGATTACACGCAAGCCGATCAGTTGCTAGAGAGTTTAAAGGGCTATCAAAAGAAATATGGTGCAGAAGTTATGCCTACTGAGGATCAAATAAAGGCGGAGCTCTACTACAACAAATACGATATTTTTAAGCGTCTGTTTAGTTGGTATATGTATGCCGGAACCTTGATGTTCTTTGTATTGATTGCCCAGATGCTTTACGACATACGTTTATTACGTGGTGTTGTTGCCTTTTTTGTAGCGGTCATATCAATCCTTTTTGTGCTACACACCGCTGGATTGGCTGCCCGTTGGTATATTTCGGGTCACGCTCCTTGGAGTGATGCCTATGAATCCATGATTTATGTGGCGTGGGCAACCATGGGAATGGGACTTGCTTTTGGACGTAAATCCAAACTTACCATTGCCGCAACTGCTTTTGTGGCTTCCATGGTCTTGATGATTGCACATTGGAATTGGATGGATCCAGAAATAGCAAACCTCGTACCCGTGCTTGACAGTTACTGGCTGATGATTCACGTGGCGGTTATTGTGGGCAGTTATGGCCCATTTGCCTTGGGCATGATATTGGGTATTATTTCCCTTATTTTAATCCTATTGACGACCGAACGGACCGCTGAAAAAATGCGTCTAAATTTGGCCGAACTTACTGTTGTAAACGAACTGGCCTTGACCGTGGGCTTGATAATGCTAACCATTGGAAACTTCCTCGGGGGCCAATGGGCAAACGAAAGCTGGGGGCGTTATTGGGGTTGGGATCCCAAAGAAACTTGGGCATTGATAAGCATTTTGGTCTATGCATTTGCTTTGCATATGCGTTTGGTACCCGGATTACGCGGCAAATGGCTTTTTAGCGTGGTATCGGTTTTGGCTTTTGGTAGCATTATGATGACCTATTTTGGTGTTAATTTTTACTTGACTGGTTTGCATTCCTATGCGAGTGGAGATAAGGTGATTACACCTAACTTTGTGTACTATTCGTTGGCATTTATTGTTATATTGTCTGCTGCATCCTATGGAAAATCAAAAAAATACTTTTCGAAATAGCCTCCGTTGGTGGTTGTATTCTGTTGGTGGATTGCTTCTGGTTGGTGCTGGCTTGAGTGTATTAGGGGAGGCCATTATTGCAAAGAGTAGGGGCGAGGCATGGTTTTTGGTTGGTACATTTGCGTTGATTTTAGTTAATTCAGGAATATGTTTAGTAGCGGGAGCGGTTATACTTCGATTAAAAAAGGATTAATTTTATTCTTTTTCGGGAGCGCACTTTATGCGCAAGAGCAAAAGGGTGGTTCCTCCTTCCCCAAATTAGACACGCCAAAACCCAACTACGGACTGCTAATTCCTGAAGAAAAAGTTGAAGACTATTCTTTTTTGGACAGGCCTAAGGCAAGCAATAACCCCATGACGGATAATGAGGATTTTATTGATGCGGGAGACCGCTACCTTAAAAAGTTAAGAAAGGACAGACCGGTACCCAACAACCTTTATTTGGGCGATACCTATCTTGGGGATATGCGGACAAATGCTTCTTATGCCCGAATTGTTTGTCGCGATTATGAATATGAAGATGGAGATCGTGTTCGCATTTCGGTCAATGAGGAGGAGGTTATTCCTAACTTATTGCTCAAAAATCAGTTTTTTGTTCTAAAACTGCCGCTTGTTCAAGGGTTTAATAAAATTGATTTTCAAGCACTTAATCAGGGTTCATCGGGCCCTAATACTGCCGAACTACGGGTATTTGACGACAATGGCATTGCATTGGCAGCACACAAATGGAACCTTTCTACAGGCTCAACGGCTACCATGATAATTGTCAAAGAAGGTGAGGTCTTACGCGAAAATTAGATTTTGTATATTACATAAAACTATGAATGCCATGAAAATAATGCTCTTATTGTTCTTTTTTATGTGTTGTTCTAGTGTTGAGCAAAACGAGTCATCTCCTTATCTAGTTGATGATACGTACTACCTAGGAGCCGATTTGTCTTATGTAAATGAAATGGAAGACTGCGGTGCTATTTATCGCAATTCTTCGGGTACTGCACAAGATCCTTATACAATTTTTAGAGAAGCAAATGCTAACCTAGTCCGATTGCGATTATGGCATACTCCAAATTGGACAAACTACAGCACCTCTTGTTCAACACGCTGGGGAGCAGGTTCGCATTGGGAAAATGCAGCTATGTTTGATGCAGTATCAAAACACACAAAAGCCATGACTTGGTTTGATAAACCCAAGCGATAACTCGGGCTTTAGTTCTTTAATGCATTTAAAAAACCATAGAAAGCAGGCTTTGGCTGCAGCGCTTCATCATAAATACACGGCCAATCTTTCATCTTAAAAAAACGATTGATCCAAGTGTCACGGTCATTAAAACCCCAAAAGGTTATGCCATACTGTTGGTTTTTTGGGACTATATCTTGATACATTTGAACCAGTTCAGCATATTTTTTGGCTTGCTTCCGTAGCATTTCTGGCGTAACTGTGTTGTAGCGTTGAATACCACCCCCTTTACTGTCGTCGTGAGTGTTGAATATAACATCAACTTCAGAAAGGTGAATTTGCAAACCCGTATCTGCTGCCCGCTTTAGCGTATACGCAATAATTTCGTTGGGTATGTCCATACGAATGTGCATTTGAAACCCGATTCCAGATATGGGTACGTCACGTTGCTGAAAGTCTTCAACCATTTTCATCATGGTATTAAATTTAAGCGTATCACGTTCAATGTTAAAGTCGTTGTAAAACAATACAGCATTTGGGTCTGCTTCATGGGCATAACGAAATGCCTTTTCGATATAGGACTGTCCCATGGTTTTGTACCATATACTCTCAGTTCTAAAACCCGCTCCTTTGGTGTTTAAGCCTTCATTGACCACATCCCAACCGTGCACGATTCCGTTGTATTTTTTAACGTAGGTTTGAATGTAATTTTTCATAAAACCCTCAAGCCACGCTGGGTCTTTTTTTGCCTTTTTTTCAATCCACTTCGGAGTGGCACTGTGCCATATCAGCGTATGTCCAAACAGCCTTTGGTTGTTTTTTTGGGTATATGCCACTATGCTGTCAACACGTTCCCATCTAAATACTCCAGGCTTGGGTGCAATTTGATACATTTTCATATCGCTTCCTGCGGTGTAGCTGTCAAAGTGATGTTGTTGTAAACCTTTCAATTTTATGTCTTTCATAAAAGGAACAAATCGTATTGATGAGCCTACTGGAAAGCTTGCTTTTGATTTTAAAGAAGTGACAACGTTGTTTTGGGCAATGGTTTGCGTTATTACAAAACACAATAAAAAAAGATAACTACGATTCATAAAGGGCACTGGCGTTTTTAAATACTTAGTTTTGTAACTTCGGATGCATGACCGTGTACCACAGTGGTGGAAGTGTCGCTAGAAGCATAGATCCTGGATAACCAAATGGCATGGTCGGACTGTTTTCAAGACTTTCTAAGACTTGATATTTTTTTGATGCACGAAAGTGGTGATCGCTATGACGTGTCAATTCATACAATACTATTCTACCCATGACGTGGTCAGAATTCCACGAATGGATGTTTTGCACTTTTTCATATTTGCCGTTGATTTTTTTTCGCATCAATCCGTAGTGCTCAATGTAATTGATGGTTTCGAGAAACAGGAACGATATGGTACCAACAATTAAGGCAATAAGAAATATTTTAAATCCAAACAACGCATAAACACCACCCAAATACGCTGCTTGGTATACGCTAAACAACAGCATGTTGTTTTTGATAGAGAAAAAATGTGCTCCATGCTTTTTGAGTAGCTTCGTTTGTATGCGCCAAGCATTTTTATACTGCCCGATAACAGATGTTATCCAAAAATGATATAAACTCTGTCCTTTTTTGGCTGTAGCTGGATCTAGGTCTGTTGCCACGTATTTGTGATGGCCATGATTGTGTTCCATGGTAAAATGCATATACAAACAGGGTAGAAGTAATAATCTCGTGAGTAAGATTTCAAATTTACTTTTTCTATGGCCCAGTTCGTGTGCCACATTAACGGCATTGGTAGCCAACAAAATACCAAGTGCAAAAACCAAACCTATGTATTCATAAGTGCTTAGGCTTGCCGTTGAAAAATCATAAAGCCCAAAACCTAGGATAGCATACACTATAGGCACGTTTAAATACAAAAGCCAGTCAAAAAAACGATTCAACGCCCTTTCTTTTATATCCGCAACGGGTAGTTCTTTATGCTTTACTGGTATAATGCTTTCCGCCAAGGGAATAAACAGAAATACATAAGCCAGCGCTGTGTAAGAGGCGGCCCCTTTGAAATAAAAACTGGCAACAACACTCAAGGGAACGCTGTAAGCCATAAGATACTTTAAGTCTTTCATGTCATAAATTTAAAAAAATCCCAACAACTTTTGTTTGAGCTAAATGGAACAAACCTTGTTCTACCCGAAATTGGAGGAGATGTAACCCAAACATACAGTAGTTCGGACCTTGTCGAAATTATTGGGCGGACTTATGAAATCAACCTGATTTTTCTATCTTCAGTATTATTCCTAGTAAGAACAAGTCGATAAAATCTGTTCTATTATGGCTAATTTTTGATTACTTCTAGGAATTAAATCAATTAATTTAGTTTAGTAAATTAATCAAATAGATTTTTCTTGTTTAAGACTAATTAATTTTAAACTTACTGGAAAAAAGAATTTAAGAATAGATGTATTTCATATGATAATTCGTTATATCGTATTTATTTTGGCATTCCTATGCTTTACTAATCTTCAGGGGCAATCTACCAAAAAGCCAAATGTTGTGCTTATCATTATTGATGACTTAAACGATTTTCCTGAGGGTTTCTATGGTCACCCACAAGCCAAAACGCCACATATGAAAGCTTTGGGATTCTCAGGCACTCGATTTAAGCATGCCTATTCAAACAACCCGATGTGCGGTCCCTCACGAGCGAGTATGTTTACGGGTGTATACCCACACAACGCATCTCATTTTTGGATGAAATCGTGGTTAGATAACGAAGTGCTAGCCAACACCAAGACCATTATGGAGAAATTTAAAGATGATGGTTACCATGTAATTGGAAGTGGCAAAGTCCTGCATCACAACAAAGAAGATGTGTGGTCTGAATTTAAATACAAAGCAGATTACAGCCCCTTTGTTTACGCAGGCGATTATGACCGTAAGAAAAAGCCTATCTCTCATCCTGATGTGCCCGCTCCTTTCAGAACCAATCGGATCGTTGATGGACTCAATATGGGGGGTGGTTTTATAGATGGTTCTTATGGCCCCATGAAAAACTTTGGGGAACAAAAATTCAATGGCGAACGGCTATGGTGGGTCTATGGCGGGTTTCGAAGTGGCAAAGAACTTAAATATAATAATGATAAAGACCGTGATTTAACACCCGATGAACTAAATGCACAATGGGCTGAAAAGCGTCTCTTGGAGTTAGCTGAAGAGGACCAGGACGCTCCTTTTTTCTTGTCCGTTGGGTTTCTTCGTCCGCACACCCCGCTGATTGCCCCTCAAAAATATTTTGACATGTATCCGCTAGACAGCATTCAGTTGGCAGCTATTTTACCCGGTGATAAAGAGGATACTTTTCTGCATTTGGTAGACCAGTTTGAAACAAAAAACAGAAGAACCCGATCGGTTGAAATGTTTGAGAATCTGGTAGCCTCATATGAAGATCCACACGAGGGATTAAAGCGCTTTACACAAGCTTACTTGGCCTGTGTAACCGCAGTTGATGACAATGTAGGCCAAGTGATGCGTGCGGTTAACAATACCTCGCTTAAAGACAATACAATTGTAATATTGACCAGTGACCACGGTTGGACTATGGGAGAGAAAGATCACATTTACAAAAACTCATTATGGGAAGAAAGCACAAGAGTACCTCTAATTATTCGCGTTCCAGATATGACAGTGCCAAATACGGTCGTTGAGCATCCTGTTTCTTTAATAGATGTATATCCTACTCTTTTGGAATTGGCAGGAATTGATTTAGAAACTCGAAAAAACAAAAAAGGGCATGGACTAGACGGGTATTCTCTTGTCCCTTTTTTAAAAAATCCAAATGCAGATAATTGGCAAGGTCCCGAGGGAGCTTTGTCAGTAGTTTACAGTTCGGATTTAAATAAAAATATCCCAGAAAATCATCACTATTCCATACGCACCAAAGACTATCGCTACATCGTATACAACACTGGGCAAGAGGAGTTGTATGACAAAAATTTAGATCCAAAAGAACGAAACAATCTTATTTTTGTTAAATCACATCACGAGACAGCAAATATGAGAGCTTTGATGAAAAATATTACTTACCCTATGGTGCCACAAGGAATTAAATTGATTGAAGACAACTAAGTCTTTACTTTTTAATAGGCATATACACTTCTATTTCTGCTTAAAAATTGTATTTTTAAGAAAACAAATAAGTTGCAACTCAAGTATTCCATAACCGAAAACGAAGATCACCAGAGTTTTTTTGTTGAACGAAAAACCATACCCTATTTCGGAGTAGATTGGCACTATCATGAAGAATACGAATTGTTATATCCTATTATCGGCACAGGAGTACGTATTGTAGGAGATAGCATGGAGTATTTTAATGAAAATGAATTGGTTCTTTTGGGAAGTCAGCTTCCTCACTTGTTTAAAAATGAAGTACATGATTCTTCAGAAGAGGCGGACTATATTATTATCAAATTTAGCCCCTCTCTGATCCATGCTTTCGTGGATAATGTACCCGAGTTTTCCAATATAAAAACCATGCTTGAAAAGTCTCGTAGGGGTCTTATTTTTCAATCTATGGACAGCTATGTTCTGCTGGAAGACATCATTCGCATTTGTGAGTCTAGTGGGGCAAATCGTTTGATTCAATTGCTTAAAACACTTAATCGATTGTCTCGTGTTGAAAACACACGACATTTGGCGTCAGAAAACTTCAATCCAGCCACAGGAAATATCGAAAAGGAGGACCGACTTCAACGTATCATAAACTTTATTTCTGAAAACTACGTACGTGAAATCAGCCTTCAGGAGTTATCAGACTTGGCTTTTATGACAACCAATTCATTCTGTCGATTCTTTAAAGAACGAACGGGTAAAACCGCTTTTCAATTTATACGTGAATACCGCATCAGTAGGGCATGTCAAATGATTATTAACAGTCGAAAATCTATTTCACAAATTTGTCATGACACGGGTTTTAACTCTTTTTCAAGCTTTAACAGAGTATTTAAGGCTTTAAAGGGAATATCAGCTAGTGAGTACAAGAGCAAATATCAAAGACTCAACAATATTTCCTCTTAG
>PKDU01000050.1 GCA_002862705.1 Flavobacteriaceae bacterium
CTCTGTTAAAACGGGCTATTTTGTCTAAAATGGGGTTTATATCAGCGGCATCTTACTTTTTTTAGTCAACCAATTGGCATTTAATAGTGTAATGACAAGACAGTGTTAAAATTAACGTTCACTTAATCTGATAATTTGTAACTTTAGTTCAAATAATTTTAACAATGAAACAAATAGCAGTAATAGTTATATCCCTAATGGTATTGGGATGTACAAATAGTGGAGTAGTCGTGAATTTTGATGATGATAAATCTAGTGCTATACGACAGCATTTTCAGCATTATCTAAATAACGACATGGATGGATTAAAGTCTCTTTGGTCTCCGGAACTACAGGTTTTCTTAAACAGTAACGAGGCCATTTCTCTAGATGACCTTGTTGGGCTTTTAGGAGCACAACACGAAACGTTTTCTATTGAGATGCAATGGGGGAGTAAACAAGACATTGGCGCTTGGGTAGAAACCACCAATTATCCTGGAGGCGATGCATATGATGCAGTAACCGTTACGCAAACATGGTTTAATTGGATAGCTACGAGCAAAAGTACTGGTGAGACCATAAATCTGCCTGCACATATTAGTTTTATGTGGGGTGATGATGGAAAAATCGCAGCAGAATATCATATGTATGATACTACTCAAATGGTTGCAGCTATAGAAGCCGCACAGGCGGCTGCCATGATGGAATAGTCAAACTTAGTTTTAAGATAGCTATTCTATTAAAAAATAACACGCATAAAAAAACCCGCATGAATAATGCGGGTTTTTTAAATTTTGTGAGGTATTTAGTACTAGAAAGAATAAATAGCCGCCAACACGAATGAAGATAAGCTATCATCTCCATCAGCACTCCAAGTGCTTACTTTTTCGTCCGCACTGTCAATTCTAATTTCTGGCTTGATGGTCAAGTTTCCAGAGTTAATGCTGCCAGTGATGGTAAAAGAAGTAAAGGTGTTTGAATCTTTGATGTCAAAAGACTCACCTCTAAGACCAAGTGCAAAAGAGTCAGATAGGGTAAGTTGCGGGTAAAGTGCAACACCAGACCACTCACCGCCATCATCTTCATAGCTAGTGGCGTTTACGCCCAAGAAGAAGCTGTCCGAGATGTCAACACCCCCTGTAAAGTCAATTTGAGAGACATTGGATAGTCCACCAGAAAGGAAGTTGATGTATTGTCCGTAAAGACCTAACTGTGCACCAAACATATAGTCGTCACCAACCGGCTGAGACTCTGTGTAATCGGTACTGTTAAGGACACCTAACATCAAGGACACGTCGTCAGACAGTGCAATATCAGCTTTTAAACCTGTGTGTGAGAAAGGTCCGTTAGAGAACATGTATGATGTAGAGTAGTTAAAGTTTCCAACAGGCGAAATTACTTCATAACCTAAGAAGGTGTTGAAGTTACCTAATGTCAAGGTAAAGCTATCACTTACATTATAGTATACATACAATTGGTTCACAATGTTTGATGACCCAGTAGAGTTGAATACGGCGTCTGCACCTCTTGGTCCGTAAACCAAATCAGCAACAAAACCGTGCTTCTCTCCTTCGTAAGAAAGAACAATGTTTGCCATACCTAGCGAAAATCCGTTTAGGTTAGCAAAAGAGGTACCAGGCGCATATTCACTGCTTCTGTAATATGAGTCAACAGAACCCGTTACACTGAATGTTGGTTCTTCTTGCGCTTGTGCACCAGTCATTCCTCCAAATACTAGAAAAGCAACAAGTGCTGTAAGGGTTAAAAAAGATGATATATTGTAATTTTTCATTTTATTTAGTTTTAAATAGTTATTCAAATTTAAAATAAAAAAATAACATCAAAGGAAAATTAATTTTTTCGTGCCTTTTGACACCATAGAATGGGCAGTTAAACAAGCTTTTACTAAAGGTGTTAAAAGCCAATTTAAAGCTGTAGATCTAATTAAAAAACCAAACAGACGACTTGGGTTTTGTTTTAGACAGTATGTAAACAGTACTTAAAAATGATAAATCAATCGGATTGAGCGTTAACGATGCCCTTTAGTTTACAATTAATTTTTTAAAATCTTCAAAATTATGGCCACTGACCTTGATGAGGTATACGCCTGGCGGCTGATTTATTTGAATGGAAACGGCTTTTTGGTTAACGCTGTAACTAGATACTCGGCGTCCTGTTAAATCGTAAATTACAGCATCATTGATAATATCATCAGCCTCAACATAAAATTGACCCGCAGATGGGTTGGGGTATATGGTCAAGCCAATATTTTGGTTGTCAATACTGCCCGAAGAAAGGGATTGTAATTGATAGACACGGACATAGTCAATTTCCATGACATCAGCTGTAAAATTGGCAGCAATGGTACCTCCTAAACTACCACCCATGGCAATGTTTAATAAAATAAAATGTTCGTTGTCAAAATAGGCATTTTGGGCATTGTTTAGCGTATGAAAAACCACGTCATCTACCGATAGTTCAATGGTGTCTGCAGACCACTCCATAGCATATACGTGCCAGCTGTTTGCGGAATCTGAAACACTAATGCTTTTTGTGGTGTAGGTGTGATTTCCGTTAGCATCAGGATAATGGAACGCCCCAGATGTTTTGGTTTTATTTGAGTCTTGTTCCATGATGTCAATCTCTCCACAAAAAGGCCAAGTGGTATTACCAAAGCCTTGGGTCTGCCAATAGGCACCATTTTCATTGATATTCTTACCCAGTGTCCATATGGCTGGCCATGTGCCTTGTGCTGCGGGCAGTTTTGCACGAACTTCCACACGTCCGTACCGAAATGCATACTTGGAGTTTAATCTTGCAGCGGTGTATTGTTTCGTTGAGCCACTTGTTGGATCGGTATAACTTTCTTTAAAGGCTTCTATTTTTAAAGAGCCATTGCTCACGTAGGAATTTTTAAGCCGACTTGTGTAGTGCTGCTCCTCTCCGTTAAACCAACTATCTCCAACGGGTGGGTATGTTTGGTGGTGCCATTTTAACGAATTTGGCGCCCCAGTATAATCAAACTCATCGTTCCAAACCAAGTTGAAACTACTTGCCGTAAAGTTTATGGTATAGGTCTGGGTAGTACTGCCATCAGCAGCGGTTACGTTTATGGTTGTCGTTCCTGGAAGGGATTGTGCATTTGTAATAGTATAAGTCGCATTCGAATTTGCTGTCGTTACACTTACGGTAGGCACGCTACTTACACCTGGTTTCAGCAAATAATCATAGTTGTATTGATCACTCGAAAAAGCAGTAAACTCATTACCGTTGATTGAAATACTAGAAAGAGAAGCGTTGTTTGCTGCCGCTTCTCCATAGACTTCAAATTCATAAATGCTGTAGCCGTATTGTGTACTTCCGATAGTGGTACGTTGGGTACCATACATTCTTACGTATCGTGCGTTTTGCCCATTCAAATTAACAACATCTGTTCCGCCGTTTCCGCTAGTGATGTTGGAAGCCGTTGTCCATTGTTGTTTGTTGTTGGACAGTTGTATTTGATATTGGGTGGCGTACGCAGCTTCCCAATCAATCTCAATCCTATTCAGCGCGTAAGTTGTAGCGAGATCGACAATTATAAACTGAGGGTCTGAAAAATCACTTTCCCAGCGCGTTGATTGATTTCCATCGACGGCAAAAGCGCCTTGATTGTTGTCTCTTACACTACTTGTGGTTGTGGCTTTTTGCAATGCAATATTTTGTGCAAATAATGAAGTAACCGATAGCAGTAAAAGAATATAGATTGGGGTTGTTTTCATAAGTTTCATTCGCTGTAAAAATAGGAAATTTATAAGCTTTGGCGCTGTTTTTCTTGCGTGTAGCTCTCTTCGAACTATTTAGGTTACATTTGCCACTTCTTATGACAGATTTCTCATCTTTGGGAATTGATCCCAAACTACTAGAGGCTATCGATGCCTTAGGTTTTCAATCGCCCACGGACGTTCAGCAAAAAGCGATTCCTGTTCTTTTAGAAAAGGAAACCGACATCGTCGCACTTGCGCAGACAGGAACAGGCAAAACAGCTGCTTTTGGTCTGCCCATGCTGCAGAAAATAGATACAAGCAGCAGAACTACGCAAGCACTTGTTATTGCTCCAACCCGAGAGTTATGCATACAAATAAGCAAAGAGCTTATCAAGTATGCTTCAGCCATTAAAGGATTGAATATAGTTCCCATATATGGTGGCGCAAGCATCAACGATCAAGCAAAGGCTGTCAAAAAAGGCGCACAAGTTTTGGTGGCAACACCTGGTCGTATGCAGGACATGATGCGTAGAAAATACATCAATATCTCCTCCATTGCCTTATGTATTTTGGACGAAGCAGATGAGATGTTAAATATGGGTTTTAAGGAAGATATCACAAACATTCTCTCTCATACACCAAACGACAAGCAAACATGGTTGTTCTCGGCTACCATGCCCAAAGAAGTAGCACGGATTGCGAAAGAGTTTATGTATAACCCAATCGAAATTACGGTTGGCACCAAAAATGCGGCTTCGACCAACATCAATCACGAGTATTATTTGGTAAGTGGGCGCGAGCGATACAACTTATTAAAGCGGCTTTCGGACACGCAGCCTGATATTTATTCAATAGTATTTTGTCGCACCAAACGCGATACCCAACGCGTGGCTGAAAAGCTTATTGAAGATGGCTACAGTGCAGGTGCCCTACACGGAGACCTGAGCCAAAACCAGCGCGATATGGTGATGAAAGCCTTTCGTGCCAAGCAAATTAAGACGCTTGTGGCTACAGATGTTGCAGCACGTGGATTAGATGTTGACAACATATCGCACGTGATTCACTATCAATTGCCAGACGAGATCGAAACCTACACGCACAGAAGCGGTAGAACAGGACGCGCCAGTAGTTTAGGTACTTCTATGATCATACTCACTAGAGGCGAGTTGGGTAAAATCAAAAAGCTTGAGCGCATCATCAATGCCAAAATTACTGCCCAAGAAGTTCCAGATGTAAATGCCATACTCACACGGCAATTACAATACTTTGCCAAAAAAATTAAGACCACAGATGTCAGTGATGAAATTGACGGCTACTTGGCAGAGGTCAATACGATTTTAGGCGATTTTTCAAAAGAAGATTTGATTAAAAAACTGATGTCTGTAGAGTTTAACAGACTGCACAGTTACTATCAAAAGCAATCAAACGCGCTATCAAAAGCAACGCCAGAAGGACAGGGACGTTCAAAGAAGGCCGCTGATGCCCGCTACAACATCAATATTGGTAGTCGGGACGATTATGACTGGAAGGCTTTAAAGTCTTTTTTGGTTGATTTCCTATCTTTCCAAAAGGACGATATTTATCACGTGGACGTGATGGATAACAACGCTTATTTCAACACAAGTATGGACAAAAAAGACCATGTCTTGGCTGCGTTTGAAGGCTTTAAACTTGATGGGCGTGTGATTCAAATTCGCACTACGGAGAAAAGAGGCCAGCACCTGCAAGGTGGAGGTGGTTACGCTAAAAAGCGAAATAAAAAAGGAAATCGTTTTAGCAATCGCAAAAAAGGCGGCCGTTCTTTTGGTGACTTTAAAAAGGGAAAGAGGAAAAATCGTCGATGATTAGTCGTTTAAACAAACGACAGTCTTTTCATTTTTTTATATTAGAGCAAAAATAGTGTTGGGCTATTTACTATAACTTAACGCTACTAATCCGTCAGTCATCGCTTTTATATAAAATGTCACGTACCTTTCCTTTTTTTATTAAGCTTGCACTCTTACTGCATATAGGGACGCTATATGCTCAGACCTTCACCAACCCCGTATTGCCAGGGGGCTATCCAGACCCATCCATTTGTAAAGTAGGGGATGATTTTTATATGGCAAATTCATCTTTCGAATATTTCCCCGGAATACCTATTCACAAAAGTAAAGATTTGGTAAACTGGACCTTAATTGGTCACGGGCTGCAACGCGAAGCCCAATGTACTGGTGCTGTTAACCTTGTAGACGTGCAGTCAAACGGCGGCATATACGCCCCAACCTTGCGTTATCATGACGGTACATTTTATGTCATCACAACAGCCATATATTTCGATGCAAAGACCAAAAAGCACAGTGGAAATAATTTTATCATCACGGCTACCAATCCGGCTGGACCTTGGTCCGACCCCGTTGTTGTGCAAGGAGCGCCAGGGATTGACCCCGACCTTTTCTTTGATGAAGATGGTCGCCTCTGGTATACCGGGCAACAAAAACCAAAAGATCCTGAATTTATAGATCAGAAAGAAATTTGGATGCAAGAGCTCAACCGTGAAACTTTTCAATTGATGGGAGCGCGCTACCATTTGTGGCGCGGCGCATGTGATGGCGTATGGACAGAAGGTCCGCATATTTATAAAAATGACGGTAGATATTACTTGATGATTGCCGAGGGGGGCACCTCTTTTAATCACGCCGTAATGGTGGCTGCTAGTGACAAGCTCACAGGTCCTTATGTCTCCAATGCACGAAATCCTATTTTTACTTCAAGACAGCTTTCATATGAAAATTGGGTGCACAGCACCGGTCATGGCGATCTGGTTAAACTAGACGACGGTCGTTGGTATATGTTTCTTTTGGGTGTGCGAGGTGACTTAAAGCGCAAGTCAAATATGGGCCGGGAAACTTTTGTGGTGCCTGTTAGTTGGGAGCGCGATATGCATCCAAGAAAAGGAAAAATTTTATGGCCCGTAGTAGCTCCAAAAACAGGACGTGTTGAAAGAGTTAATCCCGTTATTTTTGACGGCGGCACACCCGCAAAGAATCGAGCTTTCCGAGACGATTTTAAGCATAGCACATTGAACCTTGCGTGGAACTTTGTTAGAGTTCCTTTGCCAAACACCTATGGCCTAGACGAAAATCCAGGTCACCTAAGACTTTTTACTCACAAAAACACCATTTCAAGGCGCAAACGCGCACATTTTATGGGAATAAAACAGACTGAAAGCGACTTTGTTTTTACCACCAAGATGCGCTTTAACCCCTCACATGACGAATCTACAGCAGGCATTGCCATAGTCCAAAAAGACGAAAATTATGTGTCTTTTTCAGTCCGTAAAGAAGCTGATGGGATGCTAGTAGAAGTCTTACACAACAAAAAGAAAGTACAAACAATTAAGGCACATAAACTCAATTCTTATAAGGGAGAAATTCGCTTTAAATTAGTGTCTGCCAATGACACCTATACGTTTTCGTATGCGACTAAGGGCAAGCGTTATAAGGTGTTGACAACAACTCCGGCAGACTTGGTGCTCTTTAGTGGATTTACGGGCGCACATATTGGGCTTTATGCTACAAGCAACGGGCAAGATAATAACGACTTTTCAGATTACGATTGGATAAACTACATCCCTAAACCTAGAAAATGAAAAGCATGAATATTTTTATTGTGATAGCATTTGGTTTGTTTTCGTGTGATCAAGACCAAGCGCGAATGGATGAGGTAGCGACAACGAAAATTTTGACCACGAAGACCATCGAAATTGATCAGCAAATTGACGGTCAACTAGTAAGCAGGTCCGTACTTATTCAAGCACCTCCAGTTTCAGATGCAACAGCAAAGTATCCCCTTGTTTTTGCTTTTCATGGGCGCGGCGGTAACAACAAGTATTGGGTAAATACGCTGAGGCAGTTTACAGATGCAGGCGTATTTATTGGCATATACCCGCAAGGACATTTAAACGCTTGGAACTTAGGGACAGAGCCTTCAACCGCTGACGATGTAGCTTTTGTCAATACCATTGTAGAAACCTTGTTAACCTATACAAATGTTGACAGCGAAAAAATATTTGCCTTGGGCTCCTCTAACGGGGCAGGAATGGTAAATACCTTGGCCGCTAAAACCCCGCATTTCAAGGCCATTGCTCCAGTAGCTTCACAATTAATAGCTTCTATAGATATCAGTACGCAGACCAAGCCTGTTTCAATATTTCAAATTAATGGCGCAAAAGATAATGTTATCCCAATCGAAGGGGGTGAACGTTTTGGGCATTCCTTTTTTAGCGCTCATGAAAGTGTACGAAGATGGGCAATGCAATTTGGGTGCGATTTAACGCCATCAGAAACGATACTACTGGGAAATACATCTTTGGTTTTTTCCGGTTGCTCGGATCAGATTGAAGTACAATACCTTCGCGTTGAAAATGCGGAGCATAATATTTCTGCTGCCTACCCACAGCTTTGGCAGCACATTTGGACATTTTTCTCATCACGCTAAATATTATAGTTTTTGACAAATAACTTTCAAAACAAAGTCAAATTGTGGGGTAATTTGCACTTTCAATAGAACAACTCAAATGACAACTCGATTTATAGCTGCATTTTATGTAGTCGTTTTTTTTGCACTTATTTCAAGGGCCCAGGAGCACCTTGTTCACACCCCTTGGCAATTAGAGGGCGCTAACGAACGTATCGAAAATATAAGAAAAGGTAAGGTGCAATTGGCTTTTGTTTTGGACGGCAAACCCCTTAAAGACAAGGCCAGTATAGACCTTGAGTTGGTTCGTCACGAATTTAGCTTCGGCGTTTCTATGACGCAGGCAAGTTCGCTTAGCAAAAAAGCCCAAACCCAATATCGAAACCGGGTTAAAGAGCTCTTTAACTTTGTTACATTGGGATTTTATTGGGCTGCGCGTGACGAAAAAAAGGATTTGACCGGCTACAATCGTATGATGCGTCGAAAAGTGGAATGGGCCGTAGCGAATGACATTAAAATAAAAGGACACCCGCTGTTGTGGCACGAGTCTTTACCCAAATGGGTTATTGACTTTCAAGATCCAGTTTCCCTTGAGAAAATAATTTTTAAGCGCATGCAAGACCTATTGCTTGATTATCCCGAAATTCAATATTGGGATGTTTACAATGAAGCTGTCGCACCATTCAAAAACCACGTGACACCCAGTGGTGTTACCCGTTGGATTACATATAAAGGCGGAATATATCCCGCCATGTTAGCGCTCTATGCGTTTGCCAATAAAATAGCACCCAATAAAATTTACACCAATAACCATTACCACCCAACAGACCCAGAATTTCTAAAACTAAACGAATATTTTATTGAACAAAACGTGGGATACCAAGCCATTGGAATGCAAGCGCATATGCAAACCCATGACAATGTATTTGAGGAACAAGAGCTATGGGATTTGGTTAGTACGTTCACCCCCCTTGGTAAAGACATTCAGTTCACAGAAGTTACCGTAACCAGTTCAAAGCTATTTAACAACTGGAAAGACCACGGGGTGTTTTTGGAAGAGCGCAAAGTAGCACGCAAAAAAGGGGAAAAGATGAACTTGCCAAGTCTTGCACAGAAGGAGCTATATCAGGCTGCTTACATCAAAGATTTCTACACACTCCTATTTAGCCATCCCAGCGTGAGTTCCATTACCATGTGGAACCTGACCGATAGAAATGCGTGGCGCGGTCATGCAGCGGGGATTTTAGATAGCGATATGCAGCCAAAAAAGGCTTTTTTCACACTTAAAAAATTGATAAAAAATACTTGGTCCACAAAGCTTACAACTGATTTTGACGCCAATGAAGGTCTTGCTTTTTCTGGATTTTACGGAAAATATAAGGCTACTGTTACTGTTGATGATAAAGCCTATACCGTTGGCTTTCGTCACACCAAAGAAAGTACAAAACCCATAGTCTTGGATTTAAGTGGTCAATAAGCGCTAACGCATATTTGAATACTTAAATTGATTTTCAAGGGGCACACCAAATAAATCAACCAACTCACCTATATTTTTATTGAAAAAGCGGGTGTTGGGCGGTATGTTCAATTTTTCCCAATAAGCAGGATTGTATGCGGTTTTATACTGAGTCATGTCTTTGTTGTGCATGACCTCTCCGACATTAAAAAGTGTTTTATCTTCTTTTATGTCCAAAACATATACCTCATGCCTATAGGCTATGGGAATATATTTGGGAACTTTTTGACTGTTACTCCTCATGGCGCGTTTGACATTTTCGGATGGTGCTGCAGCGCCTTTCCATTCTCTTTGGTGGTAGCTCAAAAACAGCTTGCCTTTGTTGTTTTTCTTGTAAACGTAGGTTGCAATGAGTGACTTCCCTACTTCGGGTTGCTTTTCCATTTCTAGTTTGTAAACCTTGTAGGAATCCATTCCGATATACAGCCATATTGTTTCCTTGTTTGCTAGCACACCTTTGGCAATGATTACGTCTTCATTATCGTAGCTTGAGTCCCCTGTTTTCGTCCACGTATAGGATTTGACATTGATGCCTTTCCGCAGTGGATTGTTAAATTCCATATACTTTAGCGCGTGCAATTTTTGTTCATTCTTCACAAACCTATAATCTGCCGAGGTTCTTACATGGTCTACAGAAAACTTAACGAGGTAGGAACTGGGCCCACGATCTATTGCATTAATGCTGTGCTCGATATAAAAGCGGCATAAATTGTCTTCCACCGACCACCTGCGGTACAAGATATTCAACTGATGATTTTTACTAACCGTGTTGTCGCGCAATTTTTTCAGCGCATTTTTGACATAAAAACGAATACCGTTTACAACTACTTCATTAAGCTTGGTTGTTTGTTCTTCCAGTACAATTTCCTTTTTTTCAAGTTTTAAAAAGTCTTTAATCTTAATGGTGAAATTTGAAAAACCAAGTGACGAAACGGTCATGCTATCTTCAAGTTCCTTATTTGAGACACGGAAATAAAAAGTACCGTCTTCAGTGGAAGTTGTGCCCATGTTCTTTTGCAAGATTCCTACTGCTGCGTAAGGCACTTCATAGCCATCTTGATCTATAATCTTTCCCATGACCGCAACGCTTTCTTGCGCAAATGCCGTCATACAGCCGAACAATAAAATTGAAAATATATGGTAAATAAACTTATGAGAATAATACATTTTAATTTTGAATATTAATTGGTTAACGCCTCTTTTTGCTCTTTGTTCTTAAGACGATAGTCTTTTGGAATAATTCCCGTGTGTTCTTTGAATCTTTTGGTAAAATAGGAGGGAGAGGCAAAGCCTACTTTAAAACAAATCTCACCAATGGTCATGTCTGTTTTTTCCAATAATTCTTTTGCTTTTTCGAGCCGTGTTTTCCGAATGATTTCATTAGCTGAATTTCCGGTTAGTGCCTTAATCTTCCTATACAACTTACTTCTGCTCAATCCCAGTTCATTGGCAATGTCTTGGACACACAGGTCTTCTTTAGACAAATTGTTACCGATAACATTCAATACGTCTGCAAGAATTTTTTTGTCATAGCCAGCGTCGTTCACATCTAATTCAAGGCTTTTAAAATACGTTTGATAAAAGGTGTTTTTGGCTTTGACCATTTGTCGCAAATGCGTTTTTAAAAGATTTACGCTAAAGGGTTTTTTTAAATATACATCAGCTCCTGCATCAATGCCTTCTATACGCTCTTTTTCGGCTACTTTGGCCGTAAGCATAAGCACCGGTATCGTACGAGTAACTTTATTTGATTTAAGGAGTTGACACATTTCAATGCCGTCCATTTCAGGCATCATTACGTCGGCAATAATAACATCAGGCTTGTGTTGTTTGGCCATTTCTAGGCCTATTTTCCCATTCACAGCCTCGAGAACGCGATAGGCTCCTTTGAGTTCTAACTTAAGATATTCGCGTAGCTCTATATTGTCTTCAACAATAAGAAGGCTGTGTTCTCGTTCGATTTGTGGCGCGGTTGCCTCAAGATTTTCTTCAATGCTGTGCTCTATTTTTGGCTGTGGTTGCTGGGTGGTATACGTAGCAAATTGATCTTCTGAAAAATGCGCTTTTCCAGCAGCAAAAAAGATTTTAAACGAGGTGCCTAACTCCTGTTCACTTTCAACTTCAATTTTACCTTTGTGGTAATCGACAAATTTTCGAACCACCTCTAAACCAATACCAGTTCCGCCATAGTATTGTTCATTATTATCTTTGTCTTGATAGAAGCGTTCAAATATATTACTAATGTTTTCTTTTTTGATGCCTATACCACTGTCTTTAATTATGACTTCAAACGCGTCTTGTGGTTGTGTTTTATCAATCAGCGGGAATACCACACTTCCTTCGTGATAGTTTACGGTAACGCCGATGCTCCCCCCTTCTTTTGTCGCTTTAAATGCGTTTGATAGAAGGTTGAAAATTATCTTTTCTAGCATTGATTGGTCAGCCCATATTGGGGTTTGATTAATGTCAGTATGGCTAAAATTCAAATTGATATTTCGGTAAAGCGCCTCTTCATCATAATAAGAAGTAACACTTTTAACAACGGTTTGCAGGTCTGTCTCTTTAACACGCAATTGAATTTTTCCAAATTGCATTTTTCTAAAGTCCATCAATTCATCAATCAGCCGCTTCATTCTTTTGGTATTGCGATGGATAATTCTGTGTTTGGTTCTAACGTCTTCTGGCAAACTCATGACATCTGGGGCAGATAACAAAGATTCTAATGGATTAAGCATAAGCGTTAGAGGTGTTCTAAATTCATGCGAAATATTAGTAAAAAACTGTATTTTTTTTGCGTGTAGCTCTTCGGTTTGCTTGCGTTGGTTTCGCTCGACTTCTGCTTTTCTGCGTTCTCTTACACGAAGTTTGATTAAACTAAAAATATAAAACCCAAGCCCGCATAGGATTACAAAATAGCTGATTTTAGCACCTATGGTTGCCCAATATGGAGGCTGTACTTTTATAAATATATTTTTAGATGTTTCTGTCCAAATACCGTCATTATTGGCTGCCTTGAGTTTAAACACATAGTTCCCAGGCTTAATGTTTGTAAAGGTTGCCGTACGTTGTTGATCAACATAGTTCCAATCACGGTCTAAGCCTTCAAGCATATAGGCGTAGTTATTTTTCTCACCACGGGTCATGTTTACCCCGACAAAGTCAATTGAAAAAGAAGATTGGTTGTGACTTAAGAGGATGGTGTCGCTGTATTGGATGGTTTTTTTGAGTGATCCCTCCTTTGAAACAGCAACTCTTTTATTGCCAATTTTTAAATCTTGAAAAATAATTTTCGGCAGGGTTGTGTTTAACGGGACATTGTTAAAATTAAAAAAGTTTATGCCTTCACTAGTTCCAAGGTAGAGAGTGTTGCGTTCGGTGTAGAAAGCACTGCGGTTTATTTTTTTACTCAAAAGACCGTCTGCAGATTCAAAAACGCGAAAGCCTTCGTTGGTTTGGTCGTATCTAATAAGACCATTGTCTGTACCCAGCCAGAAATATCCGTCATAGGTTTGTGTAATGGAATTGATAGACATATTCCTGATTTCACTGTCTTTTCCATGCCACGTAAAGGCGTCTTCAACTGCCGAGTAACTAAAAAGCCCATAACCATCAGTACCAACCCAAATATTATTATTGCTGTCCTCGTATAGGGCAAAAACGATAAAGTCAGCGATCACCCCTTGTGATAAATCACGAATTTTAGCGTTAAAAGAAACGACCTCGTTCTTTTTTTGATTGTACCTATAAATTCCTTTTCTGGTACCCATCCAAACGTTATCGTCTTTGTCTACAATAACCTTTCTGATGTTGCCATTTTGTAGTTCAAACTTTTGAAAAGGTTCACTATCATGGTTTGTCAGTTTGCCACTATTTAGGTCATACGAAACCAATCCGCTTAAAAAAGTACCTATCCAAATCACACCATTTGAATCTTCTGAAAAGCTTACAATTCGGTTCGACTTTAGTGTGTTGTTATATGATTTTGTGCTGAAATTTATAAACCGACGGGAACCTTTTTTCAATAAATAAATACCGTTGTACCATGAGGCCACCCATACATTTTGCCTGCTGTCAATAAACAAAGAGGGGATGTCCATGCTATTGAGTCCCTTAGCAATATTGTTTGCAGGATCGTTGAGGTGTGTGTAGCTGTTTTTGGTGGGGTCATATACATAAACCCCTTTGTCAATGCAACTAAACCAAACACGCTCTCGTTCGTCTTTTGCAATGGAAGAAATGGAGGATGGAAAAGGCGTTGCCTTGCTTTCATTGTTATTCTGAAAAAAACTAAACTTAAAGTGCTTGGGGTCAAATTTGTTCACGCCTTGGTCGTAATAACCCATCCAAACACGGTCGTTAGCATCACAATGTATGGACCAAATAGAATTGGATTGAATACTGAAATCGTTTCCAATTTCTTTTAGATATTGCTTTAAAATATCCCCATCGCTGGATAGCACAAATAACCCATCATTTTCAGAGCCACATAAAATCAGGCCGTCTTTGTATTCCTTAACTGAAAAAATGCGCTTTTCCGTTATGGGGTAGTGTTTTAACATAAAATTTGTTGCGGTCGTGGGAAGTATTTTCAGAATACCATTTTGTTCCGTTCCTGCCCATATGCTTCCAAATTTATCTGCTTCTAAACTGATGATTTCACTTGACAGTAGTTGCTCGTTTTGCAGCGCACGGTTTTCAACAGCTTTAAGTTTCAATGACGTAAAATCAAGTTGCATCAAACCATAATTACTGCCCACCCAAATGCGCTTTAATTTATCTACAACGATATCATTTACTTGTAGCCCATTTTCTTCTATACCGTCTTCAAGTGTGACTTTTTGAAATTCTTTGTTGACTGTATTGAATACATACATGCCTTTTTGGTGTGTGCCAACAATAATTCGAACTTCATCCAATTGAGCTAAGCTGTGCACAGACAGTTTAAGTCCCGATGGGTTTAACTGTGAAAAAGTTCCCGTTTTTTGGTTGTATAGGTTTAAGCCGTTGCTGGTAGCAATCCACAGGGCATCTTTTGGATCGATATATAAATCGTGAATCTCTGAGCTCGACAGGGCAGAAGCCACATTTACATCGTGTTTGAATGTTTCAACTCCAATGCCGTTATATCTTTTCAGTCCACCACCATAGGTTCCTATCCACAGCTGACCATTCGAATCATTGATCATACAAGTGATGGCACGTGTGCCTATATCTTCGTTTGTCTCCACAAACAAAAAGGGATTTTCTTGTGCCCATGCACCAAAAACGAAAATCAAACTAAAAACTAAGGAATGATACATTTTATTCATCCTAGTAAAACTAATATAAAAAATTGACCAAACAAGCTGTAGTATTGTAATTATTTAACCATTTGTAACAATATAATTGCCTATTTGTGTTGATAAAGCCAGCAGATGAATTATAATTGGTAGTTTTATTGCATCAATCATTGCATTTATTTTATAACATTTATGAAACGTTCCTACACTTTTATATTTCCTGCTTTATTATTTTCTTTTTTGATTCAAGGGCAAAAATCTGGCTTGACCTCAACGCCAAATATTGTCATTTATCTGGCTGACGATCAAAATGCATGGGATTATAAAATCCACGGAAATGATCAGGTTGATACCTCTAACTATGACCGCTTGGTACGCGAGGGCATGTCATTCTCAAATGCCTACACGGCACAAGCTATTTGTGCACCAAGTCGTTCCCAATTATTCACAGGCCTTTTTCCAGTAAGAAATGGCTGTATGGCGAATCACTTGCCTGTGAAAAAAGTACAAGATATCAACGATTACTTTAATGCTTTGGGCTATGAGGTAATTTTGGCAGGGAAAGGACACATTAAGCCCAATGCGGTTTTTAATTGGACACATTTCTATCACACCGCAGAAAATAGGTTATTGCCCATCAATAAGGTTAAAAATTACATTCAAAATGCAACAAAACCGTTTTGCATTATTTTCGCTTCCGATCTACCACATGGGCCATACCCAAAGCAGAACGATTATTCAGATAAGCCTTTAGATTACGACCCCTCAGCTAGAAATCCGAAAAAAAACATAGCGCGTAGCAAGTCAGGCTATTATCAAAATATTGAAGATGACAATGCCCAACTTGGACGTGTTCTTAGTATGTTGACAGCAGAAGCGGTATTTGACAAAGCCTTGTTTTTGTATATGTCTGACCACGGCTTAAAGGGGAAATGGAGTGTTCGCGAAACCGGAATTAAAATTCCTATGGTGGTTCGTTGGCCTGGAAAGGTAGCGCCCCAAACCCAGTCTGACCAACTGGTTACCATAGCCGATGTATTACCCACTTTGATTGATGTTGCTGGCGGAGATGATATCGATAACATAGATGGTCGCAGTTTCTTGCCTTTACTTTCAGGGGAAGACAAAATCATCAGGGATTACGTTTATGCAATTTCCACCAGACAAAATATCCAAAAGTGTGAGGTATTCCCCTCTCGGTCGGTTCGTGGAACGCGTTATAAATACATTCGAAACTTCAATGCTATGGAAGTGATGGAGCAAAATCTTGGCGCTAACCCGGCTGTTAATGCATTTATCAAGCGTGGCGCCCAAGCGTTTAAAAATGTTCCTTATGAGGAGTTGTATGACCTTGAGAATGACCCTTATGAACATCGCAATTTGGCAGCCAACACCAAATACAATAAGATTAAGGAGCAACTGTCAAAAGAATTATTGCGATGGATGACGCAGCAGGGCGACTTTTTGATTACCCACACCATGCCATTAATTAAGCCAACGCTTCATCCGTTAGACCGTACCTCAAAATGGAACAAGCCCGACAAAACGATGCTGGGAACATTAAAAGACGAAGACTATATGGAGGTACATTACTAAAACTTCTCCCACAACATAGATTACTGCAAATGTGCTGTGAAGCGCTGTTTATTTCATTGATTTGAAACCCACGTATTAGTTTTTGCTCAATTTATTATAAACCTCGACAGGGCACTACAATATATTTGACAGTACACTAAACCAAAATATATGTTCAATAAATATTTTTCTACTTTTTTAACCTCAGTTATTATAGCTACATCAATTAGTTCGTGTAGTCAATTGTCCGAACAACTAAATTCGAATACAGATTTTCTTAACACACCTTTGGTTAGTGAAATTTTTACAGCCGATCCCTCATCGCATATTTTTAACAACCGCATTTATATTTATGCTTCGCACGATATTGAGTCAGGTGGTGTTGAAGACGACAGCGGAAATCATTTTAACATGATTGACTACCAAGTACTGTCAATGAACCTTGACGGCAGCGATGTAACCGTACATCCAGTAGGTTTAAGTGTTGATGATGTACCATGGGCAAAAAGCAAATTCTGGGCACCAGATGCGGCATATAAAGACGGCACTTATTATTTGTATTATCCTGCAAAAGATGCCGATAACATATTTAGATTGGGCGTTGCTATTTCAGATAAACCCGAAGGACCATTTACACCCCAACCAGAACCAATGAAAGGCAGTTATAGCATTGACCCAGCTGTTTTTACGGATGACGATGGCAGTGCTTATATCTACTTTGGAGGTATCTGGGGCGGACAATTGCAGCGTTGGGAAAGTGGCGTTTATGATGAAAACGGTTCCTTAAAGGATATGGGTGTTCCCGAAAACCCCGCCATATTGCCACGCATTGCAAAACTCTCAGATGACATGCTTGAATTTGCCGAGGAAATAAAGCAAATTGAAATATTGGATAAGGACGGCAACCCTATTTTGACTAAAGATTTAGACAGAAGATTTTTTGAAGCGCCTTGGATTCACAAGCACAACGGTACGTATTATCTAAGCTATTCGACTGGGGACACCCACCTTCTGGCCTATGCCACTGGTGACAACCCCTATGGGCCCTTTACCTATCGAGGAGTGCTCAACGAACCCGTACAGGGTTGGACAAACCACCATTCCACTCTAAAGGTTGGCGATCAGTGGTTTTTATTTTATCACGACACCGAAATTTCAGGTAAAACTCATTTGAGAAATGTTAAATTCACTACTTTTAAACACAACAAAGATGGAACAATTGATCCCATGAAGACTTATTTTGGTAGCGATTGGAGATTTTAACAAACAACAGGCACTCCCTAGATGTATAACATTGGATATGATATTGGCAGCTCTTCGATAAAAGCTGCACTGGTAGAAGTGGATACTGGCAAACAAATTGCCGTAACACACGAGCCTGAGGGAGAGATGGGCATGATTAGCCCCAAAGCATCTTGGGCAGAACAGGATCCTGAGGTTTGGTGGAAACTGATTTGTTTGGCTACCAAAAAACTCCTAAAGCAAACAGGCATTGATTCGGCTAAGATTAGCGGGGTTGGGATTGCTTATCAAATGCATGGTTTGGTTGTGGTAGATCGCAATGGCGCACCACTTCGAAATGCCATCATCTGGTGTGACAGTAGGGCTGTGGATATCGGTAATGAAGCCTTTAAAGCGCTTGGCACCCAAAAATGTATGGAGCACTTACTCAACAGCCCAGCAAATTTCACGGCATCCAAATTAAAGTGGGTACACGACAACGAACCAGATATTTATGAGAAAATTTATAAATACATGCTCCCTGGTGATTATATCGCGTATAAGTTTTCGGGAGACATCACCACTACCATCAATGGCTTATCGGAGGGTACACTTTGGGATTATAAAAATCACGAGCCTGCAAACTGGTTGTTGTCGTTTTACAATCTTAACACAGACATGACACCCGACTTGGTCGATAATTTTTCCGTGCAGGCAAAGCTTAACCAACAGGGTGCTGAAGCCTCTGGACTGAAATCGGGAACACCCATAACATACCGCGCTGGGGATCAACCCAACAATGCATTGTCGCTGAATGTGATGAAGCCCGGAGAGGTTGCTGCTACTGGCGGAACTTCTGGAGTGGTATATGCCCTCACGGACAGTATGCAAACAAAAGAACTTGAGCGCATCAATCATTTTGCACACGTAAACCATACAGCGGCTGCACCCGTTATCGGAAAATTACTTTGTATTAATGGTGCTGGAATACAGTATAGGTGGATGAAAAACAATACTGGAGCCGAGCGTTACAACCACATGAACCAACTTGCAGAAGCAGCACCTATAGGGGCTGATGGCTTGTGCGTGATGCCATTTGGCAATGGTGCAGAGCGCATGTTAGGCAATAAAAATATTGAAGCTAGGATACTAAATATCAATTTAAACCAACACAGCCAAGG
>PKDU01000007.1 GCA_002862705.1 Flavobacteriaceae bacterium
AGTGAACGTTAATTTTAACACTGTCTTGTCATTACACTATTAAATGCCAATTGGTTGACTAAAAAAAGTAAGATGCCGCTGATATAAACCCCATTTTAGACAAAATAGCCCGTTTTAACAGAGTAAGTCGAAAAAATAAAAAAAGGGATAAATCTAAAAAAGAAGATTTATCCCGTTGTGTACTCGAGGCGGGACTTGAACCCGCACGAACATTACTGTTCATTGGATTTTAAGTCCAACGTGTCTACCAATTCCACCACTCGAGCTAGACATAAAAAAAGAGCGAAAGACGGGATTTGAACCCCTGACTGCCGGCAGGCAGGCGCGACTTGGTCGCTCATATTAGTTACACTAAATGGAAATTAAAAAGAAATCATTTAATCAACTTGAGCGAAAGACGGGATTTGAACCCGCGACCCTCACCTTGGCAAGGTGATGCTCTACCCCTGAGCTACTTTCGCAATTGGAACGCAAATGTAAGAAAATCTATGTTTTCTACGCAAAACTATTTGCCTAGTTTTCGCTTAAGGTCGTTGAGCTGCATTAGTGCCTCAACTGGAGTCAATTCATCAATGTTTAAAGCTAATAATTGTTTGCGCACATCTTCAAGCAACGGATCATCTAACTGAAACATGCTTAGCTGTAAAGGTTCTTCACCCGTTTCAGCAGCATGCCTCGAAGCTTCCAATTGCTGCAACATCTGCTTTGAGCGCTCCAAAATCCACTTGGGCATCCCCGCCATTTTAGCCACATGAATTCCAAAACTGTGTGCGCTACCACCAGGAATTAACTTGCGTAAAAACAAAACATCATCGGCTGTTTCTTGCACCGACACATTGTAATTTTTAATGCGGTCAAATTGTGATGACATTTCATTCAACTCATGATAATGCGTGGCAAACAAGGTTTTCGGTTTTGTAGGATGCTCATGTACATACTCTGCCAAGGCCCAAGCAATCGAAATGCCGTCGTAGGTGCTGGTGCCGCGTCCAATTTCGTCAAGCAATATCAAGCTGCGTTCCGAAATATTGTTCATAATGGCTGCCGTCTCATGCATTTCTACCATAAAAGTAGACTCCCCTTTAGAAATATTATCACTCGCGCCAACACGCGTAAAGAGTTTGTCTACAACACCCAAACGTACCTCCACAGCAGGCACATAACTTCCCATTTGTGCCATCAATACGATAAGTGCTGTTTGTCGCAAAATAGCCGACTTCCCCGACATATTAGGGCCCGTAATCATGATGATTTGCTGAGTGTCGTTATCGAGATAAACATCGTTGGGAATATAAGGACTCTCGGGCGGTAACTGCTGCTCAATAACAGGGTGTCTGCCCTGTACAATCTCGAGCGAGGCATTGGAAACAAACTCGGGACGGCAATAGTTTTCTTTGGTAGCCAAGGTGGTAAATCCGTGTAAAACGTCCAGTTGTGCAATGCCCCGTGCCGTGTGTTGAAACGATTGGATCTGTGGTGCCAAAAAGGCTATCAGCTCATGGAAAAGTTGCTGTTCCAAAACAGCGATACGTTCTTCTGCACCTAAAATCTTGGTTTCATAGGTTTTTAGTTCGTCTGTGATATAACGCTCCGCATTGACCAAGGTTTGCTTGCGTATCCATTCTTCAGGCACCTTGTCTTTATGCAGGTTGCGCACCTCAATATAATAACCAAATACGTTGTTAAAGGCAATTTTGAGCGAAGGAATACCCGTGCGCTCCGTTTCGCGCGCCAACATGGCATCCAACGTATCGCGCCCGCCTTGTGCTAATTCCCGTAATTCATCTAATTCGGCAGATACACCCGCAGCAATGGTTTGTCCTTTACCCATTTGTGCAGGAGCTTCAGTGGCCAACCAAGTGGCTATGTGGTCTGTAATGGGTTGGTTGTTGTCAATGGTCGCCAACAAAGGCGCCACAGGATCGGCGTCGGATAATAGCCTTGTGATGGCAGTAGTTTGCATCAAGGCCTGACGCAGCGCATTGACTTCTCTTGGGTTAATACGTCCCGTAGCTACTTTCGCAGCCAGTCTTTCTATGTCCGTGATTTGTTTTAGGCAAGACAACACCTGTTGATGAAGCCCGGGCTGCTCGCTAAAAAAAGCAACCACATCCAATCGCTTTTCAATGATGGCTACATCCGTTACAGGGGCTGTAATCCAGCGGCGCAACAAGCGACCGCCCATGGCCGTAGCCGTATGATCCACCACTTCCAAAAGCGTTATTGCTTCTGGAGCATTGGGTGATATAAGCTCTAAGTTTCTTACCGTGAAACGATCCATCCAAACCTGCTGTTGTGGATTGTGGTGTTTAAGTTGCACCAAATGGCCAAGTTTGGCGTGTTCGGTTTCGGACAAATAATAAAGCACAACTCCTGCAGCAATCATGCCCATAGCTGCGCCGTCAAAACCAAAGCCCTTGAGGGTTTTGACCCCGAAGTGTTGCATGAGCTTTTCGGCCGTGTATTCGGATTGAAAAACCCAGTCTTCCAACACAAAAAAGGGAAGGCTATCGCCTAGCAATGCTGCAATGGCCTTACGCTGTGGTTTGGAAACCAACAATTCCTTTACTTCAAGCTGTTGCAACAGGGCACTGATTTCAGACAATGCACCTTCCGCCCACTGAAATTCACCCGTTGAAATATCCAAATAAGCAAAACCCAAAACGTTGTTTTGCAAATGAAGCGCACCTAAAAAATTGTTGCTTTTCGCTTCCAACACGCCGTCGGTAAGGGTTACACCGGGCGTTACCAGTTCGGTGACGCCACGTTTTACAATTTTTTTGGTAAGCTTGGGATCTTCCAGCTGATCGCAAATGGCGACACGCTGTCCGGCGCGTACGAGCTTGGGCAAATAGGTATGTAACGAGTGATGGGGAAAGCCTGCCAATTCGGTTTCAGATGTGCTGCCGGCGCCACGCTTGGTTAATAGTATCCCTAAAATACGGGCTGCCTTAACGGCATCTTGTCCAAAGGTTTCATAAAAATCGCCCACGCGAAAAAGAAGCAGTGCGTCGGGATACTTCGCCTTGATTTGATTGTATTGCTTCATCAAAGGCGTTTCTTTTGTTTTTTTCTTGGCAGACAAAGCGAGATATTAGTTATGGCTAATTTACATTTTTTAGCCAAACACAATCCTTACCTTTGGCATATGCGAAAATGGACCATGGAAGAGCTTAACAGGTTGAGCACTGCTGCTTTTAAAGCAGCCCCCAAAACAAATATTGTACTGGTGCTCGACAACATCAGAAGCCGCAACAATGTTGGGGCTATTTTCCGTACTGCCGACGCCTTTCGTATTGCTGAGATTGTGCTTTGCGGCATCACGCCAACCCCTCCGCACAAAGACATTCACAAAACCGCTTTAGGCGCTACTGAAAGTGTCGCCTGGCGACAAGAAAACACTGCTGCGGAAGTGGTCGCTAAACTCCGTGAGGCTGGTGCAGAATGCTATGCAGTGGAGCAAGTCAAAGGTGCGGTGTTTTTAGACCAAGTAACTGCTGCACCAAATAAAACACTGGTGTTGGTTATTGGTAACGAAGTGCAAGGCGTTTCGCAAGAAGTTATCGATGCCTGTGGTGCGGCGATTGAGATTCCGCAATTGGGAACAAAACACTCTTTAAATGTGGCTACCTCTGCCGGCGTGGTGTTGTGGCATTTCTTTACACAGCTTCGCCCAACTGCGCATTAATGCTGCGTAACAATTGAGTCAAATCTTCGGGATTTAGCACAAAATCCAAAGCCGTAACATCAACCGATACCACTTGCATACGCTGTTGTAAAAAAGGCAGGTGTTGGTCGTATCCCTTGGCTAATTTTTCCAAATAATCTGTTCCAATATTTTGCTCATAGCTTCTTCCCCGTTTTTTAATATTGCCCTGTGCGCATTCGGGCGTTTGGCGGAGGTATATGCAAAGGCTTGGTTGGTTAGCACTCTTTGACATCAGCTGATACAATTGATGAAAAAGAGGATATTCGTCTTCGTTTAAAGTATTTTGGGCAAATACCAGCGACTTGCTCATGTGGTAGTCGGCCACAACTCCAGACTGAAATAAATCCAGCTGTTCAGACTCCTCATTAATTTGATTAAATCGATCGGCCAAAAAAGACAACTCCAAAGGAAAGGCATAGCGTTTTGGGTCTCTGTAGAACTTGGGTAAGAAGGGGTTTTCTGCAAATCGCTCTTCAATGGTTTTAAAGCCGAGGTGTTGTGCCAATCGTTTTGTCAACGTTGTTTTTCCACAGCCAATAATTCCCTCCACACAAATAAAGGTATGCGCACTAAGCTTTGCATAGATGGGGTGTCGCAGTTTCAGCTCGTGAATGCTAAGCGGTGTATTATCTTCACAAGTATCAAGCAAGGCTTGTGTGGATTTTTGGTAAACGGGATGTTGTTTGTGGGGAGCGATTTCACATAGGGGTTGCAGTACAAATCGTCTTTGCGCCATAGCGGGATGCGGCAGTATGAGATTTGGTATGTCTAAAACTAAGTCGTCATAAAAAATCATGTCCAAATCCAAGGTTCTGTTTTGATATCCCTGACCTTGAGAACGCAACCTTCCTTGTGACTGCTCTATGTCAAGCAACTTTTGCATAACCACGGCAGGGGGAAGTTGGGTGTCGATTGTAAAGCATGCATTTAAAAAGGGGTTGCCCTCAAAACCAACTGCTGGCGTTTCAACCACTGAAGAAATGACGCCAATATCACCTATGGCTGTTGCAGCATCTAAACCGTGTTGCAAATACCCAAGGCGGTCGCCCATATTACTCCCTATAGATATGTAAACAATTGACACGTTACAAAAATGATGAAAAGAATTGGAAAACCTGTATCTTTGATGATATACTATAAAAATTATGAGTTTCTTTAAAAATCTTATCAGTTCAGCACTTGGCACCTTTATCGCACTTGGGCTTCTTTTTGTTTTTATGCTTGTCTTTTTGGCAGGCTCCGTTGCCCTTATGGATGAAGAAACCGATGCCGTCGAATTAAAAGAAAATACGGTTTTGGTACTTGATATGGGGCTACCTATTCAAGACAGAGAACCCCAGACCTTTTCTTTTGCAAGTGCTTTGGAAATAGACCCAGAGGCCTATGGACTAAACACCATCATTCCAGCAATTGAAAATGCGGCAAAAGACGATCTTGTTGCGGGAATTAGCATTCAAAACATCTCGGCAATGGGCGGGATTTCAAACCTACACACCCTTCGAAAAGCCTTAACAGCCTTCAAAGAAAGTGGCAAATTTATTTATGCATACGGAGATTATTACACCCAATCTGATTATTACCTCGCATCTGTTGCAGATTCTATTTTTGTACATCCAGAAGGTGGCGTTGATTTTCGTGGACTCAGTGCCGAGATTCTCTATTATAAATCTGCCCAAGAGAAGTCAGGGATAAGCATGGAAGTTATTCGAAATGGAAAATATAAAAGTGCCGTTGAGCCTTATTTAGATGACTATATGAGTAAGGAAAACCGCACCCAAATTCAATCCTTTATGGATGATATATGGGACGCCTTATTGGGAGATATTGCCGCTAGCCGCGGTGTATCTGAAAAAACACTCGACACACATGCCGATAATCTAGCTGGTGCAAATGCACAAAAAGCCATTTCCGCTTCGCTGATCGACGGAGCTGCCACAAGGCGTGGCTATAAAGAAAAGCTGGAATCACGATTTGATGAGGGCGAAATGGAAACGACCAATTTTTTTGACTATATGCGCATCGCAGGGCGCAAAAAAGGAAAGGGCGCTAACCGTATTGCGGTGCTATATGCCCAAGGTGAAATTCTTTACGGAGAGGGTGGAACCGAAACGATTGGTCAAGAAAAAATGATAAAAGCCCTAAAAAAAATCGGTAAAAAGAAAAACATAAAAGCCGTGGTGTTGCGTATAAACTCCCCCGGTGGAAGTGCTTTGGCATCTGAACTTATTTGGGAAGAAATAGAGCACCTGAGAGAAACCAAGAAAGTAGTCGTTTCTATGGGAAATGTAGCTGCTTCGGGAGGTTATTATATCGCTGCGAACGCCCACGAAATTGTTGCCGAACCCACGACCATCACAGGGTCTATTGGCGTTTGGGGGGTGTTGCCTAATGTCAACCGTTTGTCAAACCGATGGGGCATCAATGCAGAGCAAGTCACCACCAACAAACAAGCCCTGCAATATTCTCCTTTTGAGCCGTTACCTAACAACACAAGAAGCGAAATCAAAGCGGGTATTAACCAAATATATCAGACCTTTTTAACACGTGTTGCCGATGGCCGTAACATGACCAAAGATGAGGTGCACAAAATTGCACAAGGTCGCGTATGGTCAGGAGTTGAAGCCAAAGCCATTGGGCTGGTAGATCACCTTGGTGGTCTTGACCTAGCCTTGGAACGTGCAGCTGCGCTTGCCGAAATCGAAGACTACAGGCTAACCACCTATCCCAAATTTGACGATGATTTGGACAGTATTTTGGAAGGACTACTTGGCGGGCCTTTTGGAAAAATAAAAACGCAATTGCCACCTGAAATTTCCCTTTGGATTCGGGGAGTAGAAGCCTTGAAAAACCCAGCAAATCAATTGCAAGCACGCCTACCCTACACACTAAATGTGAACTAGATGCACAGGCCTGCAGCGCGAAAGCTATATTTGTATTTGGCCGCCTTATTCATCACCTCCTTGGTGGTGTCTAACCTGATTTTTCAGAAGTTTTTTTATTGGCGCCCTTTTGACTGGGAAGTCTTTGGGATGCCCATTTTTGAATTGTCTGTAGGGATACTACCCTATCCCATCACCTTTTTAATCACCGATATTATTTCTGAAATTTTTGGTAAGAAAAGTGCCAATCAAGTGGTGGTCGCTGGTATTTTTGCTTCCTTTTTTTCGATTGGGATTTTACTGTTGGCAGGGGTGGTTCCCGCCATTGAAAACTCACCCATAGACGATGCTACTTTCCACAGGGTGTTTGCGCTGTCACCCTTGGCAGTATTGGCTTCCATGATCGCTTACCTATCGGCACAATTTGTGGACATACGAATCTATCACTATTGGAAAAACCTGACGCAAGGCAAGCATTTATGGCTGCGCAATAACTTCTCTACATTTAGTTCTCAAATCATCGACTCCACAACGGTTATTTTACTCTTGTGTTCTTTTCAAGTAATGCCTTGGGATCTTTTTTGGGGGCTGGTAGTATCTAGTGTAATTTTTAAGATTTTAGTTGCTGCCGTCGATACGCCTTTTTTGTACTTATTTGTTTGGCTGATTCGCCGTCGTTTTGATCTTAATGTTGGGGAAGAAATTCGGTTGGATTGAAATGGAAACTGTTCGCATTAACAAATACCTAAGTGAGATTGGCTTCTGCTCCCGTCGCGCAGCAGATAAGCTGATTGAACAAGGCCGCATTACCGTCAATGGCGCTCCCGTGGAAATGGGCATGAAAGTATCGGCGCAAGACAAAATAGCCGTAGACGGGGAACGGGTCGGTAAAAAAACAGAAAAGCCCGTTTATATTGCCTTTAATAAGCCCGTTGGTATTGTTTGTACCACAGACACCAAAGTGGAGAAAAACAACATCATTGAATTCATTAATTATCCAACCCGAATATTCCCCATTGGTCGATTAGACAAACCCTCAGAAGGACTTATTTTTTTAACCAATGATGGTGATATCGTCAATAAGATCTTGCGTGCCCGCAATAACCACGAAAAGGAATATGTAGTAACGGTCAACAAGCCTATTACCAAGCTCTTTGTTGACAAAATGGGTAAAGGCGTTCCCATACTCGATACGGTCACAAGGCCCTGTTTGGTAAAGCAAACACATGAGCGTGAGTTTCGCATCATCCTTACCCAAGGACTCAATCGGCAAATCAGACGTATGTGTGAATATTTGGGCTACCGTGTGGTACGCCTAAAAAGAGTACGCATCATGAATGTAAACCTGGATGTTGGCAAAGGAAAGTGGCGCGACCTGACCAGTAAGGAGTTGGCAGAAATCAACCGATTGGTGGCGGAATCTAAAAAAACTCAAGATGGTTAGCTACATGAAAGGTCAACTACTTGCCCTTCATGCCCGCGTACATTCCAAACAGTGTCGTCTTCAAAAATCCAATACTGTCCTTTAATACCCGTAAGCACTCCCGAATATTCAGGCGTTTTGACGAGGTTTAAGCTTTTGACTTTTTCGGGAAAACGAGCAACGGGAAAGTCGATAGAAAGGGGTGGGTCCTGAACTACATAGGGTTGTACTTCGGTTGGTAGCTTGGCAATACAGGCTGCACGTTCAGCCACCAAATCCAAAGCTTCACCTTTGTTTTGCAACATGATGCGCCAGTTGGTCTTATCGTTGAAATATGCTTTTAGTGCTAGCTCTGTTATACCCGCCAAATAGCGGTTGGGTACCTCCACAATAGGCAGGGCTTGATGCGCACCTTGGTCAATCCAGCGCGTGGGTACTTGGGTGTCGCGTGTAACTCCCACTTTTAGTCCACTGGAGACCGCAAAATAAACAATATGGGGCTGTAATTGCACCTTTTGTTCATAGGCCAAATCACGGTCTTCAATGCCCAAGTGAGCTTTGCTGAGCTCGGGTTTCATAATCCATTCCCCAGCACTTGGTGTTTCAAAAAAACAGGACTTACAAAAACCCTGTCGGAAAATTTCGTTGGGCTGTGAGCAGCTAAGACACTGCGAACCCGTGCGTGTGATATGCACTTTTTTTTCTAGAAAACTATTGACGTGAACGAAGGAATCTGCAAAGACCAAGTAGTAGTCTACTGGGCTTTTAAATTCTGTTTGCATTTTGGTCAGTACGCCTTGAAACATAATTTGTATTTTCGTTTAGCAATATACCCAAAATGGCAATACCACTTCTCCATACTGTAGTTACATGGCTTCTCAAAAAACGGGTGCATGACATTGAACTTTTTATCAAGTATCCCAACGAAGTACAGCGTGATGAACTGATGAGCTTGCTGCAAACCGCCAAAAAAACTGAAGTCGGTAAGCAATATGGTTTTGCTGATATCCAACAGTACGAAGGTTTTGCCGATCGAGTACCCATACGCACCTATGAAGAAATAGCGCCCATGATAGAACGCTCCCGCCAGGGCGAGCAAAATATATTTTGGCCCACTCCCATCAAATGGTACGCCAAATCGAGTGGTACGACCAATGCAAAAAGCAAATTTATTCCCATCTCAAATGAATCCCTAGAAGACTGTCATTTTAAAGGAGGTAAAGACATGTTGAGCCTCTATTTTAAAAACAACGAACAATCAAGTGTGTTACAGGGTAAGGCATTGCGTTTGGGAGGTAGCAAAGAAATTTATGAAGAAAACAACTCTTATTTTGGGGATTTGTCGGCCATTATGATTGACAACCTACCGCTTTGGGCAGAAATGGTAAGTGCGCCCAGCCAAAAGGTTTCGCTTATGTCGGAATGGGAAACCAAGATGAAAGCCATTGTGAACGAAACAATCAAAGAAGATATTCGTAGTATGGCAGGCGTGCCCTCGTGGATGCTGGTGCTGTTGCAAAAGGTATTGGCAGAAACGGGACGGGAAAGCATTTTGGACGTATGGCCCAATATGGAAGTCTATTTCCACGGTGGGGTAAACTTTATGCCCTACAAGGAGCAATACAAAGCCCTTATGCCAAGTGATGCCGTACACTATGTAGAACTGTACAATGCCTCTGAGGGGTTTTTTGGGGTGCAGGATCAACTCCACTCCGACGAGCTACTGCTGATGCTTGACTATGGCATTTTCTATGAGTTTATAGACATGAAAACCTATGGCACTAAAAACGAAAAAGTGATACCTCTCTCTGCTGTGGAAGTCGGCACCCAATATGCGGTGATTATCTCGACCAATGCTGGGCTGTGGCGATACAATATTGGTGACACCATTCGCTTTACGTCCATTGTGCCTTATCGCTTTAAAATAACGGGGAGAACCAAACACTTTATCAATGTATTTGGGGAAGAGTTGGTGATTGAAAATGCCAACAAAGCCTTAGAGCTTGTATGCCAACGACACCACGTACAATTGGTAGATTATACCGCCGCGCCTATATTTATGGAAGGTTCTGAAAAGGGCGGGCACGAATGGCTGATTGAGTTTAAGGCCCCACCTAAAGACGCTGCTGTCTTTGCTAAAGATTTGGACAAGCGGTTGCAAGCATTAAACTCGGACTACGAAGCCAAACGCTACAAAAACATGACGCTGATGCCGCTGAAACTACATGTGGCAAAACCCAAAACCTTTTATAAATGGTTGAAGCAAAAAGGAAAAATTGGCGGGCAGCATAAGGTGCCGCGCCTATCCAACACTCGCGAATATTTGGATGAGTTGTTGGGGGGAAGGCAGATGTAATAAAAATACATTCTCACTACCACTACATCCAGAAAGCATCATGTCGAGTTTAGGTGGAAATATAATATTGAAAAAACATCTATATTTGTAATACAAATCTAAGACATGAGTTACACAAAACACTTTTTGAAAGGAATTGATAGTGTGTTATTGCCTACTCTAGACCCATTTCGTTTTCCCAGCCCCATTACTCATTACATTCAACCGCATTTTTTAGCGGCTTTAAAATACCTAAGATCTTCATATGGCACCGAAATCGCACGGCAGAAAAAAGCCTCGAAAACCACGAGCAGCAAAGAACCCACAGATAGTTAAGCCAGACGTAAACGACATTGACGTCTCTGGTAAAATTGTATCCCATCAAAACTACCAACTAAGGTCTGCGCCATTACCATTGCCAAGTGAGCTTGCAGACTACGGCAAAGTTGACCCCTTGTTTCCCAACCGAATTTTTGTGATGGCAGAAAAGCTACAGCGTGCTAGTAATCGCAGTAAGTTTTTTGAAAATATTACTTCAGCTATGTTGGTTTTTTCAGGTCAGCTTTTTGCTTTTGTAGCTTTGTTAGGAATTTTATATTTAATCTATTACGCAATTACAGAGGAAAACGTAACGGCTACAATCTACCTTCCTGTATCGGCAGCAGCTATTATTAGTGCCTTTATCATAAGACGAACCAGAAAAAAGTAATTTATGTTTTTGGGAAAGCTCCTACGTTGCCAAGTTTACTTCCTTTCGGGCTTCTTTTAACATAACACCCAAACGAAAAAATAGTGAATCTGCATAAAAAACATCTTGTTTTGACGTACCCTTTTGTCCGTATTTCTCAACAAGTTAATCCTCAAAATTTGTTAGGTGTTTCACTGTTCGCTGTTTTTGGTATCTTGTCTGGTGCGCGTCTTTGACGCGTACCGATTTTTAGTAAGCTTAGTCACGCAGGCGCGCCATATGGGCATTTCGACGGGCTCAGTGCCCTTTGTACTAAGAAGCCGCCTTCAGCTGGCTGAGTTGCACAACACTCAATTTGTTTTCGGCATAGCGCTTGGTAATCTTCAGCTCGGTGGTATTGGTGCTGGGAAGTTCATACATGGCATCGGTGAGGATGGCCTCACACAAGGAACGTAGTCCTCTTGCGCCCAAGGCATACTGCACCGCTTGCTCCACGATAAAGTCCAAAGCTGTTGGCGTAAAGGTCAACGCAACCCCGTCCAACTCAAAGAGGTGCTTATACTGCTTTACCAATGCATTTTTAGGGGCAGTTAAAATCTCACGCAGTGCTTTTTCGTCTAATGGATTCATGTGTGTAAGTACCGGCAAACGTCCGATAATTTCAGGGATAAGCCCAAAGTCTTTAAGGTCTGAGGGGGTAATATGCGCCAACAAATCGTCTTCAGTGACCGATTTGCGTTTGGCAACAGTGCTGTAGCCCACCGCCTGCATATTCATGCGTTTGGCAATGTGGCGCTCAACACCATCAAATGCACCACCTGCAATAAACAATATGTGCTCGGTATTGATTTCGACAAACTTCTGATCAGGGTGCTTACGGCCGCCTTTGGGTGGTACATTAACCACGGTGCCTTCCAATAGTTTAAGTAAGGCTTGTTGTACACCCTCTCCAGAAACGTCACGCGTGATGGAAGGATTGTCGCTTTTACGGGCAATCTTATCAATCTCATCGATAAAAACAATGCCTCGTTCTGCTTTTTGCTGATCGTAATCGGCAGCTTGTAACAGACGCGTTAATATGCTTTCTACATCTTCACCCACATAACCTGCTTCGGTCAAAACCGTTGCATCCACTATGGCAATGGGCACTTTTAGCATCTTGGCAATGGTCTTGGCCAATAGTGTTTTGCCCGTACCTGTACGACCTGCAATAATAATGTTGCTTTTTTCAATTTCCACGTCATGTTCAACGCTTTGGTTGAGTCGTTTGTAATGGTTGTATACCGCAACGGAAAGTACTTTTTTGGCTTGTTCCTGTCCGATGACATAGTCGTCCAAAAAGGCTTTAATCTGCTTGGGTTTTTTAAGTAAAAACTCGGCTGTAGTAGCGGTGTTTTCGTCATGAGTGGTTTCTTCTTGAATAATGCCAACCGCTTGGTCAACACAGCGTTCGCATATGTGTGCATTTAGCCCAGCGACCAAGAGTTTGGTCTCGGCTTTTTTACGTCCACAAAACGAACAATTCAATTCTTCCACAATCTAGCTTTTAGTCAATACCTCATCAATCATGCCATATTCTTTGGCTTCTAGCGCCTTCATCCAATAATCACGATCAGAGTCTTCATAGACCTTGTCGTAAGACTGGTTGCTGTGCTTGGCAATGATTTCGTACAATTCTTTCTTGAGCTTTAGAATCTCACGCGCCGTAATTTCGATATCAGATGCTTGTCCTTGTGCACCGCCTAGTGGCTGGTGAATCATCACACGGGAGTGTGGCAAGCCAGAGCGTTTTCCGTCTTGGCCAGCACAAAGCAATACAGCCGCCATTGAGGCTGCAATTCCCGTACAAATGGTAGCCACGTCTGGGTTGATAAACTGCATGGTGTCATAGATGCCCAGTCCGGCATAGACACTTCCTCCTGGAGAGTTGATATAAATCTGAATGTCTTTGGTCTTATCGGTGCTTTCCAAAAATAACAACTGCGCTTGAATGATATTCGCAACGCTATCATTAATTCCTGTTCCAAGGAAAATAATACGGTCCATCATCAAACGTGAAAACACGTCCATTTGAGCCACATTCAACTGACGTTCCTCAATGATATAAGGCGTGAGGCTACTTACCATTTCATCGTAATACATGGAGTTTATCCCGTGATGCTTGGTAGCGTACTTTTTAAATTCTTTTCCGTAATCCATATCCTAAAGTTGTATGTTAAATATAACGATTATTTTTTGTACGCTTCTTTGATAAAGTTATCGTAAGATAATTTTTTGACTTTGATGTTTCCTTTTTCCAAAAACAACTGTCGCATTTTCTCGCTCATCACCTGGTCAGAGATGCGCTTTACCTCTTCTTGGTTGCCTAAAATACGTCCTGTAATCTCAGTAAGTTCTTCTTCCTGAATATCTGTACGCCCATATTGCACCATTTGCTTTTTAATCAAATCTTTGGCAAATGCTTCCACTTCTTCTCTTGTGATTTGAAGCTCGTGCTCTTGCATAAGTTTTGACTCGATCAATTGGTAGCGTAAGCCACGCTCCGACTTGGTATATTCTGCTTCAGCTTCTTCTGCTGTTATTGGGTTTTCACCTGCGGTTTGCATCCATTTCTTTAAGAAAGCGTCTGGAAGCGAAAACTTGGTGTTGTCAATCAAGTGCTCTGTCATGTCATTGATGAACTTTTGATTGGCTTGTGTCTCGAAATGACCCATCGCATCTGCTTTGAGTTTTTCTTTACACGCTGTTACAGATGTTACGGCGTCTTTGCCAAACACCTTGTCAAAAAATTCTTGGTCTAAATCGGCCAGTGTGCGGTTGTTGCGCTCTTGTAGTGTAAGTGAAAGTGTTACCGCTTTTTCTGGAAGCGTTTCCATCACACGACGCAAAACGTGCGCTTCTTTAAACAAGCCTTTGGTAGAAAATGCAACTACCTCACCAATAGCGGCTTTTTTAAAGGCATTAAGTGCTTTTTTGCTTTTTAGCTCACTAGCCGTAAAAGTGGCGCTTTTTTGACCTTCTCCTCCTTCGTAAGAAACACCTACGGTCAATTCTGTGTCTGAGGTTACATCGTCAGTTGGAACTATGGCACCATACTGTTTTTGTAGGCGTTCCAATTGTTCGTTTACAAACTTTTCGTCTGCTTGAATTTCATATCGTGTGACTGCTTTTCGGTTGGGAAGCACTACCTCCACATTTGGTGTCAAGCCCAATTCAAAATCAAAAGAAAAGGAAGCAGCATTCCAATCAATATTATCAACAGGAACGGGGAGTGGATTGCCCAAAATAGAAATCTTTTCTTCGTTAAGGAAGTCATTCAGTGAGGATTGCAGCATCTTGTTTACCTCATCGACCATAACAGCCTGACCGTATTGTTTTTTGATAACGCCCATGGGCACATTCCCTTTTCTAAAACCGGGAATATCGGCGCGCTTGCGGTAATCATTTAAAACTTGCGCCACTTTAGGGGCAACGTCTTCTTGGTTAATGTCAACGGTAATCACTGCATTGAGTGCGTCTACGTCTTTTCGCGTTACGTTCATCTTTTTCATTTAATAGCTGGCAAAAGTAGGCTATTTTTAAGCAAGGTCAAAGTAATGCCAATAGGCAAACTAACTTAGAAAATCTTGCAGCGCATCGGTAAATCCTTTGGGGTTTTCGGCATGAAGCCAATGACCTGCATCTGCAACCCGCCCTAAAGAAGCCTTGGGAAAAAGGGCATATATGGCAGTCATATCTGTTTGCAGTACATAATCAGACTGTTGCCCTGCTAAAAATAAGGTCTCCCCTTCATAGGGCAATCCGGTTGGTGCAGCACCAATTTCTTCGAGCTTGTGTTGCAGCACCGAAATGTTACAACGAAGTTTCAGAGTCTTTTCATCTGTCCAAGCCAAATTTTTAAGTAAAAACTGGCGAACACCGACTTCTGGTACAAATGAAGTAAGTACCGTATCGGCTTCGCTTCTTGAAATAAGTGTCAAATCATTGAGTTGCAAAAGCCCCTTTATGATATTTGAAAACCTGCTGCGTACATCATACTGTTTGGGCGCTATGTCTGCAACGATGAGTTTTGATACCCGAGTTGGGTATTGTAGCGCCAAGCTCATGGCCGTTTTGCCCCCCATAGAATGACCAAGGACAATGGCTTGTTGCATGTTGTGATTGTCCATATAAGCAATAATATCCGCTGCCATTAGGTTGTAATCAAAATCTTGACTGTGGAAACTTTTTCCGTGGTTGCGCTGGTCAATGGCGTGTACTTCGTAACGAGTAGACCAAAATTTGGCATGTGTGCGCCAATTGTCCGACATGCCCAAAAAACCGTGCAAAATAAGCAAAGGTGCGCCCTGCCCAATAATGGTGCTGTGAACTAATGGGTCGATAGCTTGGCAATGTATTGGTTAATGACATTCTCAAGTCCAAAGTATAAGGACTCGCAAATTAGGGCATGTCCGATGGATACTTCAAGTAGTCCGGGCAATTGTTGAGCAAAAAAAGCAATATTGTCCAGGTTTAAGTCATGGCCGGCATTGAGTCCTAGTCCTACTTCTTGTGCTTTTGTAGCCGCTTCCACAAATGGGGCTATGGCTTTTGCTGGGTCTTTTGGATATTCTTGGGCATAGGCTTCGGTGTAGAGCTCAATTCGGTCTGTTCCTGTTTTCACGGCAGCCTCTACTTGTGTCGCATCGGGATCCAAAAATATGGAAGTACGAATACCTTGTTGCTTAAATTCTTGGATGACTTCTTTTAAGAAATCACGATTTGCCACTGTATCCCAGCCTGAATTGGAGGTAATGGCGTCTGGAGCGTCTGGGACCAAAGTCACTTGGTGGGGCTTGATGGCACATACCAAGTCTATAAATTTTGGAATTGGATTTCCTTCAATATTGAATTCGGTGGTAATCACGGTAGGCAATTCACGGGCATCTTGATAGGTAATATGTCGCTCATCGGGTCTGGGATGCACGGTAATGCCGTGTGCGCCAAATGCTTGTGCGTCTTTGGCAGCTTGCAAAATATCAGGTTGATTGCCTCCTCTTGCGTTACGTAAGGTTGCTATTTTATTGATGTTAACGCTAAGCTTTGTCATGGCTCTTTTTATGCAAAAATAGCACAATAATGTGCCTTTAAGCATTTTGGTCTAACTTTGCAGTATGAAAGTAGCATTGTACAGCTTGGTTCACGATGAGATATCGCTAAAAATCGTAACGGAAATCGTTGCCTTTTTTGCGAGTAAAGGTGCTGGCATTCAAGTAGAAAAAGAATTGTTACAACATATACCCAATACTGCTGCCACCCCATTTGACTCACATGCAAATTTAGACCCAAGAACAGCCGTTTTTTTTGCTGTTGGTGGCGATGGTACGGTACTCCGTGCCTTGCACTATATCCGTGAATCAAAAATCCCTTTGATTGGTGTCAACACAGGTCGACTGGGCTTTTTAGCAACCATTCAACCAGAAGAAATGGAAGCCATGCTTCATGATATCGTTGCTAAAAACTACGTTACTGAAGAGCGAAGTATCCTTGAAATCAAAACAACACCTGCTGTTGCCGAATTAAATGAATTTCCATTAGCGCTAAACGAGATTTCTCTTAGTAGAGAAAATACGACGTCTATGGTTACCATCAACACCCAAGTCAATGATGCCTATGTCAATGTGTACTGGGCAGATGGCTTGGTGGTGGCAACACCCACAGGTTCAACTGGATATTCCTTGAGTAGCGGTGGACCCATCATCGCACCCGAAGCAAAAAGTTTGGTCTTAACGCCTATTGCGCCACATAACCTCAACGTAAGACCACTCGTTGTTGCCGATGATGTTGAGATTAAAATCAACGTTGAAGGCAGGGGAGACTCTCACCTCATTTCTCTTGATACCCGACTTTTCTCTGTTCCGATGAACACGACCATTAATATCCAAAAGGCGCGTAATCCCATTGTCTTTGTAAGGTCAAATACACACGGCTTTTTTGATACGCTACGCAACAAGCTGCTATGGGGACAAGATAAACGCAACTAACAATAAATTTGGTGCTTTTTCAGTTATCTGTAAATAAAATGAATATTTATCGCATTTGGTTTTGGATTGCTTTCGTCTGTCTGGTGAGTGGTTTCAGCACTGCACAGCGACACGAAATTGGTGTCAGTGTTGGTGGTGTAAATTATATTGGTGAAATAGGAAGCACCCAATACATACAGCCAAGACATCTTGAGGTCGGGATAATTTATAAGCGTAATTTTAATGATCGTATTGGTATTCGTGCAATATACAGCATGGGAAAGTTAAGCGGTAATGATGAAAATGCTTCTGAGTTGGATCGTTTGGAGCGCTGGCCTGGCCCGTTGTCTTTTGCCAACGACTATTCCATTCTCGGGGCACGCGTTGAAATCAACTATGTAAAATTTCCCGTTGGCGAATTTGGGTTTTCATGGACGCCCTATATACATGCAGGTATCAACCGTATGGTGATAGAAGATATTTATTTTGAGCCTTTTGAAAGAATGTCTCGATCGGTCGGAAAAGTAACTACCGTCAGCGTCCCTTTTGGTGTAGGTGTGAAGTTTAACTTTGGGCAGTCTTGGATTTTGGCGGCAGAAGTGCAGCCGCAACTTACCATGAGTGATAATTTGGACGGAAGTTATCCTGACTTAGAAAAAAACCCCACAGCAAGACAATTTTCAACAAGTTTAAGCAATGATTGGCTTGTATTTACAGGGATTTCTATAACTTACGGCTTTGGTAGATTGCCCTGTTGCCGTGAATAATTTAGAATGAGTTTCGACGAATTTAGTACAGATGAAATGCCTAAGCATGTTGCCATTATCATGGATGGGAATGGACGTTGGGCACAACAACAGGGTAAAAATCGCCTAGTGGGGCACGAAGCAGGAGCAAAAGCAGTAAGAAGAACGGTTGAAGCTGCTGCCAAACTTGGCATCAAGCATCTTACGCTTTATGCTTTTTCAACTGAAAACTGGAAGCGCCCAAAGGTTGAAGTTGCCACGCTCATGACGCTGTTGGTAAGAAACCTGCGGCGTGAGTTGGCGCGTATGACAAAGAATAACATTCGTCTTTCAGCTATTGGTTCTTTAGGTAAATTACCAAA
>PKDU01000029.1 GCA_002862705.1 Flavobacteriaceae bacterium
TTAAGGGCGGAACCGCCAAATTGTGCTTCCATAAGATATTGATAGGTAGCTAATATAGGATTTTTATATAAAGTTACACTTTCCCCAACAGTCGTATCTTTGCAATATGACAAAAGGCAAAGGGCAAGGTGCATTCGTTTCGGGGTTTTCCAAAAAAACCAAGGCTGAAAAACTAGATTGGATAAGTCAGCAGTTTCACAATCCAGCTCAAGCACTGGAAGTGCTACAAAACTACAACCACAGCAACAAGGAACTGCAAACCCTCCACGATGAGTTTATCGAAAATGCCATAACCAATTTTTATATGCCGCTGGGTGTGGCACCCAATTTTAACATCAATGGTACCGTTCTAACCATCCCCATGGCGATTGAAGAAAGCTCCGTGGTTGCGGCAGCATCCAACGCCGCCAAATTTTGGAGTACCAAAGGCGGGTTTACAGCAACCGTACTGGGCACCGAAAAGGTTGGACAGATTCATTTTATGTATCTCGGTGACTCTCAAAAACTTTACCAATTTTTTGAGCAGCACAAGAAAGCTCTTTTAGCATCAACAGATGAAATCACCCATAATATGCGTAGCCGAGGTGGGGGGATTACAGCACTTAACTTGGTAGACAAAAGCAATGCTATAGCAGGTTATTACCAACTGGATGTACGTTTTGAAACCCAAGATGCGATGGGCGCAAACTTCATCAATTCCTGTTTAGAACAACTGGCCACCCAGCTGAAAGCATTGGCCGCAAAATACCCTGATTTTTCTGAGGAAGAAAAAGCCATCGAGGTAGTCATGAGCATCTTGTCTAACTATGTGCCCAACTGCCTGGTTGAAGCGAGTGTTAGTTGTCCAGTAGATGAACTTTTGCCAACGGCTGAAGCCAGCAAACTTTTTGCCGAGAAGTTTGTGCAAGCCGTAAGGATTGCAGAAGTAGAACCCTTTCGAGCGGTGACGCACAACAAAGGGGTTATGAATGGCATAGACGCCGTCGTAATGGCCAGTGGAAATGACTTTAGGGCAGTGGCCGCAGGCATACATGCCCATGCAGCAGCTAGCGGGCAATACCGCAGTCTTTCTAAGGCGGAAATCAAAAACGATATTTTTAAATTTTCACTAAGAGTACCATTGGCAATAGGTACCGTTGGTGGGTTGACCAAACTTCACCCATTGGTGCGTTGGTGTCACGAACTCATGGGAACACCCAATGCGCAAGAGCTGATGCAGATAGTTGCAGTTGCGGGATTAGCACAGAATTTTGCAGCAGTAAAAAGTTTGGTTACTACGGGCATCCAACAAGGGCATATGAAAATGCATCTCTTGAATATTCTAAATCAGCTTCAAGCAACGGAATCTGAAAAAAAAGCAGCAATAGCACACTTCAAAGACAATACCGTTTCCCATCATACGGTTACTGACTTGCTGTCAAAACTCCGCAACGCATGAAGTTTTTCGCCAAAGGAAAAGTATTGTTGACAGCCGAATATGCCGTTCTGGGTGGGGCCAAAGCACTTGCACTACCTACCAAATTAGGGCAATCACTCGACATTACAGAAACCGCATCTAAGCTAATTAGGTGGAGAAGTATTGATGTCAATGGGCAGTTGTGGTATGAAAATAGCTTTGACATAAAAACTTTTGCGCCGCAACAACAAAACGATACTGTTGGACAGCGTTTACAACAACTATTTCTATATATCAACGAAGCAAATCCAACGCTTTTAGCAGCTACCGATGGGCTGCTGTTTGAAAGCAAGTTAGCGTTTGATCGCAGGTGGGGGCTGGGAAGTTCTTCCACGCTGGTTTCGTTATTGGCCCAATGGTCTGATGTGAATCCTTATGTACTGCTTCAAGAGGTATTTGGTGGAAGTGGCTATGACATCGCCTGTGCAACGGCTGATGGTGCGCTTTTGTATGAACGCACAAATGCGATTCATCCAACCGTTACTGCGGTTGATTTTAATCCCACGTTTAAAGACCAGTTGTTTTTTGTGTACCTCAATCAAAAGCAAGACAGCCAACAGGCAGTGGCCGCCTTTGACAGCGAGGTGCTCACGCCACAAAAAATGAAAAAAATAAATGACCTAACGCTTTCCTTTTTAGCGGATGGAACAGTAACAGGTTTTCAAAACTTAATGACGGAACACGAAGCAATTATTGCCAGTTTGATCAATGGTACGCCCATCCAAAAACGGTTATTTGATGATTATTCTGGAGCCATCAAAAGCTTAGGTGCATGGGGTGGTGATTTTATTTTGGCTTGTGGAGCTGCGGACACACCAAATTATTTTGCTCAAAGAGGGTACACTACTTGTTTGACATACCAATCGCTAATAGGCAACTAGTTACGTGTTTTTAAGTCTAAGGGTGCATGCAGGATGACTTTTGTTCCACTTGGGGTACCATCGTCATTATGTAAGTCTATCATCTCAAAGAAGAGTTTTCGCTTGTTGTAATAGTTAAAAATATCAATCCTATCACGCATGATTTGGGTAGCATGTGATTTGTATTTGGCGTATCCTTCTTTTTGTGCTGCTGCTGCTTCGCGGCCAATGCCATTATCTGTTACCGTTATACGCAGCATCTCGTCGTCGAGATCTAATTTAATTTTTATCGCTCCCGTGTCCTGTTTTGGTATAATACCATGCACAATGGCGTTTTCGACAATAGGCTGGAGCATCATACAAGGTAAATAGACAGCCTTTTGAACGATTTTTGGATCAACAATTATTTCCAAATTGATGTTATGGTCTAGTCTGTGGTCTTGTAATTCAATATAATTTTTAATGTAACTTAATTCATCCGCTACCGTAACCTTATCCACACTACTCATCTCAATGGTGTCTCGAATAAGTCTAGAAAAAGAAGCCATATATTTGTTAAACTCTTTTTCTCCCCCCAGTACCATAGCACTTTGCATGCCATTCAGGGCATTAAAAATAAAATGTGGATTCATTTGCGCGCGATAAGCTCTGGCCTCTAAATTTGAAACTTCAAGATTTCTGTCACGACGTTCTTTCAGTAGTTTGCTTTCAAGTGATATAAAAGCATAAAACATTACTAGAGCTAAAATGATAAAAATCGAAATGCACCACCAAGTGAGGTAAAAAGGGGGTTTGATATAAATATCGTATTGCAAAACATTACTAGAAAATTGACCCGCTCGTTCACCGCGAATGTGAAGCTCATGGTCGCCCCTGCTTAAACCTATTAAATGAATTTCTGATCCCGTATTTTTCCATTGGCTTAAGAATGATTCGCCCGTAACTTTATACGTATACTGTATACTGGGATCATCTTCAAGTGAAACAAAAATATGATTGTAATTTCTAGACAGGTTTATAACAGGACTCGTGTTGTTTGCATCAATTAACGTATGCTCTTTTGTGTTAGCATCTATATATTCAATTAGTTTTAACTTAATTTCAAAAGCATCAGACGTCTGGGCAATTGTTTTAGCGCTATGTAGGTATATAAATAAATAAAATAAAATACAAAAAAAAGGGTAAGGGCGAGTTTGGCACGGTTCGTGTGTAGGTAGTATGTAATGTCGTTACATTTTTTATTGGTTATTGTTTTGACACCCGCACTTTTCGAAGTGCGGGTTTTTTTGGGTCTATAAATTTAACATTTGTTTACGAATTTATTGATAATTTAGCGATATGCATCCATTTTACGACTTTCTTATAAATAACAATTGGTCCGAAACATGGGCCTGGTGGGCCGATTTTACTGCCATTACGATTGTACTTCTAATCATTTCTTGGGTATTGCGTGTTATGGCGCGTTTTATACTTGTTACTGTTTCTCATCGGATTTCGGGCGCTACAAAAACCACTATCGACGATGCGCTAATCGAACACAAGCTTCCCAAAAACGTTTCCCGCTTTGTGCCTTACTTCTTCCTCCATGCTACTATTCCTTTCTGGAGCAACGGGAACGACAAGGTTGATTCGTGGATTACAGCCATAGTTGACGTTTATGCGGTATTGATTGCCATACTTATCATAAGAAGTCTTTTAAGAACCTTTAGGCAACAGCTACAAAAGCAAAAACAATTTAAAGACAAACCCATTGACAGCTATATACAGGTGGTCATGATTTTTTTATGGGGCATCGGGATATTGCTTTCACTTTCCATACTCTCGGGTAAAGAGCTCGTATATTTCTTTACTGGCCTTGGAGCTATTTCAGCAGTTACTCTATTGGTGTTCAAGGATACCATTTTGGGCTTTGTTGCCAGTATTCAAATCAGCGCAAATGATTTGGTCCGTATAGGCGACTGGATCACCATGGAGTCTTATGGAGCAGATGGGGATGTGATAGAAATAAATTTATCAACCATCAAAATTCAAAATTTTGATAAAACCATTACAACAGTACCAACCTATAAACTCCTGTCAAGCTCCATCAAAAACTGGCGTGGCATGAGCGAGTCTGAAGGGCGTAGAGTGAAGCGACCTGTTTATATTCGCGCATCTTCTGTCCGCTTTTTAAATGAAAATGAGCTAAACATCATAGGGCAAGTTGAACGTTTTCGGGATGTGGTTAATGAAAAGAAAAAAGATATTCATGCCTACAATGAGGCACTCAAAGCCGACACTTCTATTCCGTTAAATGGAAGAAACTTGACCAATCTTGGATTGTTCCGCTCATACATACAAACCTTTTTGGAGAAACATCCAGAAATCAACCAAAATCTAACGGTCATGTGTAGGCAACTACCACCAACGCCAAATGGAATTCCCTTGGAAGTATATGCGTTTACTAAAGACAAACAATGGAAAAATCACGAAAACATCTCAGGTGATTTGTTTGATCATATTATCGCTTCTGCCGCTTATTTCCATCTTAAACTGTTCGAATTCGAACAGCAAGCGCCGTCAAGTTAGTCAGATTTAAAGTCTTATAAAAACAAAAAAGCCCTCCAATACAGGAAAGCTTCTCATGGGTTCTCCTACGAACCTCTTGCAAACAACTGTTTGCAAGCAACACAACGCATTAATATTGAAAGCTTGTTAAGCTCTGCGGTCTGGACGGGACTCGAACCCGCGACCCCATGCGTGACAGGCATGTATTCTAACCAGCTGAACTACCAGACCCTTGCGTTAGGTGCGTGCAAATATACACGCATTTTCGGATACACAAAAGCAAAAAGAATATTGACTATAACTGTTGGTCAATTGCAGTGGCGTAAACAGCCTTTGGAGACACACCAACCTTACGATCAACGAGCTCACCATTTTTAAATAAAAGCACCGTTGGAATATTTCGAACCCCAAATTTGGCAGCAAACTCTTGGTTGTTGTCTACGTCTACTTTACCCACAACGGCTTTGCCCTCATACTCGTTACTGAGCTCATCAATAATGGGGCCTACCATGCGGCAAGGACCACACCACTCTGCCCAAAAATCAACCAATACAGGTTGACTGGATTTTAAAACAACTTCTTCGAAGGATGCATCTGTAATTTCTAGTGCCATAACATAATTATTTTTGGATATTCAAATGTACATTGTTTTTTTACAAATCAATACAACAATGCATCAGTAGTCGCTATTGAGATATTTGTATAATCAATAGTTAATTCAGTTTGTAGGCAACGGGATATGCGTCCAAAGCTTCTAACAGTTCGCCGCCAACGTGTACTTTGAGTTTACGGCTCATGCTGTGCAGCTTAATTTCTTCTTCCGTTTCATAGAATGTCATATCTACTTTGTGATCTCCCTTATGCTTTTTAAAGAGCGTGTCTAAAAAGGAAGCCAGCTTTTCGTCGGCATGGGCCACATCTAGTTTAAGTGTTATTTTGTGTGTGCTGGTAGTCAAGGTGTCTTGAAGCAACTGGAAAGCATTGAACTGCATTCTGGCAGCGCCTCTTTTTCCCGTTTCACGATTTAACCAACCTTCTCTTACAGAAGCCTTGACGTGAATAAAGTTATCCTCCACCAAAAAATGTCGGTATTTGAGGTACTCCTCTCCAAATATTTTAAATTGAAAAGACTCTTCAAAATCTTCTAAAATAAACATGGCCCAACCTTTTCCATTCTTGGATACGCGATGGTCTACTTCTCCAACCATGCCGCCAAAACTCAACTCCTTGTTGACCAAAGCATCCATGTCATTGAACACCCCAAGTTTTGCATTGCAAAAATGTTTCATAGCAGGTGCAAAATCATCAAGAGGGTGGGCTGAAATATAAATGCCAACTACTTCTTTTTCTTGCTTTAACTCCTTTAGAGCGGTCCAAGGCTCACAAATAGGGAGTTCTGGCGTGGCGATGGTAACTGCGGCATCGGCACCAAACAAACTTACCTGTGAAGATTGCTCGTTTTCTTGGTGTTGTGCGCCGTATTTAAGTGCCTTCTCAACAAAAGTCACCCCATCTCCGTTGTGATGAAAATATTGCGATCGGTGTGCATCAGACAAGGAGTCTAACCCCCCTGCAAGTATCAAGCTTTCAAACGATTTTTTGTTGGCTGCCCGAAGATCTATGCGCTGTGTCAAATCAAAAATAGATTCATAAGGCTTCTCTTGACGATGTGCGACTATGGTCTCAACTGCAGCGCGACCAACACCCTTAACGGCACCCATACCAAAGCGAATGGCTCCTTTTTCGTTTACCGTAAACTTGTAGAATGATTCATTGACATCGGGCCCAAGAACCAATATGCCCATCCTGCGACACTCTTCCATAAAGAAGCTGACTTGCTTGATGTCGTTCATGTTGTTGGACAGAACCGCTGCCATATATTCCGCCGGATAGTTTGCCTTTAGGTAAGCCGTTTGATAAGCAATCCAAGCGTAGCAAGTGGAGTGTGATTTATTAAAGGCATAGGAAGCAAATGCCTCCCAGTCTTTCCAAATCTTTTCAAGTACTTCTCTTGGGTGACCCCGTTCTTCTCCGCCGTTTAGAAACTTAGGCTTTAACTGCTCCAGTAAAGCAAAAATCTTTTTACCCATTGCCTTTCGCAGTACGTCGGCTTCCCCTTTGGTGAACCCTGCCAATGCTTGAGACAATTGCATCACTTGCTCCTGATATACCGTAATACCATAGGTTTGTTTGAGGTACTGCTCCATGACTGGTAAATCGTAAGTGATTTCCTCCTGGCCATTTTTTCTACGAACAAAGCTGGGGATGTATTCCAGTGGCCCTGGGCGGTATAGCGCATTCATGGCAATTAAATCTTCAAATACGTTCGGCTTTAAGTCGCGAAGGTATTTTTGCATTCCCGCACTTTCATACTGAAAAATCCCCACGGTTTCACCGCGCTGAAACAGCGCATAAGTGGGTGCGTCATCTAGTGGAAATTCATCTGGATTGAGCTCAATATTGCGTTGGTATTTGACAATTTTAACCGTGTCTTTTATAAGCGTAAGTGTCTTCAGTCCTAAAAAGTCCATTTTCAATAGCCCTGCATCCTCTACAACTGAGTTGTCAAACTGAGTAACGTATAAGTCAGAGTCCTTTGCGGTAGCGATAGGAACAAATTCTGTAATATCATCGGGTGTGATGATTACACCGCATGCATGTGTTCCCGTGTTTCGTAAAGACCCCTCTAATATTTGGGCTTGCTTGAGTGTCTCAGCCTCTAGGTCGCTACCTTCTGCTATGGATTTCAATTGGGCAACACGAGCAAACTCGTCCGAGCGCAAGGCTTCTTTTAGTGCCTTATCCTCCAAATTGAAAATTTTCTTCAACTTCATGTTGGGAACCAACTTGGCTACCCGATCTGCATCGCCCAACGACAGGTCCAACACCCGCGCGGTATCCCGAATAGACGATTTGGCTGCCATGGTTCCATAGGTAATGATTTGTGCCACTTGGTTTGATCCGTACTTTTCAATTACGTAATCAATAACTTTTGATCTTCCTTCGTCATCAAAATCAATATCAATATCAGGCAAGCTAACACGGTCGGGATTTAGGAAACGCTCAAAAAGTAAGTCGTACTCAATGGGATCTATGTTCGTGATCTTTAGGCAGTAGGCCACCACAGAGCCTGCGGCAGATCCACGTCCTGGTCCAACCGACACGTCCATTTTTCTTGCAGCAGTAATAAAGTCTTGTACAATTAAAAAGTAACCCGGATACCCTGTGTTTTCAATAACGCTCAATTCAAAATCAATGCGTTCTTTAAGTTCATCATTTAAGGTTCCATACCGGGCCTTAGCCCCTTCATAAGTAATGTGGCGCAGGTAGGCATTTTCGCCCCGCTTCCCACCATCGGCATCGTCTTCAGCAGATTGAAATGCATCGGGTATATCAAATTTTGGAAGCAATACTTCTCGTGCCAAATCAAAAGCAGTGATTTTATCAAGGATTTCAGCTATGCTTTCCAATGCTTGTGGCACATCGGCAAACAATTCTTGCATCTGTGCTGGCGTCTTGAAATAATATTCTTGATTTGGAAGGCCATACCTGTAACCACGGCCGCGCCCAATAGGCGTTGTTTGTTTTTCTCCGTCCTTAACACACAATAATATATCATGCGCGTTGGCTTCTTCTTGCTTTAGATAAAACACAGAGTTAGTAGCGACAAGTTTTACATTGTACCGTTGTGAGAACTGAATAAGTACAGGATTGATGCGGTTTTCATCCTCCTGCTGGTGCCGCATGATTTCAATATAGAGATCCTCTTGAAATTGTTCTTTCCACCACAACAGCGCATTCGCTGCCTGCTTTTCGCCTACGTTGAGTAGTTTGGAAGGCACTTCGCCGTAGACATTCCCCGTCAGCACAATGAGGTTGTCTTTGTACTGCTGTATTAATTTTCTGTCAACACGAGGCACATAATAGAACCCTTTGGTATATGCCAAGGAAGATAGCTTGGATAGGTTTTGGTAACCGGCTTTGTTTTTAGCAAGAAAAACCATCTGATACCCATCATCCCTTCGACTGCGGTCCAAGTGGTCTTCGCACACATTGAGCGTGATGCCCACTATGGGCTTGAGCGGCGGCCTATCGTCATCTTCGGCACGACTGGCATTGACTTGTTTGACAGATTTTACAAAATGAAACGCGCCCATCAAATTGCCCAAATCTGTTAATGCCACGGCTGGCATCCCCATTTGGTCTGCTGTTTCGGCTAGTTCTTTTACCCTAATGGTAGACTGCAATACCGTAAACTGCGAAAGGGTGTGCAAGTGTGCAAAAGGCGTGCTGAGTGCTGTTTTGGTTGTTGGAGCGGGTGTAGAAACAGGCGTTTGCACCTCTTGAATTAGTTTTGCCGATGCTGCCTTTAGGTCGATGTGTGACAGGCCTATTAACGGCACAGCTTCTTCAAAAGTTTCATTTAGCCGTGAGACAAGGAGCTCACCATCTGTGATTTGGTTTGCAGGAAATTTATTTTGACGCAGCAATTCAAAAAATGTTCGGGCTGTAGCCTCTACATCTGCGGTGGCATTGTGCGCTTGATCAAAGTTGTCATCAAATAGATGTTTGTAGAGTTCTGAAAGGGTTGGCAGTTTAAATCTTCCGCCCCTACCTCCAGGAATTTGGCATAGCGTAGCGGTGTGCTCTGTACACGTGTCTAAAATGGGGGTTGTGGTAATGGAAGTATCCAAACCAAGGCGGTCTAACTCTGCGCCGATGATGTTAACGTCAAATTTGATGTTATGACCAATGATGTATTTTGATTTGGCCAATGCAGCGGTAAAGTCAGCTAAAATTGCATGTATAGCGCTGCCTTCTTTTGTCGCTAAGGCTGTGCTAATTCCGTGGATTTGTTCTGACTCAAAAGGAATATCAAAACCTTCTGGGGCAACAATAAAATTTTTGTGTTCGACACAGTTGCCAAAGTCATCGTGAAGTTGCCATGCAATCTGAACACATCGCGGCCAATTATCGTGATCTGAAATGGGCGCATCCCAGCGTTTTGGTAGGCCAGTGGTTTCGGTATCAAAAACTAAAAACATGGTAACGGATTAGTCAACTAATTTAGTGAAGTTAGCATGTAAAATATGTGCAAGTGAATATGAAGTTATTAACGTTTGGTAAAATCAAAAAATAGTGTAGATTTGCCACGCATTAATAACCCGGGTTTTGCACCCAAAAATTTAATTTGATATGTCAGTAAAAATACGTCTTCAAAGACACGGAAAAAAAGGAAAACCCTTCTACTGGGTAGTTGCAGCAGATGCACGTTCAAAAAGAGATGGTCGCTACTTAGAGAAAATAGGAACCTACAACCCCAATACCAATCCAGCAACATTAAAAATCGACGTTGACAGCGCTGTTAGTTGGCTTCAAAATGGAGCACAACCAACAGACACAGCGCGTAACTTGCTTTCTGAAGTAGGCGCTATGTTGAAAAACCACCTTGTTAATGGAGTTAAAAAAGGTGCACTTAAGGAAGAAGACGTTGAAACAAAGTTTGAAGCATGGTTGGCTGATAAAGCATCACGCAACACTGCTTATGTTGAAAAACTTTCCAAAGCTAAAGCCGACGAAAAAGCCAAAACCTTAGCTGCTGAAAAAGAAGTTAGCGAAAAGCGCAAGGCTGATGCCGAAGCTGCAATAGCAGAACAAGAAGCTGCTGCCGAAGAAGCTGCTGCCGAAGAAGCTGCACCAGAGGCTGCCGCGGAAGAAGCTGCATCAGAAGCTGCACCAGAGGCTGCTGCGGAAGAAGCCGCGCCAGAAGCTGCCGCCGAAGAAGCTACACCAGAGGCTGCTGCCGAAGAAGCTGCGCCCGAGGCTGACGAGAAGACTGAATAACACCAACACATGCGTTTCGAAGACTGTTTTTTTCTTGGAACAGTAGTCGGTAAATACAGTTTTAAAGGCGAAGTACTCCTTAAGCTAGATACTGACGAGCCTGAGGTTTATCAATCGCTTGATAGTCTCTTTTTAACGCAAAACAACGCGCTTATTCCTTTTTTTGTTGAGAAATGTGCCATGCACAAGCCAGGACTATTACGCCTTCGCTTGGAGGATGTCGATAATGAAGAAGATGCCAATCTGATAGTTAAGTCAAAAGCGTATTTGCCATTGACGAAGCTTCCAAAACTGGCTGGAAATAAATTTTATTACCACGAAATCATCGGATTTGATGTTGTTGACAAAAACTTAGGCAAGATTGGAAACGTCGTATCGATCAATGAACATACCGCACAGGCAACCATTGAAGTTTCCTTTGGTAAAAAAATAGCTTTAATCCCAATAGTTGATGAGATTATTTTGGAGGTTAAAAGAGAAACAAAATCCATATACGTTAATACGCCACCAGGCCTGGTTGATCTTTACACAAACGATGCGTAGGACTTTAAACTTTATGTTGCTTTTTTCCGCAATTTGCCATGCGCAAGTGCAACAGTTAGAAGAAGTAGTTTTACGTGCACAGCGCATACAAAGCAGTATTCAACCCCTAAGCCAGACCACTGTAGCACAAGACAGCCTACTACTAAAACAAGACATTGGCGAGTTATTACAAGGCGTACCCAGCTTATTTGTCAGCAGCCAGCAAAATTTCAGTCAGGACACACGCATTTCCATTCGTGGGTTTGGTACACGAGCCACTTTTGGCATTCGTGGCATTAAGGTGTTGTGGGACGGCATCCCCGTTACAACACCCGATGGACAGACACAATTGGACCACATTCCGTTATCGTCCATGGGAACTATTGAAGTTATTCGGGGCGTTTCTAGTGGGCTGTATGGCAATGCATCGGGTGGTGTTATCATGCTCAAAAGCACGCCGATAAAAAACGAACAAACGCTTACTGCTACATTCGGAGACTTTGGTACCCAGCACTTGGTTGGTAGCTACGGTTCCAAAAAAGAAAATAACCTTTTTCGCGCCATTGTAGAACACAAAAAATACCGGGGTTACCGCCATTGGAGTGGCTATGAAAACAGCCTCATAAATCTGTCCAATACATTCCGTACTACCAATGGAAATAAACTAACTGTTGATTACAGCTATTTTAACAGCCCAATGGCATTGGATGCTGGCGGACTCACAGCCGCTGAAGTAACAGAAAACCGAAATCAAGCAAGGCAGCGAAACCTAGATTATAAAGCAGGTGAAAAGGTGCAACAACATCAATTCACGGCGCGTTGGCACAACAACAAATGGACCGCTTATGGTTTTTTTACAAGACGCAATCTAAACGCGAAACTGCCTTTTGAGTTTGGTGGACAAATTGATTTGGGACGTAGCTACTACGGTCTTGGTATGCAAAAAGACGGACGTAAAAAGCGGTGGTTGTGGCAATATGGGGTTGAAGCAGCAGCCCAAAGAGACGGAAGGAATAGGTTTAAAAACATCTTGGGAGAAAAAGGAACCGCTACCCTAGATCAAAGCGAACGCTTTTATACACTGGGTGCCTATGGCATTGTAGAATTAGCCCTTAACGATTGGCGCTTACGTGCCACGCTTCGTGCCGATACCCACCGCATTCAGCTCGTTGATTTTATGGGCAGTAATTCAGACAAAAAAAACCTATCTGCCTACTCTCCTGCTATCGCGGTATTTTATAGTTTTTCGCCCAGCCTAAGCAGTTATATCCGCTGGGGAACAGGCTTTGAAACACCATCGCTCAATGAACTATCTGCCAATCCAACAGGTGAAACTGGCTTTAACAATATGCTAGCGCCCCAACAATCAGAAGAAATAGAAGTTGGTGTGCGCTTAAAAACAAAAATCTTTGATGCTTCGGTTACGCTGTTTACAACAACAACAGAAGACGAAATTTTATCCTATGAGCTTAGCGCTTTTCCAGGGCAAGATTTTTTTAGGAATATTGGCCGCGTAGATAGAAAAGGGATTGAGGCCACGGCCAACTTTCGCATGGCAAAAACTGCCACCCTAAAACTCAATTATAGCCAAGGAACATTTAAAACCCAAGACGGTAATGACCTTCCCAACGTACCTAGAAGTCAGTTCAGCGCAAGCCTACACCACCTTTTTGGAAACACTGCCGTATCGCTAAACCTGCGCCATGTAGGCAAACGTTTTGCCGACTCTAAAAACCTTATTGAAGTACCAAAGTTTTGGACAGCTGACCTGTATGCGCAACGCAAATGGGGCATAACCACTTGGACAATGGGTATTCACAATATTGCCAACGCGCATTACTATGACAATATCCGCATCAATGCCTTTGGTGGACGCTACTTTGAGCCTGCTGCCATGCGCCAAGCCTTTGCGCGTGTTCGAGTGCAGTTATAGATTTGGTATATTTGTGACTAAACTTAGTTTCCCAATGAAAAAAAACATTATCAATCTGGTTTGTCTAACGTTCATATTAAGCCAAACCGCTTGTGCCCAAAAAGAAAATACGCCTCCTCTTAAAACACCAACAAGTGTATCCTATACTACTGAGCTTGTTGTTCCTGATGTAGAAGTACCGTGGGGAATGGTATTTCTGCCCAATGGGAGTTTGTTGTACACAGAAAAAGAAGGAAAGTTAATACGCTTTCAATACGGCAAAAAAAATGAGATTTCTGGTTTACCCACTACCTATGTACGGGGTCAGGGCGGCTTGATGGGCATTGCCCTCCACCCCGATTTTGAACAAAATAACAGGATCTATTTTACTATGGCAACCGCCAATGAAGATGCGTCTGGAGGGAATACAGGTTTGTATACTGCTTTACTGATAGGAAATACTTTGTCAGATGTAAAGCTGCTGTATAAGGCCATGCCAGACACCAAAAAAGGCGTACACTTTGGCTCACGTATCGTTTTTGATGCAGACGGATACCTGTATTTTTCTGTGGGTGATAGAGGGGAACGAGACCTAAATCCACAAGATATTACACGAGATAACGGCAAAATTTACCGCTTAAACGATGACGGAAGTATTCCAAATGACAACCCTTTTGTAGGCGTAGATGGTGCTAAGGAAGCCATATATTCTTATGGGCACCGCAACCCACAAGGGCTAACGATTCACCCTGAAACGGGTGCGGTTTGGGCACACGAACACGGGCCGCGTGGCGGTGATGAAATCAATATCATCGAAGCAGGAAAAAACTTTGGCTGGCCCAAGATTACCTATGGCAAAAATTATTCGGGAACCACCATCACCAAAAACCGTTCATTGCCAGGCATGGAGCAACCGTTCTACTACTGGGTGCCTTCGATAGCAGCATCGGGAATGGCATTTGTCACGGGTGACAAATACCCTGACTGGAAAGGAAGTATTCTGGCCGGCTCGCTGAAGAAATCATACTTAGAACGCCTAACGGTTCGCGACAACAAAGTAGTAGCACGCGAAAAAATAGCTGCCGATATTGGACGTGTGCGTGATGTGATTATGGGTCCTTACGGCTATATCCATATTGCTGTTGAGTATGAAGGGATCTATCGGATCAAGCCCAAGACAACTAGATAATGACAATCAAAGCGCTGCTTTTAAAACACTGTTTGCTTTTTTTACAAAACAAAAAAACGGCTCTGTTGAGCCGTTTTGTGTAAAAATAAACTTGGAGCTTATTTCTTCTCTTCTGCGAGTTCTTCAAGCATGGCCAAAGCATGGCCTTGGTTAGGCTCGAGTGCTACTATAATTTTATCTTCCATAATTTCTAAAATTTACGGAGTTAAACTTATCGTAACGATTGATCCGGGTGCGTTCTCTCCACCCGCGACTATATTATAAAACCCAGTCCACACGGGCTAAAGTATAGTACGTGAAATCAAGTTTTCACACCTAAAAAGTACGATTTTTTGGGAAATTGAAAACAATCAATTGACTGAATAGTCGATAATCTCTTGTTCGGGCAAGCGGCCCAAATCATGTGTGTCAATAATCCATTGCTCCAATAGGTTATTGAATTTGCGTAGTTTTTTTCGGTAGGATGCTTTGTCAGCCAAGTTATTGAGCTCAAAGGGATCTTTTTGCAAGTCGTAAAACTCTATCGCTGCTTTTGGGGTATCAAACCAGCGTTGGGCGTTTTTGTCCAACAACCCTTTTTCGCTTAGTGTGATCATACGACGCATCATGGGCATCTTTTTTCTATACTTAACATCCAATGCATGAGGAATGGAAACATCATAGTTCTTAATAAGCTTGTACCGCTTGGTTTTAATCGATCTGATGCGATCTACTTGACCATCAAACCTGTCAGATGCCGTTACCAAATATTTTCTAGGCTTGGTCTTTTTATCTAAAATGGACATGCCCTGAAGGTAGTTCGGCAGGGGAATTTGCGCCAGTTGCAATACAGTTGGAGCCAAATCCACAAAACTCCACAGGTCGTCGTTGCGATTGCCCGCGTTTGCGTTTTTTGGCAACTTAATCATGAGCGGTACTTTTGTACCCGAGTCATAAATAGCACGCTTGTGTCTAGGGAAGGGTCCGCCGTGATCGCTGTAAAAAAAGATATAGGTATTGTCATACAAGCCCTGTTCTTTTAATTCGCTAATGATGGCACCTATCTCTTTATCCATGCGGACCAAATTGCTGTAGTTGATGGCCATATCCGCTCTAATGATTGGGTCGTTAGGAAAATAAGGCGGGATATTAGTAACCTCGTCTGGGGTTACATAACGCTTGTTGTTATGTTGTTTCCAAATTTGAGACTCGTGTGTGATTTGAAAATTAAATACCGCGAAAAAGGGTTGTCCAGCGGCACGATTTCTCCAGTGGATATTTGCCTTTTGCCTGCCCTTACAGTAGCGACAACTTTGGTCCCAAGCATCGTCGCTTATCTTAAAGTTGTAGTCCTGTTTATTACTGTTGGTGCAATAGTATCCAGCTTCTCGCATATAGGCGGTAAAGGGGCGGATATAGTCAGGGAATTTTGGTGAATAGCTGGGGATGCCTAGTTGGGGCTGATTGGTTTTCCGGCCCTCGTTGAAGGTGCGCATGTTGTGGGTACCCAAGGTAGTGGGATACATGCCCGTGATAATAGCACTTCGTGCAGGAGAACACACAGGTGTTGTTGCGTGCATATTGTCATAAATGACACTGTCTTCTGCCAATTGTGAAAGGTTTGGTAGCGAAACGGTATCGTCACCATACATGGGAAAGAATACTGGCGATTGGTCTTCACTAACAAGCCATATGATATTAGGCCTGTTCGTTTGGGCGTAAATAGTTGTTATAAGCACTAAAAATAAAAATCTATAAATCATTTTATACGTGTTGCATTATACGACTCAAAAAATCTGATACCAATTTTCTTCATCCCTTCATAGTTATAATGACCTACGGGGACTCCATTCCATTTGTGCTTATATTTTGGATAAAAATATTTGCTTTTTGGATTAAACTCTTGAGGAATAAAATAAACATTTTTGTCTTCTTTTGAAAGTCGCTTCATCGAAGCTACAACTTCTCCAGAGCCCACTTGTAAAATAAAAAAGGGTAACTTCTCTAAGTTTAAATGTGTTCTTAGGCTAGTGACTACGTTTTTGAGGTTTTTATAGTAGTTTTTTGATGGTATATCTCCATAATTCTTAATACTACTATCTTTTTCTCCTTGTACCCAAAAAACACCTGTAATTTCAAAGGAGTCTTTTTTTAAGTTTCCAACTTGTGAATCAATTAATTCAAGTAATTCATAGTAGAGTTTTGGATAGTTTTCTTCATTAAAAATTGCAGCTTTTTCGCGATCCCACTCTGGATTCCAACTGCCGTGCAAAGAGGTATGCCCTTGAGACCTTTTAATAAATAAAAAATCTTGATTAGGATATGCTTTGTTTAATTCTATTCCCAAAAAAAGCTCAGGACCAAAACTCTTTGATATACGATACTTTTTTTTATGTTGCGGAAGCGGATCCGTGAGTTTTAAATCTCCACGGATACTGGTTATCGGATTATCGTTAATTCTTCCCATACTGCTGTCGAAAACGAATTTTACTTTTTTTCCCGCAATTCTTAAGTCCCTGATTTCGTTCTTATTAAGCATTAAGCCATCGCCCTTACCATCCATATTAGATTGTCCGGCAAAAATCAAAACCTTGGTTTTTTTAACTTCTTGGCTTCTTGCGTCAAAAGTAAAAGCAAGGGTTAGTATAAGAGATAAAACAACAACAGCTTTTGGCATGAAATACCTTTTTTTAATTGTTTCGTTCGCTATAAACGCGCTTCACCACCATGTCTGTCATGGCGCGCATTTCATCAAGTGACATGTCGTCCTTATATTGTTTTTGCAATGATTTTATCTTTTGCTTAAGGGTAAATGTAATTTTTTCGTAGCCTAGCTTTCCATATAAATTCTGCATTTCGTTTTTGTCGTTTTCTAAGTCAAAAAGCTCCCATTCATCCATGTCATAATAGTAGTGTATCAATTTATACTTACCCGTACTCACACCATAGTGCGGCT
>PKDU01000058.1 GCA_002862705.1 Flavobacteriaceae bacterium
GCTATGATAAAAGTTTCGTCACAGGCAAAAGAAAAAGTAGTGCAGATGATGCAGAGCGACGGCGTGGATATTGCCTCGCACTTTGTACGCGTAGGCGTAAAAAGTGGTGGCTGTTCGGGCTTGTCCTATGAGCTTAAGTTTGACGCCAACCTTGTTGCAGACGACAAAGTTTTTGAAGACAACGATGTGCGCATTGTGGTAGATAAAAAAAGCTTTTTGTATCTTGTAGGAACAACATTAGAATACTCAGGTGGATTAAATGGCAAGGGATTTGTATTCAACAATCCAAACGCCAACCGCACCTGTGGTTGTGGGGAGAGTTTTTCGCTTTAAACAAATGCTATGGCATACACCGAAGAAGAATTAAAAAAAGAGCTCGAAACAAAAGAGTACGAATACGGATTTTATACCGATATAGAATCGGATACGTTCCCTGTTGGGCTTAATGAAGATATTATACGTGCGATTTCTACTCGCAAAGGCGAACCCGCTTGGATGACCAAATGGCGACTAGAAGCTTTTGAAAAATTCCAACAGATGGAAGCGCCCGATTGGGCAAATGTAAATTACAAAAAGCCCGACTTGCAGAGTATTGCTTATTATTCTGCACCCAAGGCGCAGGTCAAATACGACAGCCTTGACGAAGTAGACCCCGAGCTGCTTAAAACCTTTGAAAAACTGGGTATTTCACTGGAGGAACAAAAAAAATTGGCTGGTGTTGCCGTTGATATCGTAATGGATTCTGTTTCGGTTGCCACGACCTTTAAAGATACCTTGGCAGAGAAAGGCATTATTTTCTGCTCCATTTCAGAAGCCATCAAAGAGCACCCCGAATTGGTTAAGAAATATATTGGTTCTGTTATTCCACGAACCGACAACTACTACGCGGCGCTTAATTCAGCGGTGTTTTCTGATGGGTCGTTTTGCTATATTCCTAAGGGCGTTCGCTGCCCCATGGAGCTGTCTACCTACTTCCGCATCAATCAAGCGGGAACAGGTCAGTTTGAGCGTACGCTTGTGATTGCTGATGAAGGTAGTTATGTGAGTTATTTAGAAGGCTGTACTGCACCTGCACGTGATGAAAACCAATTGCACGCAGCTGTGGTGGAACTCGTTGCCCTTGACGATGCCGAAATAAAATATTCTACCGTCCAAAACTGGTTCCCGGGAGACAAAGACGGCGTTGGCGGCGTTTTTAATTTTGTGACCAAACGAGGCATCTGTCACGAGCGTTCCAAAATATCGTGGACGCAAGTAGAAACAGGCTCTGCCGTTACTTGGAAATATCCTTCTTGTATTTTAAAAGGAAACGATAGCATTGGCGAGTTTTATTCGATTGCCGTTACCAACAATCACCAACAAGCCGATACAGGAACCAAAATGATTCACTTGGGCAAACGCACCAAGAGTACCATTATTTCAAAAGGTATTTCGGCAGGGCAATCGCACAACAGTTACCGCGGATTGGTAAAAGTTGGCGCCAATGCCAAAAACGCACGGAACTTTTCGCAATGCGATTCGCTGCTGATGGGCAATGCCTGTGGCGCACACACGTTCCCATACATTGAGGCAAAGAGCAAAAGCGCCAAAATAGAACACGAAGCCACGACCAGTAAAATTGGCGAAGACCAAATATTCTATTGTAACCAGCGTGGTATAGATACCGAAAAAGCCATTGCGCTTATCGTAAATGGTTTTAGTAAAGAAGTTTTAAATAAACTGCCCATGGAGTTTGCTGTGGAAGCCCAAAAGCTACTTGAGATTTCCTTGGAAGGCTCTGTTGGATAAATCCCCTATTTCATGAAAAAATCCATTTTTATTTTAATCTTAACGTTTGTAGTCTCTTGCACACAAACACCAAAAAAATCAGCTGAAAACCCACAGTTTTTTGGCGAATTTCTATATCTGGCCGATGCTGCTGTGCTCAATACTGGCACTGAAATATACGGCGTTATTATTGATGAAAAAATGCACGAACTACACGACTTGTGCACACCCATTAAGCGCGACGAATATGACATGATTCCTGTGTATATCAAAGGAGTCGTGGAAGACAATACTGCTGATGAAGGCTGGGATAAACTCATCCGAATAACCGATATCGATTCTTTGGTGAATCCAACGGACAAAACAAGTATCAAACCCAACAATTAATATATGCTAAGCATAGACAATTTACATGCCGGCTGTGAAGGCAAAACCATTTTACAAGGCATTAACCTAGACGTAAAGCCTGGAGAAGTACATGCCATCATGGGGCCAAACGGCTCTGGAAAGAGCACGCTTTCGACCGTTGTTGCTGGTCATGAAGATTATGAAATTTCTCGAGGAACAATTTTGTTTGATGGAGAGGATATTGCTGATTTAAGTGCTGACGAACGTGCGCACAAAGGCATCTTTTTGTCTTTTCAATATCCCGTTGAAATTCCTGGCGTAACGGTAACTAATTTTATAAAAACAGCCATCAACCAAAACCGAAAAGCAAAAGGCTTGGAAGACATGCCTGCCAACGAAATGCTGAAAAAAATTCGTGAAAAGGCAGCCCTTTTGGAAATTGATTCCCGGTTTTTGTCGCGCTCACTAAACGAAGGTTTTTCTGGTGGCGAAAAGAAGCGAAATGAAATTTTTCAAATGGCCATGCTTGAACCCAAGCTTGCCATATTGGACGAAACCGATTCGGGCTTGGACATTGATGCCTTGCGTATTGTAGCCAATGGCGTAAACAAGCTTAGGGGCAAGGATAGAGCAATTGTTGTTATCACGCACTACCAACGTTTACTTGAGCACATTGTTCCTGATTTTGTTCACGTCCTACACGATGGTAAAATTGTGAAGTCTGGGACCAAAGAGCTCGCCCTAGAGTTAGAAGAAAAAGGATACGACTGGATAAAACAAGGCGCCTAATGGATCTAAAAGAAACCTTATTGTCTTCATACTTGGCGTTTGACGCTCAAGATGGCCCGCAACATAAGCTGCAAGATCAGCGTGCGGCTGCCATTGAAGTTTTTGAACAGCAAGGCTTTCCTACCAAAAAAGAAGAAGACTGGAAATACACGCCTTTGCGTAACCTCATCAAAACGAACTATACGGTTTTCCCTAAAGAGGAAGTAAGTCTAAAATTAGACGAGGTAAAAGAATACATCTTACAAGATGTTGATACGTATAAAATTGTTTTTGTAGACGGTATTTATAACGCTTATCTATCGGAAACCACACATGTAGGCGTTGATGTTTGCTTGCTTTCGGCGGCACTCACCAAGCCAAAGTATGCAGCTACAATTAAGAAATACTTCAACCAAATTGCAGCAAAAGACGCTTCGTTAACAGCGCTCAATACGGCCTTTACAAAAGAGGGGGCATACATTCATGTTCCAGAAGGGAAGCTGGTGGAGAAACCCGTGCAAATCATCCATTTTACCACGGATAAAAATCCAAGTCTATTGCTGCAACCGCGCAACCTCATCGTGGTTGAGAAAAATGCGGAAATACAAATTGTGGAGCGCCATCAAAGCTTAACAACAAACGAATCGTTTACCAATGTGGTAACCGAAATTTTTACCGAGCAAAATGCTCAATTGGATTACTACAAAATTCAAAACGACCAAACAACGGCTTCGCTTATTGACAGCACCTATATTTCACAACGAAAGCACAGTCATGCCAAAGTGCACACCTTCTCGTTTGGCGGAAAACTAACCCGAAACAACCTAAATTTCTATCATAAGGATCCAGAAATCAACTCCACGATGAAAGGCATTACACTTATTGAGGGCAGCCAGTTTGTGGATCACCACACCTTGGTGCACCACGCCCAACCAAATAGCGAAAGCCACCAAGACTATAAAGGGATTTTTGCTGAAAAATCAACGGGTGTATTTAACGGAAAAATAATTGTAGAAAAAGAGGCGCAAAAAACAAATGCCTTTCAGCAGAACAATAATATTTTAATGAATGATAAGGCAAGCATCAATACCAAGCCTCAGTTGGAGATTTTCGCCGACGACGTGAAGTGTAGTCATGGCTGTACCATAGGTCAGTTAGACGAAGATGCGTTGTTTTACATGCAAACACGTGGCATCCCCACAAAAGAAGCAAGAGGCTTATTGACTTATGCCTTTGCAAGCAATGTGCTTCAAAGTGTTAAAATCGACTCGGTTAAAAAGCGCATCAATAAATTGATTGCCGAAAAACTGGGTGTAAATATTGGCTTTGATGTATAGCACTACGCTTGATATTACGCAAATACGCGCTGATTTTCCCATATTACAACGCCAAGTAAACGGACAGCCGTTGGTGTATTTAGACAATGCAGCGACTTCGCAGACACCACTTGCTGTGATTGATGCCATCAGCGATTATTATAAGCATACCAATGCCAACATTCACAGGGGCGTACACGCACTTAGCCAAGAAGCAACGGATCAGTTTGAAGCAGCGCGACAAAAAATACAAACGCATTTTAATGCCGCACAGGCGCACGAAATTATCTTTACATCAGGAACAACACATTCCATTAACCTCGTTGCCAATGGTTTTGCGTCATTCTTGGAAAAAGGAGATGAACTCATCGTTTCAGCATTGGAGCATCACGCTAATATTGTGCCTTGGCAAATGCTCTGTGAGCGCACAGGGGCACAGCTAAAGGTAATTCCCATTACCGAAGACGGCACCTTGGACATGAGTGTCTATGCCGATTTGCTTGGGGATCGAACCAAAGTGGTTTTTGTCAATCATGTGTCCAATGCACTCGGCATCATCAACCCCATTGAAGAAATTATTGAAAAGGCCCATGCCGTTGGCGCTGCCGTGCTTATCGATGGTGCGCAAGCCACTCCCCATATAATTCCCGATGTACAGGCATTAGATGTTGAATTTTATACCACATCGGCACATAAAATATGCGGTCCTACAGGAATGGGTGCCTTATATGGTAAAGAAGCGTGGTTACGCAAACTTCCCCCTTATCAAGGCGGTGGAGAAATGATTGATCAAGTAACTTTTGAAAAAACCACCTATGCCGATTTACCTCATAAGTTTGAGGCAGGAACGCCCAATATTGCTGGCGGTGTGGGCTTTGGTGCTGCAGTGGATTATATGAATAACATTGGTTTTGATGCCATTGCTACCCATGAAAACGATTTAATGCGCCATGCTACCGAAAAGCTTAGAAAAATTGAGGGCTTACACATATATGGTGATGTCGACAACAAAGTGGCCGTAATTTCTTTCAATGTCGAAGGGCTACATCCTTATGACATTGGTACGCTCTTAGATAAAATGGGCATTGCGGTTCGAACGGGACATCACTGTTGCCAACCCATTATGGATCATTTCCAAATTCCAGGTACCGTTAGAGCGTCCTTTGCTTTTTACAATACCCACGAAGAAGTAGCACGATTTATAGCTGGTGTAGAAAAAGCCGTGGGCATGTTGCGTTAATTCTTATCTTTATCCTATGAGTATAGCTACCGAACAAGCCGAAATTGTATCTGAATTTTCCATGTTTGACGACTGGATGCAGCGCTATGAGTATATGATTGAACTCGGCAAATCACTTCCGCTTATTGACCAAGCCTACAAAACGGATGACAACATCATCAAAGGTTGTCAAAGTAAGGTTTGGGTTCACGCCGAACTAGACGACGATAAAATTGTTTTTACGGCAGACAGCGATGCCATCATTACCAAAGGCATCATTGCCATTTTGATTCGTGCGTTTTCCAATCAACCGCCCAAAGAAATTTTGGCTGCCGAAACCCATTTTATTGACGAGATTGGACTCAAAGAACACCTATCGCCTACCCGTGCCAACGGATTGGTGTCCATGATAAAACAACTTAAAATGTACGCCTTGGCGTATCAAACACAACTCTCTTAACTATGGATACTGAAGCACTTGGCGAAAAAATTGTTCGTGTACTCAAGACGATTTTCGATCCCGAAATTCCGGTTGATATCTACGAGCTAGGACTCATTTATGACGTTTTTGTCAATCAAGATAATGATGTCAAAATTTTGATGACCCTCACCACACCAAACTGCCCTGTGGCTGAAAGTTTGCCACAAGAAGTAAAGGAAAAAGTCCGTGAACTAGACGAAGTCAATGAGGTTGAACTAGAGCTCACTTTTGACCCGCCATGGACACGAGATTTAATCAGTGAAGAAGCTAAACTAGAACTTGGGTTTTTATAATGAGTGACCAAATTATCAATCGTGTGGCAAACAGTGCGCTTCAAGTTATTGACTTGGAAGAACTCTACCAAGAGGGAAGGCGCACCCTGCTTTCCATTACTGCTTTTTTAGATGACGGGATTGTTTTGCGCGAGCAGACCTTCCGCCAAAGACTTCAATCTCATGATTGGAACATCTATCGAGATCAATTTGTAGCCCTGCATTGCCCAGATGATGTTCTGGTACCGCAATGGGCAACATTGCTGGTGGTTACCCATTTACAGCCCATGGCTAGGTATGTTGTAGTGGGAACAGCAGCTGATTTGGAACAGCAGCTTTTTACCGAGCAACTGGCGCTTATGGATTTTACACCCTACCAAGATGGCCTCGTGATGATTAAAGGCTGCTCAAACAAGCCCGTGCCAGAACAAGCGCTGGGAATGTTGGCTGCTAAATTAACCCCAATTGTTAAAAAATTATCTTTCGGAGAAGCCTGCTCTTCTGTACCTTTGTATAAGAAACCCTAAACCTTTATACTTAATGAGATATCCCCTTATAGCCCTAATTGCCTCCCAACTGTTAATTGCTCAAAATGATTCCATAGCTCCTTCAGATGAAGGCTGGAAAAGAGGCGGTAACGCAACTTTTTTGTTCAACCAGTCTGCCTTTAGCGAATGGGCATCTGGGGGTCAAAACAGCATTTCGCTTAGCTTCCATACGGACTACGATATTAGCTTCAAAAAAAATGGCTGGAATTGGGATACCAAGTTTTTAGGAGACTTTGGTTTGACTAAAATCACTGGCACCAAATTTTTACGTAAAACCAACGACCGAATTGACTTGCAATCATTTTTAGGGAAAAGCTTCTCTAAAGAATGGAGTTACTCAACGGTTTTTGGCGTAAAGACGCAGTTTGCCCGCGGTTATACTTTTGGAAAAGACAGCGAAGGTGAAGAAACCAGAAGCTTGAGAACGCAATTTTTCTCTCCTGTATATATTCAATTAGGTGTTGGTTTGTACTGGAAAAAAAGCAAAGACCTTTGGGTGAACATTGCGCCCTTTACCCAACGACTTACGCTCGTGAGCAGAAAGTTTACCGCCGATTTGCAAGAAGGGCAAAAATACTTTGGTGTGCGCAAAGGGGATAACCACCGCTTTGAATTGGGTGCCTCGGTTAATGCCTTTTATAAATTTTCACCACTAGAAAACATCACGCTCGAACAACGCTTAGGGCTGTATTCAGACTACCTAGATAAGGCTGAAAATGTGGACTTAGATTATCAGCTAAGCACTGAAATGAAAGTCAATGACCGTATTTCAACCAATCTCATCATACAATTAGTATACGATGACAATGCAGTAAAAAACCTTCAGGTAAGGCAAGTATTTGGAATTGGGCTGCGTATGAAGCTGAAGTAAGCTTATTCCTCCACTTCTATTTCTAAATACAAAAAATGATTGTAAGGAAAGCGCGTAATGTGTTGTTCACGTACTTTTTTATACACACGGTTCCGAAAATATTCCATATTGGTTTTTTTGGCGGCTGAAACAAACACAGCATCTCCTTCCGTTTTAGACATCCATGTCTCTTTCCACTCCTCTAAACTGTAGTGCTCGCTGCCACGCTCAAGAACGAGGTCCGTTTCGTCATAGGCTTCGGCCTTATAGGCATCGATTTTGTTAAAAACCATCAGCGTGGGCTTGTCCTGAACCTTAAGCTCTGCCAGCAGTTCGTTTACCGAAGCAATATGCGCCTCAAATTGTGGATGGGCAATATCAACTACATGCAGCAACAAATCAGCCTCGTGCACCTCGTCAAGGGTACTTTTAAAACTTTCTACGAGCTGCGTTGGCAGCTTGCGAATAAATCCAACCGTGTCGGATAGTAAAAAAGGTAGGTTACCAATCACAACCTTGCGAACGGTGGTATCCAGCGTAGCAAAGAGCTTGTTTTCGGCAAACACGTCACTTTTACTAAGCACGTTCATCAAAGTAGATTTTCCCACATTGGTATACCCTACCAGTGCTACACGAATCAACGACCCTCGGTTGCCGCGTTGGGTTGCCATCTGGCGGTCTATGGTGGTAAGTTTTTTCTTTAATAAGGATATTTTATCGCGGACAATTCGCCGATCGGTTTCAATTTCCGTTTCACCAGGACCACGCATGCCAATACCGCCACGTTGACGTTCCAAGTGCGTCCATAATCCCTTTAGTCTAGGGAGTAAATATTGATATTGTGCCAATTCCACTTGGGTGCGAGCATAGCTGGTCTTGGCGCGTTGCGCAAATATGTCTAAGATTAATCCGGTGCGGTCTAAAATCTTACACTTTAATAGTTCTTCTATATTGGCTTGTTGGGCAGGTGTTAGCTCGTCGTCAAAAACAACCGTGCTGATGTCGTGTGATTTGACGTAAGCACGCACGTCTTCCATTTTTCCGCTTCCTATAAAGGTCTTTGGGTGTGGGGTGTCTAACTTTTGCGTAAAGCGTTTTTTTACTTCACCTCCTGCGGTCAAGGTCAAAAAAGCCAACTCGTCCAAGTAATCGCTGACTTGCTGTGCGGATTGCTCCTGATTGATGATGCCTATCAATACCGCATATTCGTAATCGTGTTCTTTATTTTCAATCATCCCAAGTGGTAAGGGCCAGTTTTTCTCCGTCAAAGACCGCATACGTATTGTACTCAATCCAATCACCCAAATTGATATAGCGGGCATTTTTGGGCAACGCAATATCAAGCGGTAAATGACGGTGACCAAACACAAAATAGTCCAGGTCTGTAGTTGCTAGTTTTTTTCGGCAATAGTGCACCAGCCATTCACTGTCTGGTCCGTCGTATTTTTTGTCTTCGTCTCCAGATATCAATCTGTTTTTAAGCGAAAGGTATTGTGCGAAACGCAAGCCTAAATCTGGATGAATCCAGCGGAACATGAATTGCATTAATGTGTTGGAAAATACCTTTTTCATACGCTTATATCCCTTGTCGCCAGGACCTAATCCGTCTCCGTGTCCAATTAACAATTTCTTGTTATTAAGTGTGATTTCTTTGGGCTCGTAATAGACGGGAATGCCCAGTTCTTCTTCAAAATACCCCTTCATCCACATGTCGTGATTGCCCACAAAGAAGTAGATGGGAATGCCGCTATCGGTAAGTTCGGCTAGTTTGCCCAATACACGTACAAACCCCTTGGGAACAACACGCCTGTATTCAATCCAAACGTCGAACAAGTCACCCATAAGATAAATGGCGGCTGCATCTTCTTTGACGCTATCCAACCAAGCGACAAACTGCTTTTCGCGTATGCGGCTTTTCTCGGCGGTGGGTGCGCCCAAGTGATTGTCAGAAGCGAAGTAAACTTTTTTACCCTCGGGAATGTTCATAATGCAAAAGTACGAATTACTGGTCTGCAGCGAACCACTCAGCAAAAGAGGTGGCCGTTTCTTGCAGACGCAAATGATGTAGTTGGATGGAATTGGGCAGCTTTGCCTTTATCTTAGTTGCAAAATCAATGATCATCTCTTCGCTAGTAGGTTGGTAGTCTACCAACAAAACTTTGTGCCCACTATCCGATAGGGTTTTGGCTAATTTGACGTGTGGGGTGTTTTGATTAAATACCGTAGCGTGGTCAAAAACTTCTACGATTTCGGATTTTACTATTTTCTTAAGGTCTGTAAAGTCAATGACCATTCCAAACTTAACATTGTTGCTGTCTTTTATGGGTGTGCCAATGACCGTAACATCCAGTTTATAGCTGTGTCCATGTACGTTTTTACACAAACCATCATAGCCATAAAGGGCGTGGCCTGTTTCGAATGAAAAACTTTTGGTTATACGAATGTTGCTCATGTGTTTGATTTAAGCTGTTTGAGAGTGGCTTGTGTTTCTGGAAGCAATAAGAGCCGCCCAGAAATTTCGGCGTTATTTGGTAATAGTTCGGCCCAATGATCGGTGTCTGCCCAAAGGGTTTTGTTGAGCTCGGCTACGGCATCTGCCGCATAGGTTGCCAGCTGTTTTGCCAAGGCCATAGCAGCGCTATTGGCGGTTTCAAAATCAGGGTGTACTTCTGCATACAACCCTTGTGATAAGGCCCATGCAGCTGTTTTCCATTCTTTGGGTTGCAACGCTAAAGAAGCAATTGCGGCTGACCCCATTTTACGAGCTACGGCAGGTGCAATCACAAAAGGACCAATCCCTATAGCAAGTTCTGAAAGACGTACGGCTGCGGTAGTAGTCGCAATGGCATAATCACAAGCCGCTACGATACCAACACCTCCGCCGATTGCCTTTCCATGAATACGACCAACAATAGGTTTAGAACACAGGCGCATGGTATTTATCAGATTAGCAAAACCCATAAAAAAGCGTTTGCCTTGCTGGGGTGTTTGTACGGCTAATAGTTCATCAAAAGATGCGCCGGCACAAAAGGCCTTTGTGGGATCACTTTGCAATAATATTACTCGAACGGTATCGTCTTGAGCGCAAGTGTCAATTGCTGCGGTGAGTGCTTTTAATTGTGCTTGCGGAAAACAATTGTGCTTGGGGTGTGCAAAGCTAATGGTAGCTACGGCAGCTACATTGTGCACATGTACTCCTTCATTTATGTTTTGATTCCCCATATCTTTGTTGTTAAGCAACGATGCAAAAATACGGAATAAACGATTGATAGGTTATGAAATCCATTAAAGGCGTATTGTTTGATTTAGATGGGGTATTTTATGTGGGGGACAAATTGATTCCTGGCGGAAACGAAACCCTTGCTTGGCTACGCGCACAGGGCATTGAATATCGTTTTGTAACAAATAACACCACCTTGTCTAGAAGTGCGCTTGTTGCTAAACTCCAACACTTGGGTCTTAACATTAGCGAAAATGAATTGTTGAGTGCCAACTATGCAGGCGTCCTACAGCTACAAAAAATGGGGCTGACTCGCTGTAGATTGGTGCTGGCTGAGGCTGCACAAGCCGACTATCCGCCTTCTGTTGAGGACGATCCAGAAGCGATTGTTGTTGGCGACATTGGCAACCATTGGGATTACGATTTGCTAAACAGCTTAATGAATCAACTACTTGAGGGCGCTGAGCTGATTGCACTACACAAGGGGCGTTATTTTCAAACCGACAAAGGACTGATGCTAGACAGTGGTGCTTTTGTGGCGGCACTGGAGCATGCTACGGCAAAAAAGGCGCATATAGTGGGCAAGCCCAACGCTGCTTTTTTTGAGATGGGCAGTGCGCTTTTAAAGGCGGCTGCAAATGAATTGCTTATGGTGGGTGATGACTTAATTAATGATATTGAAGGTGCCCAAAATGCGGGCTATCATGCGGTATTGGTGCAAACAGGTAAGTATCGAAAAGCACTGCTGGAACAAAGTCCAATTACGCCCGATGGTATTATGGCGTCTATTGCTGCCTTGCCTAGCTATTTATCTGCCTTAATAAGGCAATAGAACAAAAAATGGTTTATTTTTGCTTTCATCGGGGCTGTACCCGCCCGACGAGACATTCTGGCGGGGCTCAGTTGGCTACCCGCCCAAACGTAGCGTTCGGTAAGGCGGGGAGCGCGCATTGAAGTAATAGGGGATGTAGCTCAGTTGGCTAGAGCGCTTGACTGGCAGTCAAGAACCAATCTTTTATAACTTATTTATTTCCAGTGAAGTGCACAGTTAGATAATTATTAACTGGCAAAACACTGGCAAATGACAATAAGATTTCCACAAGTTCATATTGATAATAAACAACTTGTTTATGTGTCTTTCTCTATAGAGGGAAAGAGGATTAGATTGTACAACGGCAAAAGGATCAACTCACCTATTGACCCAAACAGACATCCCATTGAGCACAGATTTGAGATGGGTAAGATTCTGGCTTCTGATGTTTACAAGCACCTTTTAAATGATGGTAAACTTTTAGAGTTTAGATCAAAAAAAGTTTTAGCTGGAAAGCTCACAGACATTGAATATTTAAAGCAAGCATTGGATACAAAACTAAATGGTGGTTACTCTAAAAAATATACTGACATGCTTAGCTATTGTTACAGGTTAATTCATGATGAAATCCAAAATTCAAAAGTTGATTCTAAGGCCATAAAAAACATCCTGTCAAGGTATTCATCTGGAGTGTCCTACAACACGCTTAAAAGGCACCTAAAAGCCCTTATAAATGAAGCTAGATCACAGGGAATGAAGTCTGATCCAATGGAAGGCATTTTGTCAAGAAAAAACAAGGCAAAACTTCATAAACCTTTTGATGATGTAGGAGCTGTTTTGGATGAGATAAAAAGCTTTAATAAAAACTTACACTTATGTAGTTTACTCACTTATGGATGTTTACTAAGACCGCATAGAGAGATCCGTGAATTATGTTGGGGAGATATATCAAAAGGGCTTGATGAGATTAGGCTTTCTGGGGAGAGAAATAAGTCAGGAAGAAATAGAATTGTACCAATCCCTAGTTACATTAAACCTTTTCTAAAAAAGGAAGACTGTGGAAGTGTATTTGAGGGATTTATAGATCCTCCAAACCCTGAATATTTTAAAACCCTTTGGGGAAGATATAAAGCTAAAAGCAAGCTCTTAAAACAAGGGCAAACACTTTACTCATTTAGGCATTCAGGCGCTATTGAAATATTCAAAAGAACAGGGTCATTACACAAGCTACAAAGAGCAATGGGACATTCAAGTTTAAATGTATGTCTAACCTACTTAAGAGGTTTAGAAGTTGCTGAACTTAAAGAAGAAGATATGCCTATGATTTATTAATAAAAGTGATTAAAAAATATCAGATCCATGAAACATATATTTTTTTAAATCTTTTGCTTTTAAAAGAGCAGATTACTAAATATTTTTACATAAAATAATTCAAGATGAAAAAACTATTTACACTTTTAGCATTAACTATCTCATTTAGTATGAATGCACAAATGAGCGACAATAGCAGTCACACTTCAGCAACAGGAACTAATGCCGTAGCAATGGGAAGAAACACAACAGCAAGTGGGGCTTATTCTACAGCAATGGGATTAAGCACAACAGCAAGTGGAAGTACTTCTACAGCAATGGGACAATTTACAACAGCAAGTGGAACTCGTTCTACAGCAATGGGACAATCTACAACAGCAAGTGGAAACTATTCTACAGCAATGGGACAATCTACAACAGCAAGTGATTATGCCTCATTAGTAATTGGGCAATACAATTCTTCAGGTTCTTCTGTTACAACAAGTGCAAGTTCATTTAGTACTTCAAACACTGCCTTTGTTATTGGAAATGGAACAGCAGCTTATGCACCTTTTAAATCTGATGCTTTTAAAGTAATGTTTAATGGAGATACTTATATATCATCAACTCTATACATCGGAGGAACGGCTATTACCGCTTCAGCAGCAGAGATAAACTTGCTTGACGGAGTAACAGCTACAGCAGCAGAGATAAACTTGCTTGACGGAGTAACAGCTACAGCAGCAGAGATAAACTTGCTTGACGGAGTAACAGCTGTAGGTTCAGGAATTTTATCTTCTGTAACAGAAAACAGTAATACAGGTGTGAGACTATCTACATCAAACTCTGCTAATCACGGAGATATTGGTTCTAATGCAGTTGATTTGAGCTATTCAGCCTCTTCAAGCAGCACATATGGTGCCACTGGAAATTATTCTATAGCAATGGGTTACCAAACTCAAGCAAGTGGAACTTATTCTACAGCAATGGGAGTTAACACAACAGCAAGTGGAAATTATTCTACAGCTATGGGAGATTACACAACAGCAAGTGGGTATAATTCTACAGCAATGGGTTACCAAACTCAAGCAAGTGGGAATGATTCTACAGCAATGGGAACTAACACAACAGCAAGTGGTGGTGTTTCAACTGCTATGGGCTTTGGAACAGCTACTCAAGATTACGCATCAACAGCTATTGGCGCATACAATAAAACCAAAGAAACCCCTAATCCATCTGAATTCTCGCTTCAAAACACTGCTTTTGTTATAGGAAATGGTACAGATGAGTCACGTTCCAACGCCTTTGAAGTCTTATTTGACGGTTCAACTACCATTGCAGGAGACCTCAACATAAACTCTGATGCACGTCTAAAAGCCAATATCATTTCTTTAGGGGCTACATTATCTAAACTTTTACAAATAGACGGTAAGAGCTACACAATGAAAAAGGATGAGAACAAGAAACAAAAGATAGGTGTTTTAGCACAAGACATAGAGAAAGTGTTTCCTGAACTTGTATCTGAAAGCAATGGTATTAAGTCAGTAAACTATCAAGGGCTTGTTCCTGTGCTTATAAATGCACTTAAAGAGCAACAAGCAGAAATAGAGAGACTAAAAACCCAAGAGGAAAGATTGGATAAATTAGAAAGATTAGTTGCTGCAATGGATTAGAAGTGGCAAAACTAAAAGAAGAAGATATGCCTATGGTTTAATTTCTTTGAAAAAATCAAATATCATTTGAGTGTCTTTTGTTCTCCATCTATGACCATCATTATGTGTAAACCATATTAAATCCCCTTTATCACTTTTGTAATGTTTAGTAAGAATATTATTATTCCAATATCCCAGATATTTAGCTTCTTTTTCATTAATTATATAATCAACTAATTTTTTTTGTTTTGAAAAACTGAATTCTTTTTTTCCGGATGTATGAAAGATTGGAATTGATGGAAGATTCATTTGATATATACTTTTAAGACCAACGTTTGCAGTAATTGCAGGGGCTGCTGCTGCGAAAATCTTAGGCCTTAATTGTAATAACATATATGTGAATGCACCACCGTTTGAAGAGCCCACACAATAAATTCTTTCATCATCAATACTAAAGGAATCCAAAAAATAAGTGTACATAATATCAAAAAACTTAACATCTCTGTCTTCATAATCTCCTATCTGGTATTGCCAGCCCGTTCTTTCTGCCTTAATGTCCCAAGGAGATTTTGAATTAACTCCTTGAGGAAAAACCACTACTGCTTCTCTCCAAAATTTATATATCGGAAATCTTTTTATAAATTTTTCAGCACTGCCTCCGTGCCCGTGCCAAACAAAAATTAATGGCGCATTTTTTAACAAATCTTTTTCAGGGATATATACAATCGCATTTCTTTTAACTCCATTAACCTCCCAATATATTGTCGAGATGTTTTTATCATAATAATTATTATCAACACTTTGGTCTTGCCCAAAACTCACAAGTGGAATAAATAGTGATAACAACAACAACCTTTTCATAATTCAAATATAACTAAACCTATTTAAGAGGATTAGAAGTAGCAGAACTAAAAGAAGAAGATATGCCTATGGTTTAGTTACTTTAATTTAAAATAAGTAATATGAAACTTATTCTCTATTACTTCCCCTTGAATATCTGCTTTTCTAATTGCATTACAAAACCCTTTTTCTGAATGAGCATCTCCGTAATCATCTATTCCAGTTCCAACTACATAATATTTTGAATCTTTAATTTTTACAGCTAATTCACATTCTTTGCCCTCCATATTCAACATACATATTCCACAAGACGCTTCGGCTTTTATTAAATTAATTTCAGGATTAAATTTTAACTTTTTTTTATATGTTTCCTGCCCAAAAGAAACAAGTGGAATAAACAGTAATAGTAGAATTAGTTTTTTCATACTCAAATTTAAAAAAAATATAAAATAATAGGCTTGTTTCTAAGTTCAAGATTTAAAATTAGAAATAGCAGAACTAAAAGAAGAAGATATGCCTATGGTTTAGGTTTATTAACCTTATA
>PKDU01000066.1 GCA_002862705.1 Flavobacteriaceae bacterium
AAAGTGCGCCATGAATTACTCGAAGTCATTGAAAAAACACAAAGTAATACGGGTACAAATTTAACTTTGGCACTTAGCTATGGCGCGCGAGAAGAAATCAAGCAAGCTGTTATTGATATCAGCAAAAAAGTTAAAAATAGTATAATTAATGTGGAAAGTATTGATGAAACCATAATTAATGAGCATCTTTACACGCAACATTTGCCTGATGTAGATCTACTCATCCGCACCAGTGGCGAAGTTCGCATAAGTAATTTCCTTTTGTGGCAAATTGCTTACGCTGAACTGTACTTTACTGATGTAATGTGGCCAGCGTTCGATGAGCATGAACTTCACCAGGCGATTAAAAGTTATCTTAAAAGAGAACGTAGATTTGGAAAAACAAGCGAGCAACTTACGTAACTGTTTACTCCTCCCCCTTATTTTGTGTGTTGTGCTGTTTGGTCTGAAACAGGCCAATGCGCAAGAGAACGCCTATGATAAAGGAAAGTTTTATGAACTTGGAGAAATTACCGTTACTGGCGTAAAAAGTTTTAGCCCACAAACTGTTGTGGCCTATACCGGACTTAAAAAAGGGCAGCGTATTCAAATCCCTGGAGAAGAAATTAGCACAACCATAAATAAATTATGGAAGCTGGAACTCTTTAGTGATATTGAGTTTTTTATCACCAAAATTGAGGGAGAAGTAGTAGACTTGGAACTATACATCCAAGAATTACCTACGCTTTCTGAATACACCATTAAAGGGATTAAAAAGGGTAAAATCGAAACCATTGTCAAAGACACTGATATTAAAAAAGGGAAAAAGCTCAGCAAAAACTTCCTTGCTACTACTAAAAACTACATTGAAAATAAGTTCAAAAAAGAAGGCTTTCTAAACGCAAAAGTAACCATAGACACTAAAGCAGACACAACAGATGTCAACAACCAAAAAATGCTGGTTTCTGTTGATCGTGGTGATCGGGTGAAGGTGCGCTCCATTTCTTTTGAAGGCAACGAAGTCTACAAGCCAAAAAAGCTGCGAAAAAAACTCAAAAACACGAGGTTAGAGTTCCCTGGTCGTTTTTGGAAGCGTTCAAAGTACATCGAGGCCGATTTCGAAGAAGACCTTAAGAAACTACTTGATTTCTATAAAGAAAAAGGCTACCGCGATGCACGAATTATTTCAGACAGTATTGTCGTAGACGATAACAAAATTGATGTTGTCGTAAAGGTGCAAGAGGGCAACAAATACTATTTTGGTAATGTTGATTTTATTGGCAATTCCGTTTACAGCGATGCACAGCTTAGCAGGGTACTGGGTATTAAGGCTGGTGACACTTACAATGGGGTGCTGTTGCGTAAGCGCATTGCAGATCAAACAAAACCAGATGGTGACGATCTTACTAACCTTTACCAAAACAACGGGTTTTTATTCTCAAGTATAAACCCGGTTGAAGTTAGCGCTGTAAATGATACCATCAACTTTGAAGTGCGTATTACAGAGGGCAAGCCAGCCTATTTTAACCGAATTAGCGTTAAAGGAAACGACAGAACAAATGACCATGTTATTTATAGAGAAATTCGCACACGCCCAGGTGAACTCTACAGCAAAGATAAAGTGGTGCGTTCGGTGCGAGAGTTGGGGCAATTGGGCTTTTTTGATGCAGAGCAAATATCCCCCGACTTTAAAGATGTTGATCCCAACGCAGGCACGGTAGACATTGAATACGGATTGGTTGAAAAAGGCGCAAGTCAAATTGAACTTCAAGGGGGTTATGGAGGCGGTGGATTTATTGGAACCCTAGGGCTTTCATTCAATAACTTCTCCATGCGCAACATATTCAACAAGAAAGAATACAAGCCGGTACCTATGGGTGACGGGCAACAGTTAGCGCTTCGTCTTCAGGCCAGTCGCTTCTTTGAAACCTATAGTTTCTCTTTCTCAGAACCTTGGTTAGGTGGAGAGCAACCTGTGCGTTTTTCTACTTCTATTTCGCAAACAACCCAGTACCGCTATAATTTTACGACAGGGTTAGCAGATAAATCGCAATATTTTAAAATTCGTGGTATTAACTTTGGCTTGGCCAAACGCCTTCAAGTTCCTGATGATTACTTTACACTTTCACAAACTATTGGCTACCAATACTTTGACTTAAACAATTACTACACTGGACTGTTTACTTTTGGAGATGGAGTTTCCAATAACCTATTTTATGCCATAGCATTGTCTCGGAACAACACCTATACGAACCCTATATTCCCAACAGGTGGTTCTACCTTTACTATTGGAGCTAAGCTCACTTTCCCATATTCTTTGGTAAATAATATTGATTATGGCAACTTGAAAAATCTAGCCGAATATCAAGATGCAAGCGGCAATCCTGACCAAGCTAAAATTGATCAAGAAAGGTTTAAATGGTTAGAATACTACAAACTAAATTTTGAAGGCACCTGGTATACGCGCATCATTGACAAATTAATATTGCGCACTCATGCTGAGTTTGGCTTTTTAGGTGCCTATAACCCTGACAGAGGAAACATTCCATTTGAGCGCTATTTCTTAGGTGGTGATGGACTTCAACAATATGCCATGGACGGTAGGGAAACCATTGCGCTTAGAGGGTATGAAAACCAATCGCTTTCCAGCAGAGATGGCTCAACGGTTTTCAACAAATTTTCGCTTGAACTGCGTTATCCCATAACATTAAAGCCAAGTGCTTCCATATACGCCTTAAGTTTTTTAGAGGCGGGTAATGGTTATGACAATTTTCGAGAGTTTAATCCGTTTAATAGTAAACGATCGGCAGGCTTTGGTATCCGAATTTTTATGCCCGCTTTTGGGCTCTTAGGCATAGATTTTGGATATGGGTTTGATAGCGAAGTACCAAATGACTTAAACCCCAACGGATGGGAAACACACTTTATCATCGGTCAACAATTCTAATTAAAAACCAAATGCGTTTTTTTGCAACCTTATTGTTATGCTGTTTTGTAACGGCTGCTACATATGCGCAGCGCAATGTAAGGATAGGATTTTTGGACATTGACAAGGTGCTAGCAGCACACAGCGGCTTCTCTGAATCCAGTCAAGATTTAGAAGCCAAGATTGTGTCATGGCGAAACGAAATTGACATAAGGCAAAAGGAATTAGATGAGCAAAGACAAGCGCTTGAAATTGAAAGACCATTGCTTACAGAAGAAATTGCCGAAGAACGCGAAGATGATATTGCCTTTGAACAGGAGAAGCTAAATCAATATATTGAGCAACGCTTTGGTGTTGATGGCGACTGGGTTAATCAAAAACTACAATTAGCTCAGCCAGCGCAAGATGAAATACTTACTGCAATAAGAGAAGTTGCCACTGATAGAAAACTAAATTATGTTTTTGACAGTACTGCTGATATTCTAGTGCTACATTCTGAAAAAAAATACGATATTAGCGAACTTGTTATTCGATACTTAGAAATTGAAGACAAGAAAAAGGCTCAAGCTTTTTTGGCAGCAACCAAAAAGGAAGAACGCAAGGATCGCTCGAATCCTTCATTTGAGGAGAGAAAGAAAAAAATAGAGCAACAAAAAGCCGAACGCAAAAAGCTTTATGAAGAACGCAAGGCCGAACGCCAGCGTAAAAAAGAAGCTAAACGATCGGGGAATAAAGCCACAAGCGAGGCTGCTTCTGGTCAAACCCCAGAAGATAAGCGAGCGGCTAAGAAAGCGGAATACGAACGTAAAAAACAAGCACGTGAAGCGGAAGCCGCTCGAAACAAAAAAGAAAAAGAAGAAGCACTAGCCAAACGTAAAAAAGAACGGCTAGAAGAACTTGAAAGAAGAAAAAAAGAATTTGAAGAAAAACGCAAAAAAGCGCAACAAAAAAAGTAACCTTAATTAACTCAATACAATGAAATATTTATCTACTTTATTACTAACCGTAATTTTAATGCTTAGCAGTGCAACTTATGCACAAAGTAAAGTGGCACACCTAGACTTCCAAAAGCTCATCAGCGAAATGCCTAGTGTAATTGCCGCTCAGGAAGAAGTGCAAAAACTAGAAAAAGATTACCAAACGGAAATCGAAGCTTCTATAAAAGAATACCAAACCAAGTTGCAAACGTATTCTGCTGAGGCTGAAAACCAAACAGACGTGACCAATCAAGCGCGTCAACAAGAGTTGGCTGGTATGGAGCAAAACATCCAGCAGTTTCGTCAAACGGCTTCTCAAGACATTCAAAAGAAGCAAGCAGACCTGTTACGTCCTATTATTGAAAATGCCCGTGCTAAGGTGCAAGAAGTTGCCAAAGCTCAAGGATTTGATTATGTAGTTGATGCAAGCCTTGGTGGTGCTTTATTGATGGCCGAAGGCAAAGACCTTGCGCCAGACGTCAAAAAAGCATTGGGCATCTAAACCAATCAAAACATATTATCTTTAAAAAACTGCCTCCTTTCGAGGCAGTTTTTTTATTTTTAAGCATGCATACGAAACCCATTGGTGTTTTTGATTCTGGAATAGGCGGATTATCTGTGCTTAATGCACTTAAAGAAATGCTTCCCCATGAAGATATTCTTTACGTAGCCGATCAAGCTTATACCCCTTACGGCAAAAGAACAAAAGAAACCATCACGGCACGTGCCGTAGCCATTACCAATTGGTTGGTCGCACAAGATTGCAAACTAGTCGTAGTGGCTTGTAACACCGCAACAACGAATGCTGTTGCACAACTCAGAGCACAATTTTCGATCCCCTTTGTGGGTATTGAACCTGCCATAAAGCCCGCAGCATTGGGCAGCCAGACAGGCGTGATAGGCGTGTTGGCAACTGCCGGAACACTTACCAGCACCCTCTTCCAAACAACGTCTCAAGATTATACGCAAGGACTGGAAGTAATCAGCCAGGTGGGGCATGGATTGGTAAGCTTGGTGGAAGAAGGCAAGGCCAACAGCGAAACAACGGAACAACAACTGCGTGAAATATTATCCCCCATGCTAGAAAAGCCCATTGACCACTTGGTCCTGGGGTGTACCCACTATCCTTTTTTAACGCAAACGCTAAAAAAAATACTTCCCAAAAATGTAACCGTTATGGATTGTAGTGCAGCTGTAGCCAAGCAAACTAACAGATTACTAGACTTTCACAACCTCCATAATACGAAAGGTGGCAAGACTGCCTACTACAGCACAGCAACTCCAGAAATTGACGTCTGGAACTCTTTTGGTGTAGCAGAAGTTAAGCAGGTGGAAATTTAGTCCTTAAACCAGCTTGCATATAAGCTGTAGTTTTTTGCGATACGTGCAATCTCTCCTGAGATGAGTTCTGGGGAGGTGTCCTTAATCTTTTTAGCAGGCGTGCCGCCAAATACCGATCCAGCGGGCACTGTGGTGTTTTTAGTAACTACCGCACCGGCAGCAATGATACTGTTGGATTCCACAACGGCGTCATCCATAATAATAGCTCCCATACCAACCAATACGTTGTCGTGAATGGTGCATCCATGAACAATGGCATTGTGTCCAATAGACACATTGTTACCTATGGTTGTCGGAGCCGTCTTATAGGTTGCGTGAATAACAGCTCCGTCTTGGATATTGACATTGTTCCCTATGCGAATACGATGTACATCACCGCGTACTACGGCCTGAAACCACACCGAGCACGAATCGCCCATCACCACATCTCCAATAAGGGTAGCATTATCAGCAAAAAAACAATTTTCGCCATAAGAAGGCGTATGATTTAAGATGGTTTTAATAAGCATACTGCAAAGTACAAAAATCTACAGTGTGCATTCAACTGCTACGGTTCTAATACGTATTTTTGCATAAAAATGTTATGAGCCGTTTTCGCATATTGCCGTCTGAAAATCCAGATTTACTTGTTTTGAATACTGAAACCCCACTTGTTGAGCGTGCCTATGCGTTTAACAATGTTTCTGAAGCCAACGAAGTTCCATTGGCACAGCAGTTGTTTTACTTGCCTTTTGTGAAGGCTGTAACCCTCAACGGTACCCAATTGACTTTGGAGCGTTTTCCCATTGTGGAATGGAGCGATGTGCAAGAGGAAGTGATCGAACAGTTAGAAAAGTATCTCGATGACGGCGGAGCAATTACCAAAACAAAAAAAGCAGCACCAGCAAGTGTTTATGCCGAAAGCACGCCCAACCCTGCTGTGATGAAGTTTGTGGCAAATAAAAAACTGGTGCCTGCCAGTGTGGAATTTACTTCTATAGACACTACCCAAGATGCACCCCTAGCCCAAGCCTTGTTCCACTTTCCGTTTGTCAAAGAGGTTTACATGGACGAAAACTTTGTGTCCATAACCAAATATGACATCTCAACATGGGAAGAAGTGGTACAACAAGTACGCACTTTTATCACGCAGTATCTCGCAGAAGACAAGCCTGTGTTGTCTCCCAACTTCAATCCAAATTCTGAAACGGAAGCAGATGTAGCGCTTCATTACACCCATACGGAACAAGAGATCGTACGCATATTGGATGAATACATCAAGCCAGCTGTAGCATCAGATGGCGGAAACATCGTATTTCAATCTTTTGATGAAGATGCCAAGGCCGTTCACGTGGTCTTGCAAGGTGCTTGTAGTGGCTGTCCGTCGTCTACCTTCACGCTAAAGAATGGCATCGAAACCATGATGCGCGAAATGCTTCCCGGAAAGGTTGAGCAAGTGGTGGCTATTAACGGCTAAGGCTTATTCCTCTGTTTTTTTGTAATTTTAGTTTGAACAAGAACAAGCCCTAAATCTGTTTTACTTGTTTGAGCAGTTCGCGTTTTACCGCTTACATTCTTTAATGGATATCAGGGCTTCAATGCACAAACGTATGAACACAAATAATCATATTAACTATATCGAATTTAAAGCGCCAGACCTAGATGCCATAAAAACATTTTACAGCCACTGTTTTGGTTGGTCTTTTACGGATTATGGAGCGCACTACACTGCTTTTGAGAACAGTGGCATTGCGGGTGGATTTGAAAAATCCGATGACAAAATTGTAACCGTTGTGTTGGTTGTGTTATACAACAAGAAACTCAAAACGTGCAAGGAGAAGATTGTCGATGCTGGGGGTATCATATTAAAAGATATCTTTTCGTTCCCTGGAGGGCGCAGATTTCACTTTAAAGATCCTGCTGGAAATGAACTTGCGGTTTGGTCAGACAAATGATTGCTTGAAGCTATTTCAATCAGCTAATAACTACTGCCTACTGCCTATAAAACAACCCTAAAGTTCCAACGCTTTTTTAGCATCACCATCCATAAGCAAGGCAACGGGGTCTTCTAGTGCTTCTTTTACTGCTACCAAAAAGCCCACACTTTCACGGCCATCGATGATGCGGTGATCATAAGACAGGGCCACATACATCATGGGGTGAATTTCAACCTTACCGTCAACAGCAATGGGACGTTGTAAAATGTTGTGCATGCCCAAAATTGCCGATTGTGGTGGATTGATGATAGGAGTAGAAAGCATAGAACCAAACACCCCGCCATTGGAGATGGTGAAGGTGCCGCCTGTCATTTCATCAACGGAGATTTGTCCATCACGTGCGCGTATGGCCAGACGCTTAATTTCAGTCTCTACATCTTTAAAGCTCATGGCTTCGGCATTGCGAACGACAGGAACCATAAGTCCTTTAGGCCCCGAAACGGCGACACTAATATCGCAGTAGTCATGTAGGATTTGTTCGTTGCCATCAATCATGGAGTTTACGTCTGGGAATTCTTTTAGGGCGCGTACTACGGCTTTGGTGAAAAAGCTCATAAATCCAAGTCCTACTTCGTGTTTTGCCTTAAAGGCTTCTTTATACTCGGCACGCAATGCAAAAATGGGCGACATATTGACTTCATTAAATGTGGTGAGCATGGCCGTTTCATTTTTAGCGGCTACCAAGCGCTCTGCAACTTTTCGGCGTAGCATGGACATTTTCTTGCGCGAAGTTGGTCTGTCTCCTGCCGGTGTTCCCATTGAAGGAACTGCATTAATGGCGTCTTCTTTTGTAATACGGCCGTCTCGGCCCGTACCTGTGATGGCCGCAGTGTCTATGCCTTTTTCAGCGATAATTTTTCGTGCTGCCGGTGAGGCTGTGCCAGTAGCATAGTTTGTTTGAGCAGCTGTAGGGGTTGCTGCAGCTTGAGAAACGGTTGTTTTGGGAGGAGCGGGTTTTGCGTCCTGTCCTGCCGGCTTTGCAGCAGCGGTGTCTATATGACACACTACAGCACCTACGGCAATGGCATCGCCTTCTTCTGCTTTAAGCGTAATGATCCCACTTTCTTCTGCGGGAAGTTCAAGGGTGGCCTTGTCCGAATCTACTTCGGCAATGGTCTGATCTTTTTCTACATAATCCCCATCACTAACCAACCATTCGGCTATTTCTACTTCCGATATGGATTCTCCCGGAGAGGGCACTTTCATTTCTAAAATCATAACTCCTGTTTTGGCGCACTAGCGCATATTGTCTTTGGTTTTGTCAAATACATACTCAATAATTTCTTGATGGCGTCGCTTGGATCGCGTTGAACTTCCCGCTGCTGGAGCACCGTAAAAACGGCGAGATGCAACACGGAAATCACGTGCTTGTGGAAGGTGTAACAACAAATGCCCATAAGCCCCCATGTTGCGTGGCTCTTCCTGTGCCCACACTACTTCTGCATTGGCGTATTTTTTCACAACCGCTGCTATCGCGTCTTTTGGCAAGGGAAATAATTGTTCTAGGCGAACCAATGCCACATCTTTGCGTTGCTTGGATTTGCGAGCATCAAATAGATCATAATAAAATTTACCCGTACACAACACCAGTGTCTTTACCTCTTTTGACTTAACAGTATCGTCATCGATCAAGGGCATAAACTGGCCTGTTGCCATTGCTTGTTTGGAAGAAACGGCCATGGGGTGTCGCAACAAACTTTTTGGTGTAAATACGACCAATGGTTTTCTGTATGTTGATTTAAGCTGTCGGCGCAGCAAATGGAATAGGTTGGCCGGGGTGGTTACGTCGGCTACAAACATATTGTCTTTGGCACAAAGCTGTAAATAGCGTTCCATTCGGGCAGAAGAGTGCTCAGCGCCCTGGCCTTCATAGCCATGGGGAAGGAACAGCACCAAACCGTTCTGCATTTTCCATTTGTCTTCGGCGGACGACAGGTACTGATCAATCATGATTTGTGCACCGTTACTAAAGTCACCAAACTGCGCCTCCCAAATGGTCAAGGCATTCGGACTGGCCATGGCAAAACCATAGTCATAGCCCATTACGCCGTATTCAGAAAGCGAAGAGTTAAATATATTAAAGCGTCCTTGAGATTTGTCAAGGCTGTTTAAAAGGACCACTTCTTCTTCAGAATCTTCGACCTTCATCACCGCATGGCGGTGAGAGAACGTACCCCGCTCAACATCCTGCCCAGAAATACGCACGTCGTGTCCTTCAGAAAGCAAGGAGCCGTAAGCCAACAGCTCGCCCATGGCCCAGTCCATTTCATTGCGCTCAAAATACATGGCCTTGCGGTCTTGTATCAAGCGCTCTGTTTTTCGTAAGAATTTTTTATTTGACGGAAGCGCTGTAAGCGTTGCTGCAATGGCATCTAATTTTTTGAGTGCAATGGTGGTGTCAACAGGCTGTAGCATAACATCTTGCTTAGCGCGCTGAAATCCTGTCCATTCGTCTTGCATAAAGGGAGTAATGACCGTATTGGAAGCCTGTCGAGCATCTTCCAACTTTTTTTCAAGTGTTTGTTTGTAGTCGGCTTCCATTTGATCCAAAACCTCTTGGGTAATAACGCCTTTAGACATCAGTTTGGCAGCGTAGATATCTCGTGGGTTTTGCTGTTTTGCAATGGCTTTGTAGAGCTTGGGCTGCGTAAATCGCGGTTCGTCGCCCTCGTTATGGCCGTATTTTCTATAGCCGAGCAAGTCAATAAATACATCACGTGAAAAGCGGTTGCGGTAGGCCAAGGCAAAATGCATGGCGTGTACCACGGCCTCTACGTCATCGGCATTTATGTGGAGCACGGGGGAAAGGGTAACCTTGGCAACATCTGTACAATAGGTACTTGAGCGCCCATCAAGGTAATTGGTGGTAAAGCCAATTTGATTATTGACCACAATATGTATGGTACCGCCTGTTTTATAGCCGTCGAGTTGTGCCATTTGCACCACTTCGTAGACAACCCCTTGACCGGCAATGGCAGCATCGCCATGAATGAGGATGGGCATTACTTTTCGGGAATCGCCTTTGTAGTTTTTATCTTGTTTTGCACGTGCTATACCTTCCACAACAGCGTTTACCGCTTCGAGATGAGAAGGGTTGGGCGCTATGTTCATGTTTATTTGATAGCCAGCATCTGTGCGGCGTTTTGAGGTCCATCCCAAGTGATACTTAACGTCGCCATCAAATACCTCTTCTTCATAGTCTTTCCCGTCAAACTCACTGAAAATATCTTGCGCAGGCTTCCCAAAAATATTGGTTAGTGTATTGAGGCGGCCTCGGTGCGCCATACCAACAACAAACTCCTCCACCCCATCTTTGGCGGCGCCTTCAATCAAGGCATCTAAGGCAGGAATCAAGGATTCGCCTCCTTCTAAGGAAAAGCGTTTTTGGCCTACATATTTGGTGTGTAGGAAGCTCTCAAAAGCAACGGCCTCGTTTAGTTTTTTGAGAATGTGTTTTTTCTCATTGTCATCAAACGATGGGTGGTTGCCGTTCCTGTTGATCCATTTTTGAATCCAATTTACGCGTTGTGGATGGCGGATAAACATATACTCCAGTCCTATGGATTCGCAGTAGATGCGTTCCAAGTGCACAATGATATCAGCCAGTTTTGCCGGGCCAACACCTACGATTTCACCGGCCGAAAATACGGTGTCGAGGTCTTCGTGGGTCAATCCAAAGTTTTCAATGGCAAGGGTTGGCTTGTATTTTCTGCGTTCTCGTACGGGATTGGTGCGTGTAAAGAGGTGTCCGCTTCCGCGGTAACCATCAATGAGTTTTACGACACGGAATTCTTTGAGAACGCTTTCGGGAATGGCATCGCTGGTATGCTGTTCGCCGTTTTCTATACCAAAGTCAAATCCTTGAAAAAAGGCACGCCAACTGGGCTCTACGCTATCAGGGTTTATGAGGTATTGGTCGTAAAGCTGCGCAAAATGAGCCGTGTGGGCTGCATTAAGAAACGAATACTTGTCCATCTAGGTGTGGTTGTACTAAACAAATGTACTGCATTTGCGTTTATTAACGTACGATTTTGTTGAAAAAAACCAGCTCTTTGTATAGTAAAAAAATGTAGTTTTGAATGTGTTTGCTTTAGTCGATTGTAACAACTTCTACGCCTCTTGTGAGCGCATTTTTCAACCCACATTAAACGACAAGCCCATTGCTATTTTGTCCAATAATGACGGTTGTGTGATTGCGCGCAGTAACGAGGCCAAAGCCCTTGGACTACCCATGGGGGCGCCCGCACACAAGTTTTCGTCTTTTTTTAGACAACACCATGTTCATGTTTTTTCGTCCAACTATCCGCTCTATGGCGATATGAGCCAGCGCGTGATGGAAGTCTTGCGTCAATTTACACCCGAGGTAGAAGTATACAGCATTGACGAGGCATTTTTGCATTTTGATGGCTTTGCGCACTACGATATGGAAGCCTATGCGCAACAAATGCGCAAGCGCGTACGCAAATGGACCGGTATGCCCGTTAGCATTGGACTTGGTCCAAGCAAGGGTCTTGCCAAAGTAGCCAACCGTGTGGCCAAAAAATTTGCCGACAGAACCAAAGGGGTCTATGTAATTGATTCGGAGGAAAAGCGCATCAAGGCACTGAAGTGGCTACCCATTGCAGACGTTTGGGGCATTGGCCGTCAACACGCACGCCGATTGGCACTCAACGAGGTGAAAACCGCCTATGACTTTACCCAGCTCAGCGACGATTGGGTGCGCAAACAGATGAGTGTCGTGGGGCTACGCCTTAAAAAAGACCTGGAAGGAACCGCTACCATTCCCATGGAAATGATTGCTTCCCCCAAAAAAGCCATTGCCACCACTCGCAGTTTCGAGGCGCTTATTACCTCCTATGAAGAAGTGCGCGAACGCATATCGACCTATGCAACGCTTTGTGCCGAAAAACTACGCAAGCAAGGCAGTAGCTGCCATGCGGTCTATGTGTTTGTCCGCAGCAATCCGTTTATGCCCGACTTGCCGCAATACCGCAACGGCATGTTGGTTACCATGCCCTTTGCCTCCCAGTCGAGTTTGACCATTAGCAAGTATGCACTAAAGGGATTGGAACGTATTTTCAAAGACGGGATTCAGTATAAAAAAGCAGGAGTAATGGTTACGGGAATTGTGCCTAAAAACGCACAACAACTCACCCTGTTTGATGGCGAAGACAGCCGCCACGACGCACTGATGCAACGCATTGATCAATTGCACCGCAAATATGGTCCGCATAAAATCAAACTCGCTAACCAAGACCTGAGCAGAACCTTTAAAATGAAACAAGCCCACTTATCGCCCCGTTACACCACAGACATTCACGATATTATTACGGTAAGATGAAAAAAGCAACAACCCTCCATTTTTATAGCCCCGACACCAGCGACGAAGCCAACGTTTGGCTTGCAGGCGGAGGCATTTCGGCAGGCTTTCCCTCGCCAGCAGATGACTTTAAAGAAGTGCGCATCAGCCTCGACAGCGCCGTGGTTAAAAACAAGGCCGCTACGTTCTATGCGCGCGTGGCCGGGCAATCCATGGTGGGTGCCGGACTAGACGATGGCGATTTACTGGTCATAGACCGGAGCTTGGAGCCCACAGACGGGAAAATTGCCGTGTGCTTTGTAGACGGGGAATTTACCGTAAAACGCCTAAAAGTGGACAAAGACTGCGTGTGGCTGATGCCCGAAAACGAACACTACAAGCCCTTGCAAGTAACCGAAGACAATGAGCTTATGATTTGGGGCATTGTGACCCATGTGCTCAAGGCGGTGTAGTGCACTTGGCTATCTTTTCAGCAATTAAAACCCTATAGAAGTACTCCGAATTGAAAAAAATAAAGAAACGAATAGGCCGTATGTTATTATACGTTGGTGCATTGCTAGCGGCGCTGGTTATTGCCGTTCAGCTGTTTGTTGCGTATTACCCCTCTTTTGGGGGCGATGTGACCAAGAAACGACAAGAGCTGTATGCAAATTCAGCGCAGTTCGAAGCGGGTACTTTTCTAAATCAAGACAGCGACAGCGCCAAAGACATTAGGCTGAACAAAGTCCTGAAAATATTCCGAAAATTCTTTTTCGAGAAGGTCGAAAATGGAGTCCCTGAAAACAACTTAGCAGTTAAAAATATAAATACAGCCGACATTACCGCTTTTATGGAGGGAACGAGATTGTACTGGTTTGGGCATTCCACGTTTTTGATGCAAATCGACAGTACTACGATTCTTATAGACCCCATGCTTAGTGAAGTTCCTGCGCCACACCCTTGGTTAGGCAACAAGCGCTTTAGCGATGAATTGCCTATTGCGATTGAAAATTTACCACAGATAGATGCCGTAATTATCTCGCACGACCACTACGATCATTTGGACTATGCCTCTATGTTAAAGTTAAAGGATAAGGTGGGCGCTTATTTTGTTCCGCTTGGTGTTGGTGTTCATTTAGAAGCTTGGGGCGTTAGCAGTGCCAAAATCCATGAAAAAGATTGGTGGGAAGCAACGACGTTTAAAAACATGCAATTGACATGTACGCCAGCGCAACATTTTTCGGGTAGAAAATTTAGCAATCGCAAAAGTACGTTATGGAGTTCGTGGGTGATAAAATCCAAGGATGCGAACATATACTTTAGCGGAGACAGCGGTTATGGAAAACACTTTGCGCAAATTGGCGAAAGCCACGGTCCTTTTGACCTTGCATTAGTTGAATGTGGTCAGTACAATAAAATGTGGCCCGACAATCATATGTTTCCAAAAGAAAGCGCACAAGCGGGGCTTGATTTAAAAGCCAGGGCAATGATGCCTATACACTGGGGTGCGTTTAAATTGTCCATGCATGCCTGGACTGCGCCCATACAGCAGGTTCGCAAAGAAGCTGCAGCACTTGGCATCCCTTTGGTGACACCAGAAATAGGAGCGCCCATTCGTATCGAAACATTGCCAGAGCCCAATACTGTGTGGTGGTAGTTTGCGATGCTATTTTTTTTAGAAATACCAAAAACAGCAGCTAGGAGACATTCGTGAGGACGCAAAACATTCGCTTTTGGTAAATTGATTATAGCACTAAATATGGTATATTTATTGATAGTCAAAGTGGTAAAACGGATGCATGAAAATGTAACCCCCACCTTTGCGAAAATTGCTTAGATAACATAACTTGCATTAAAGTTATGAATAGAAGCTTCATACCCTTAATATGTATGGTCGTTTTCCTTTTCGTGGAATGTAGCGAAACGGATACCGTTATTGTTGTTGACAAAGACTATGGAAAAGGGTCAAACAGCGCTAATGAGAATGCCCTGACCCTTGAACACAACGGTCTTAATCGCGAATATGTTTTGTTTGTGCCCAGCGCCTATGACAGTGCAACCCCATTGCCACTGCTGTTTAATTTTCATGGTTTTGGTGGAAATGCAAGCGAATACATGGCTTATGCAGACATGCGCACACTGGCCGAAAGTGAGAACTTTATTTTGGTGTATCCACAAGGCAGTAATTTGGATGGATCGCCACATTGGAATACCTGCCCCAATGGCGGTGATAACAAAAGCAATGCAGACGATTTTGGTTTTGTAGCAGCTCTTGTCATCGAACTTTCAGGCATCTATAGTATTGACCAAAATCGCATTTATGCTGCTGGCTATTCAAATGGTGGTATGATGGCCTATGGGCTTGCCAACTATCGTAGTGAAATCTTTGCGGCGGTGGCATCGGTTTCGGGCACGATGCTCGACTGTACTGCAACCCCTGAACATCCCATGCCGGTGATTCACCTGCACGGTACCGCTGATGACACGCTTCCCTATGACGGAAACAACTATTATAACGGCGCAGAAACAGTCCTAAACCATTGGATTGCATTTAACAACACCAACAGTTCACCAACAGTCACTTCAGATACAAGCGGCAGCATGGACATTGAGCGGTATGTTTATGATCAAGGGGATGCTGGTGTTGCAGTAACGCATTACAAGTACATCGGTGGTGGGCACCAATGGTTTACTGCCAGCTACAGGGGAGAAGACACCGCTAGACTGATATGGGATTTTGTGTCGCAGTATGACATAAATGGGTTGCGATAAGGCATATTTTTGCATAGAAAACCCAGCGCATTGCGCTGGGCTTAGAGTACACCC
>PKDU01000034.1 GCA_002862705.1 Flavobacteriaceae bacterium
ATCTAAGGTAGAAAATTCTTTCAAATTTACCGCAACAAGCGGCGGATTAGCAACAGGAATGAAAACCGTACACGAGCACGAGGATTCTTTATGGGTGGGATGGCCAGGAATTGGCATAGACGAAATAGCTCCTAATGCTTGGGCCCCACTAGCCATAGACCTTGAAGAGAACAACTATGCACCTGTTCTTTTGGATAAAGAAGAGGTGGATAATTTTTATTACGGACTTGCCAATAAATGTCTGTGGCCGCTCTTTCACTACTTTCTAGAGATCGCAACTTTCAGTGAGTCGCACTGGGAAACCTATGTGGAGGTAAACAAAAAATTTAGCCAAAGTGTCATTGATAAAATAGCGCCTGGCGATACGGTTTGGATACACGACTATCAATTGTTGCTGTGTCCTAAAATGATAAAAGATGCACGCCCAGATGTCAACATTGGATTTTTTCTGCATATACCCTTTCCATCATTCGAAATTTTTAGAACATTCCCATGCCGCGAAGCACTTTTAGAGGGGATGCTTGGGGCTGATTTGATAGGTTTCCACACCTATGACTACGAACGCCATTTTTTGAGTTCTGTGAAGCGAATCCTTAGGAAAGAGGTGCAATTTAATAGGGTAATCAATGGACTTCGTGAAGTGGTGGTAGACACCTTTCCAATGGGAATAGATTACGACAAATTTTATAGCAAGGCTAAAGAACATTTGGCGCAAAAAGAAGACGAAAAATCCGAATTAAAAAAACAACTAGAGCTGCATAAAAAAGGGTCCGAATCTGGGAAATTGATACTCTCCATCGATCGCCTGGATTATACCAAAGGAGTTTTAAATCGCATCAAGGCTTTTGACCTCTTCCTTACCAAGTATCCAGAATACTTGGAGAAAGTACGCTTGCTAATGCTCACCGTTCCTTCTCGCTCTGACGTACCAGAATACGCAAAACTAAAAAAGGAAACCGACGAGCTGGTGGGGAGGATTAACGGCAAATACGCCACGGTTAATTGGACACCCATCTGGTATTATTACCGCGCCATGAGCTTTGATGATTTGATTGATTTATACATGACTTCAGACATTGCCATGATAACACCTGTCCGTGATGGCATGAATTTGGTAGCCAAAGAATTTATAGCCACACGTGTTTCTGGAGATGGTGTCTTGATATTAAGTGAAATGGCAGGAGCCTCAAAAGAATTATTCGAGGCCATTCTTATCAATCCCTTTGATAAAAACGCGATGGCAGATGCGCTATTGAAAGCCATTACCATGCCCGTGGAGGAACAAAAGCAACGTAACTTTGGGATGCAAAAACGACTGAGTCGTTATACGGTTGAATATTGGGCAAAAGATTTTATGACTGCACTCCAATCTAAAATGGAGATAAGGGAAGAAATACAGATTCCAAAAATTCAAAATGACCTTAAACAGCAGCTGCTTCAAGCATTTAATGAGGCAAAGAAAAAGATGATCTTTTTAGATTATGACGGCACCTTAGTTGATTTTAATGAAAAACCCGATTTAGCAACACCAGGTGCCAAGCTGCTGCAGTTGATAGATGCGTTATGTGCCCTTCCTAATACCGATGTTGCCATAGTAAGTGGCAGAGACCAAGCCTTTCTAGATAAGTGGTTCGCAAGCCTTCCACTTACGCTGGTGGCAGAGCACGGTCACTACATCAAAAGAAAAGACGGAGCGTGGATGGGAACTGCTAGTAACAACAAGGACTGGATGGCAGATGTAATGCCTATTTTTGAAGCATTTACAGATAGAACACCAGGAACCTTTGTAGAGGAAAAACACAACAGCTTGGTCTGGCACTACAGAAAAACGGATCCAGAGTTGGCATCAGGTAGGGTAGTAGAAATCAAAACAGTTTTATCGAGTCTCATTTCTGATGAGTTGACCATTTTGGATATGGATAAAGCCCTTGAGGTGGTAAATCGCCAAGTTAATAAGGGAAGTGCCGTGTTTGAAATCAACAGCCAAGGCGCCTATGATTTCACGCTTTGCATTGGAGACGACGTCACAGACGAGAATATGTTTGTGAGCCTGCCCGAACATGCTTACACCATAAAAGTGGGACCTAAACCCACTGCTGCAAAATATTATATTGAAAACGTTAACCAAGTGAAAAAACTATTGTCAAGTATTGTTTCATGAGCGAAATAAATCAAAGTCAGCTCCTTGTTCAAAATATCAAAGCAGCATTTCGCAAAATCACAGCAGCACCTACGCACCTTAGTGCTCAAGAAATAAGAGAGCTAAGCGCCCAACAGTTTCAATCTATTTTCACCGGCCTAAAAGTTCAAATAAAGGGTTCTGAATACCTGCCCTATGAAAAGGGGAGTATTTTTATTTACAACCACTTGGACAACCACCCCAGTTTGATGGCTGCAGACCATTTCCAAATTACCTTGGACAGCCATTACATTAGCGGAGTACTTTATAAATATTACAACGATCCGGGCATCCGTGTGGTACGACATTCACTGGCAGCGGAATCAAATCACAAGGCGTATTACGATCGCTTTGATTATATACGCGTCTATTCTAAAGATTTCACACCAGATCATTTGACAAAAAAGGAAGTCAAAAAAGAAAACAAAAAATTTTATGCAAGGGCTGCTGCTGCACTTGAAAATAACACCAGTTTGGTCTTTAGCCCAGAAGGACTTTCCTACAAAACGGAAGCCTCTCCAGGACCATTTAGCAAGGGGGTTTTTAAGTTGGCCAGCGGAATGAAAAAGCAACCTAAAATTGTGCCATTGGTTATGGTAGACTTTGACAAACTACCCCATAAGGCCACGTATAAATGTCAGATAATGCCTGCGTTTACCATGGCAGATTATGGAATATTTGACCCCGACGACCCAAGGCTTGGTGAGGTCGTTAAAAAAATCAATAAGAAGTATAAAAACTGGGTACAAAAACTACGTGTGGAAGAGGAACACTTTGAACGTGAAATAGCCGTCTTAAAAAGAAAAGTTTATCAACTAGAAACTCAAGAAGCCCTAACTGTTTTTTACGGCAGTTCAACCATACGCCTGTGGAAAAACATGGCACAAGATTTAGCACCTCATCAAACCTTAAACCTTGGTTTTGGCGGTGCTTTTATCCACTCTTTGTCTCATTATTTTGCGCATTTGTTTGATGGATTAGCCCCTCAAAATATCATGTTGTATTTGGGCGGAAATGACTTGACTTTGGGCTTTGATGCCGATCGAATTGTTGCTGATATCACCTCCTTTATACAGATGATTCACACCAAATTTCCTGAAACCAAGATTTACAATATTGCCATTAAACCTTCATTTGAACGCGAAAGTGAATTGAAAGAAATACGTAGTATTAACGATGGCGTTCAAGCCCTATCAGAGAAGCTTCCATACCTCCATCAGCTCGGGTTATACGAAAAACTGATGGATAACAACCGCATCAGAGGAGATGTGTTGTTACAAGACGGCCTTCACCTAAACGAAAAAGGGTATAAAGCGCTGACAGCACTCGTTTTGGCTGCTTTAGAAAGCAGGCAATAAAACCTTTATGCCGCGCTGTTTTGCTGTTTGATTAGGTTTAGCGCAGAACCTGCTTTAAACCACTCAATTTGGGCATCGTTATAGGTGTGATTTGCCATAATAACGTCTGTAGATCCATCGGCGTGAACCACCTCAATGGTGATTTGCTTGCCAGCCGCAAAATCCGCTAAGTCAACAAAGTTAAACGTATCATCTTCTTGGATGAGGTCATAATCGGCCTCATTCTCAAATGTGATACCCAGCATCCCTTGTTTTTTTAGGTTGGTCTCGTGAATTCGCGCAAAGGACTTTACCAAAACAACTTTAACACCCAAGTGTCTAGGCTCCATGGCTGCATGCTCGCGTGAGGAACCTTCGCCGTAGTTATGATCACCCACAACCACAGTTTCAATGCCAGCAGCTTTGTAAGCGCGCTGAACGTCTGGTACGCCACCGTATTCGCCCGTAAGTTGGTTTTTAACAAAGTTGGTTTTTTGGTTGTATGCATTCACCGCACCAATCAAACAGTTGTTTGAAATATTATCTAAGTGCCCACGGAAACGCAACCAGGGACCCGCCATAGATATGTGGTCGGTGGTACATTTACCAAAAGCTTTGATAAGCAGTTTTGCACCCAAAAGATTTTGTCCGTCCCATGGCATAAATGGCGTAAGTAATTGCAAACGCTCAGAATCATTGCTCACAACAACCGAAACTCCTGAGCCATCGGCAACAGGTGCTAAATATCCATTGTCTTCTACATCAAAACCGCTAGGTGGAAGCTCAATACCCGTTGGTGCTTCAAGGCGCACTTCCTCTCCATCCTCATTGATAAGCGCATCTTTCATCGGATTAAAATCCAGTCTTCCCGAAATGGCAACAGCGGCTACAATTTCTGGAGAGGCAACAAAGGCATGCGTATTTGGATTTCCATCTGCGCGCTTGGAGAAGTTTCTATTGAAAGAGTGGATGATGGTGTTTTTTTCTTGTTTGTCTGCACCCGATCTGGCCCATTGCCCAATACAAGGGCCACAGGCATTGGTAAATATGGTTGCATCTAAATCTTCAAAGATTTCAAGCAAGCCATCTCTTTCTGCGGTGAAGCGTACTTGCTCTGAACCAGGATTGATACCAAAGGTTGCTTTTGTCGCTAATTTTTTATCTACTGCTTGCTTGGCAATAGAAGCTGCGCGTGATAAATCTTCGTAAGAGGAATTCGTACAGGAACCAATCAGTCCCCATTCTACATCCACCGGCCAGTCGTTGCTAGCTGCTTTTTTAGCCATTTCCGATACTGGCGTTGCCAAGTCTGGCGTAAATGGACCGTTGATGTGTGGCATCAGCGTATTTAAATCAATTTCAATGACTTCGTCGAAGTATTGCTCAGGGTTTTGATACACTTCTGGATCGGCGGTAAGGTTTTCTTTAACTTCGTTTGCCGCATCTGCTACGTCGTCTCTGTCGGTAGCACGTAAGTAGCGTTCCATTGAGGCGTCATAACCAAAAGTGGAGGTGGTTGCACCAACCTCAGCACCCATATTACAAATGGTTCCTTTGCCCGTACATGACATGGATTTGGCACCATCTCCAAAATATTCGATTATAGCACCAGTACCTCCTTTAACGGTCAAGATACCAGCCACTTTTAGGATTACATCTTTTGGTGCAGTCCAGCCGTTGAGTTTTCCTGTAAGCTTAACGCCAATAAGTTTCGGGAATTTCAGCTCCCATGGCATATCTGCCATTACGTCTACAGCGTCTGCACCACCAACGCCAATGGCGAGCATGCCTAATCCACCCGCGTTGACCGTGTGCGAATCTGTTCCTATCATCATACCGCCCGGAAATGCGTAGTTTTCGAGTACTACTTGGTGGATGATTCCAGCGCCGGGCTTCCAAAAGCCAATACCGTATTTGTTTGAGACGGACTGTAAAAAATCAAATACTTCGGCAGATGTGCTGTTCGCAGATTTTAAATCGGCAATAGCACCGTCTTTGGCTTGAATAAGGTGGTCACAATGCACCGTTGTGGGCACGGCAACTTTTGGCTTACCAGCTTGCATAAACTGCAAAAGTGCCATCTGTGCGGTTGCGTCTTGGCATGCAATGCGGTCGGGTGCGAAATCGACATAATCAACACCTCTGTTGAAAACTTGGGTTATTACACCATCCCAAAGGTGAGAATACAATATTTTTTCAGAAGCTGTAAGCGGTTTGTTGGTTACTTTCCTTGCCGCTTCTACACGCGCCGCTAAGCGTGCGTAAGTAGCTTTAATCATTGCGATATCAAATGCCATTTCGGATGTATTGTTCTAAAGTGTAAAAGTATAAAATACTACGCTCATTAGGAACCTTATGTACAGATTTAATCTATAGCCGTATAATTGGTACAAATAGTGCAGCATAATTATGTGTTTGTACAAATACCTGTAACTTTACATCATGAAAAAAGCGGTTATTGTCAGCGGTTATTTTAACCCCATTCACAAAGGTCATCTCGAATATTTTCACAATGCAAAAACACACGGGGATGCCTTGTTTGTCATTGTCAATTCAGATCACCAACGGGAATTGAAGGGCTCTAAAGAATTTCAAGATGAGAAAGAGCGCATGGTTATTGTTTCAAATTTTCGTGTGGTTGACAAGGCAGTTTTGTCTGTTGATCAGGACCGAACGGTTTGTGCAACCTTGACGAAAATACACGCTGAGTTAGGCAATGAATACCAATTGGCATTTGCCAATGGCGGCGATCAAAACAACGACACTATCCCAGAACGTGCTGTTTGCGAAGAACTGGGCATTACACTTATTGACGGACTAGGCGATAAAATTCAATCGTCTTCTTGGCTCCTTAAGAAGTAAAAAAAAACCTCGCAAAGCGAGGTTTTTTAGAAGATTGGCATTAAAAATAAAAAATAGAATTATAACAAATCAATTGCTTTCGTAAAATCCTTACTCTTATAGTTTAAGTTAACGACACATTTACCCACTTCTTCACTCAACAAAAAGACTGTTTTGTCTAATTCTACTGACGTGTATTTTTTGTTGTGTAAAACATCCCCGTGTAAAGACTCAATAACAACATCAACGAGAGTTGTGTTTTCATAAACCTTAATTTTGAATTTATTGTCTTTAAATTGATAAACAGGCTTTTTAAATACACGTCTATCGATTACGCGTATGTTTGCCTCTTCAACATATATCAGAACGTCTTCGCTTTTATATTCATCGTCTACTGTTAAAATATATGGACCTGGGCTGTAATCTTTGAAGTTTACAATAAGCGTACTTTCATTAGTATTATAATCAAAATCCATGTCTAACATTTCTCCCAATTTTATCAGTTTAAAAACTGGGGATGAGTTTTTGGTGTCAAAAATGACTTCCAACGCTTTTCCGTTTTTAGACAAAATAATGTCTGAATTGTTTAAGCGTTCGTAGCTTTCATTAGCAAAACTTATAGTATTTACGGAAAGGAATAGTATTAATAGTGTTTTTTTCATAGCAGAAACATTTAAATTAATTTTATTCAAAAATATTACCATAAACGATTAACTTTGTTAAGTAAATTAACCAATAACTATATTATATTAACTTTATGTATTTATTTTATGTTATGTATTTGTTAATTATAATTAAAACTAATATTAATAAATGAAAAAAACATAATATATGATCAGTTTGAATTACCAAAGTATTAACTCTGATGTAAGCCAATCTTTTCAGTTTAAGGTATTCGACCATGAACACCCCAACAGCAACGACTCAAATTGGCACTATCACCCCGAGATTGAACTTGTTTATATCGACAAGGGGAGTGGTAAAAAAGGAGTTGGGACACACCTCTCAAATTATACAAATGGGGATTTAATCATGGTTGGATCTAACCTGCATCATATGGGATTTACAGGCAGTTTTGAAGACGGAAAAACAGAAGTTGTTGTTCAGTTTTTGCCTGACTTTATGGGCAATGCTTTTTCAAAAGTTCCTGAATTTCAATCTATTTTAAAACTTTTTGAAAACGCCAAATGTGGTTTGTCTTTTACCGAACCCATTAAAACCCATGTTGGAGAGGCGCTTCTGGGCTTACAGTATGAAACCAACTTCCAAAGAATTTTGACACTTTTAGACGTTCTAAAACTTTTGGCTGCAAACTCGCCCGTTTTTTTAAACAGTTCAAACTTGGAAGAACTAAACAATAATGACCAGCTCAAGCGGCTCTTTAATTTTGTTAAGTACAATTTCCAGTCTGAGCTTAATTTAAAATCAGCAGCTGATAAAGTTAATATGACCATTCCCGCTTTTTGTCGTTACTTCAAGAAAAATACGGGCAAGACTTTTACGCAATTCGTCAACGAATACCGCGTAAATCACGCAGCAAAATTATTGATAGAAACAGATTTAGACATCCAGTCGGTTTGTTACGAATGCGGGTTTAATAATTTTTCAAATTTTTGCAAGTTTTTCAAATTACACCGCAAATACACGCCGAAGAATTTCCGAAAAATGATGATTAGAAAACTTATGGAATAAGCCTATAAGACCTCAAACGGAACTTCTGCTCTTGTGTTTTCCCAACCTAAATGCAACGTAGGCGCATCATCTCCAGAAAACACCATCGAAAAGGCTTCTAAGGTATCTGCTGCTGTTGTGGTTAAAACTTCATAACGCAACAAATCTTGCGCTTCATCATAGGTGTATGACCCCCAAAGATTGGTAGCCTTGTTGACAATAAAGGTCATTTTACCAGTTTTAAAAATGGTAAAAACACTGTATGTACCAGCGGGAATTTCGGTTCCGTCAATTGCAATAGGCTTAAACACACGGAGTTCTGTGGCTTCGTTAGCGCCCGTTCGCCAAATTTTTCCAAAAGAGACGATGTCTGCAAATGCCCTGCCTTTGAGTTGTGGTCTGCTGTATGTAATTGTTGCAACTTTATCCGAAATACGATAGCTCGCAGGAAAAGATGCCTTATCCATGGGGCTTTTGTCAAGTCCCCTAAAATTTTGTGCTTGCGCAAACGTCAGGGTAAACAGTAGTAGGGTAAACAGTAGTTTTTTCATGATATAGGTATTTTAATGAGCTGTCAAGATAATGTTTTTGGCATGAAATAAAAACACAAAAAGATGCTCCTATGATTAAAAAATGACGTCTGCAATCCCGATGAGGTGCCTATGTTGCTATCTGATATATTCCTCAACCACATATGCTGTTAGGGCAAATACGACACAAATTGCTATACTCCCCCAAAAAATCCCACCTACTCCCATACTGTATGTTTTAAATTCTTATTTATAAATATAAATAAATATTAGGGATAATGCTTCTTAAGGACAAGCGCCTTTAGTGAAATCGGTTACACCGCCGTAGAATGTTGCCACGCAGCTGTTGGCATAAGTTTGCCCATCACATCCACACACAGGGGCGTACTCTTTCGTACATGCAATTTCTTTAAGTAAGTTGTTGGGGTCAATGCAGCTACTTTGCGCCGTTCCTCTTACAAAGTAATATGAAACTTCATCGTCGGCAATTTCTGGCACATCAATGTAATGAAGCTCAAGGACATCATTGGTAATGGCAAAGCGGTACTGTCGTTTGTTGGAGTGCAATGTTAGCATGTCTTGACTTATCGTATAGTGCTCCAATTTGTTGATGGAGGAAATACCAACGGCATTGTCTGCTACTCCTTTGCTTATCAAAAGCTGGCCTTCTAAAAACCAAAGTTGATTGGACGTAAAATCATACTTCTCAAAACTGCAAAAACACAGGGCTTTTTGAAGCACCCACTGCCCTTCAAGCGTATCCTCTTGAGGAAGAGGTGTTTGCTCACAATTAAAAACAAACAAGAAAAAACTGAAGATTACATATTTCATTTAATACAGATAAAAGCTAATTACACGAATGTACTAGCAAAGTGTGTGCCTAGTCATCAAAACCCATTTCCCAACTTCCGTAAATAAGGTTGGGAATAAGGATGAACTTTTCGCCAAACAAAGCACGGGTGTCGTTTAACCGATCTATTCTTGCATCATTGGGTTGCTTGTAAAAGCGCGCATCGAAATCGGCGAGGTTATCGCCCAGCAACAGCACTATGTTGAAATTGGAAAGCTGCTTTCTTCTAGTCGCTTTGTTACCGTCTTCATCTCTAAGCAGCATGATGGTATTGTCGTCAAAAGGAAAGCCAGCGCTTATAAGATTAGCTTTTGTTGGGGCATAATTTTCAACCCTTCTGTTGGACAGGTAAATGATTTCAACGCCAAGGGAGTCGGCATAATTGTAGAATTCCAGCGCACCGGGAATGGGCACTGCCGTTTTTTTATGCACCCAGGCTGCCCAAGTTTCTTGTGTAAAAGAGGTATTCTTTTCAATCAGCATTTCGTTATAAGGGCGGTTGTTCAGCACGGTCTCGTCTATATCGGCAATAATAGCTAGAGGCTTTTCGCTTGTTGTTGTAAGCGCCTGATCCACTTTCATTTTGGCAAGGTTATAGGCCTGCAAGCAAAGTGCATGGTATTCAGCCGCATTTTTCTGCCAATACATGGAGTGATCTTTTTGGGAGTTCTTGGGGGAGCAACTGAGTACAAATCCCGCTAGAAGTAGGAGTAAAAGATGTTTGTTCTTGCGTTTCATACCTCAGGCATTAGATTCATCACGATTGTAGTTGTCGTACAGGTATAGTGGCAAGGCCAATGAAAAGCCCACGATAAATAGCGAAATAAAGTATTTAAGAAACTGCTTTAGGCTGATGTATTTCACTTTTAATTTATAGATTATAAAAATCAAAAAGGTGGTAGCGGCTACGGTTAGGTCGGCATTTAGAATTTTCATACCGTAGTTTAAGTTGATCTGCTCAAAGAATAGCGCCATTGACCATTCCCAATTATTTGCTTCAATAAACTTATATATGTTGTAGTACGGCAATACCACCCCTACTACACAGAGCAATGCAAATAGTTTTTTCATTTGATGTTTAACATTCTTTTGAATGTTCGAAGTTCACATAAATAAAATTTGCGTAATCGAATATAAAAATGCTTCATTTTAGAATTTTAGATTAATTGCCTCGCCCAGCTTTTCTAACACCCGAAGCTTTAGGCTTGTTATTTTTATTAGACATTTTTTGTTTATACCCTTTTTTTTCAGCGGTATTTTTATTTAGGCTGTTACCAAAAAACTTGCTAGACATATTTTCATTTTTTTGTTTGGTACTAATTTAGAAAAAAACAATACACTTACAGAAAGATATAGTTATGATTTCGTAGCGAAAAGATCTTTTGGGGTGTAAATGTTTAGCTTAGCTGTGCTTTCTGAGCTAATCTCACCAAGCATTTTTTGAGCTAAGGTCGAAACGGGTAAGGGTTTTTGCGATTTCAAAAGCCCCAATTGATTTAATACGCCAACAACCTTTATTCCTATTTTCTCTCCAGTTCTTATTAGTTCAGCTTGTCTAATTAAAAAAGGAGGTTGAAAAACATAGGTTTTCTCAAAATTAAGTTTCTTGATTGCCTCTTCCAGGGCACCCTTCATTTTTGGATAGAAAAAAGGCGAGTTCTCGTTTGAACCAACAGATGAAACCAATGCATAATGTTTGACACCATTTTCGGACGCCATTTTGGCAAATGCATATTGATAGGTGTAGTCTACAAGGTATTGCTGGGATTTACTACCAGCGTCCTTTAAAGTTGTGCCTAAAGCAGAAAAAAGCACATCACCTTGAACAAATGCTTTGTAATCGCTTAATCTTGAGAAATCAATTTGGTGTATGCTTAATTTTTCGTGTTTAATATTGGGTTTATTTCTAACAAAAATGGAGACTTTGCTATAGGCGGGGTCTTTTAGTAGAAGTGAAACAATTTCTCGTCCAGTTGCCCCTGTTGCTCCCAGCACCAAAGCGTGTGTATTTTTCATGGTTTCAATATAAGAATTAGCTGTCCTAACCAAGAGGGTTAAGAGTTGCTGTTAAAGAAGAAGATATGCCTATGGTTTACCAATCATTAACTTCTTTAAACAAAGAATTTAAAGACAATGTGTAAGCTTCATTAAAATCGTCCATTTTCACATCATCATCATTATAGTAAATTTTTTTCTTTTTACAATATGAATCAAATGTTTCTTTAATTAAATTATCGATTTTGTTTTGAAGATTAGAATTATTGATTAAACAAATTTTATAGTGTTCTGAATCTATGCGTTTCATGTTTTTAAATTTTAATACATATTTAGAACTCAACTGTTATTAATTTGCAAACTAATTGTTAAACTTATTTTTTTGTTTCAACAGTAAATCAACAATTGAAAAGGGTCACGACACAAGTTTCAAAGAGCTTTGGGACATTCAAGTTTAAACGTATCCTTAACCTACTTAAGAGGACTTGAAGTAGTAGAACTTAAAGAAGAAGATATGCCTTCAATAAAAAGTTAACAAAAATTAAACATTATTAGACTTCTTTTTTTATAAATTGCATCAAAAATTATAAATTAATTGAATATGAAACAAGTAATTTTTTACCTACTTACAATAGCATCTATCTTAAGTTGTTCAAATCAAAACATTGCTATTGTAACATTTGAAGACGATAAGACGAACGAAATAAAGGCACACTTTGAAGATTATGCATCTGGCAACATTGATGGGATGCTGTCAAGATGGTCTGATGATTTAAGTATTTTAACTAATGAAGGAGTTGTTGGTTTAAAAGAGGTTAAGGAATTGCTTCCACTTCACCATACATTATTTTCTGAAATTAATTTTACCTACCCTGACTCTGAAGAAAAAGGGTTTTATGCTGAAACAACTGACTATCCAGATGGTACTACATGGACTAAAACATGGTATAAGTGGCATGCCGTTGGAAATTTTACAAATAATGAAGTCTCAAGTTTAGGGATGATAGGGTTTAGATGGGATAACGGAAAAATTGTAGAGGAACATCATTTTGAAGATAGTTCTGTATTTGAAGCTGAACTAAACGCTTACCAGGCATCATTGTAATAATATTAATCACTAATTACAAAAAAAGTCTCTAATTTATTTGGGGACTTTTTTTAACTATATGACTCTTTAACAAACGATAATTGTAATACGTTTTAAAGAGTACTTGAAGTAGCAGAACTGAAAGAACAAGATTTGCCTATGGTTTAGTTCTTTACAAACTTCTATAGTTTAATTTTCGTCTTCACCTCCATATTCTTCGCTTACAAATGCAATAGTTACAATTTTATTTGTTTCGTGGTTAATCCAATATCTTTCAAAATTTCTTGACATTGAAACACTATCTCCTTTAAATACTTGCTGTGAAAAAAGGGCATCAACAAATGAAACATCATCATTGACTTTTACAGCCATAACTGATGTTAGGTTTCTATTAATTGAATCAAAGTTTTCTTTGAAACCCTCCCATCTTTCAATACTTGGTGCTACTTTATATACGTTTCCAGGCTCTCTTCTTGTTACAGAATCAGAAAAGTTTACAATAATTTCTTCAAAGTTGCCATCAGCGTAACCCAAAACAACACCTTTAATCATTGTTGCATAATCAACTGATCCTTGCTGAAGTTTATAAGTGTTTGAGCCACCTGTAAAAACACCACCGTAAGATTGATCAGATATTGTTTCGCATCCAAAAAATGTTGCAATTACTGCAAAAATTAATACTTTTTTCATAATATATTTTATTTGTATTAAATGTAGTTGTCCCGTATTAAAACGATGTTAAGCCAAGTTTAAATGTGTCCCTAACCTATTTAAGAGGTTTAGAAATAGCGGAACTAAAAGAAGAAGATATGCCTATGGTTTAGTTTTTTATCAAAAAGCCATTTTTGTCTTTAAAGCTTCCTGTTGCAATTATAATTAAATCAATAAGCGCCCAAACCCCCAAGCCACCAAAAGTAAATAACATAAGAATACCTGTACCTACTTTACCTACATAAAATCGATGTACTCCAAATCCTCCAAGTAGGACACATAATAATAAAGTGGGCACAAACCCCTTTTCGCTTTTTCTATCTAAATTTTCCATATTATATTTTTTGATTAGGGTAAGTAATTAAACAACCTTTACCGTCCTTATACTCCCCGATTAATAGAATTAAAGTTACATAAATAGTGTGTATAAAATCTATAATCCCTAAAAAAATTCCTAATGAAAATAACATAGGGTTGTCTTGAATAAAACAAAAATATATTGTAAAGACAAATAGCGTCAAATCTAATACTCCCATTAAATATCTTTCAACATAAAAATGATGTATACCTACTACACCAAATACTGCACAAAGTATCACAGCAGTCAGGTATTTTTTATTAGAGGATTTTTTATTCATAATTAAATATAAAAAAGGATTAGAAGTAGCAGAACTAAAAGAAGAGGATATGCCTATGGTTTAGATTTCTTATTATTAATGCGAATTTTTATTATTAATGCAATCCCAATTATTGAAATAATCATAAAAGGAATGGCTACCTCCCAACAGGGGCAATCGGCTGTGCTTAAAATAATCTCCTCTCCTGCCTCAAAATCATAACTTGTTGTCACAGTCCTTTCAGCAACCAAACTAAATATTGACATAAAGATTGAGATGGAAGTTGCTATATATAAAAGCCACTTAAATAGTTTTTTCATATTCAAATATAATAAACGTATTTCTAAACCTATTTAAGAGGATTAGAAGTAGCTGAACTAAAAGTAGAAGATATGCCAATGGTTTAATGTTATTCTATTTCAATCTTTATCATCATCTTCCTTGTGGCAGTATT
>PKDU01000019.1 GCA_002862705.1 Flavobacteriaceae bacterium
CAAGCCCGAACAGCCACCACTTTTTACGCCTACGCGTACAAAGTGCGAGGCAATATCCACGCCGTCGCTCTGCATCATCTGCACTACTTTTTCTTTTGCCTGTGACGAAACTTTTATCATAGCTTATTTGGATTAATTCCAAAGCACAAATATACCACATTTTGGGTTGATAGTATACCTGCCCGCATCAGGTTTATATATCGTGCTATTTGCCTTTTCAATCAACGCTCGAGTTGTCAACCTAAAATAACCTAATTTTGCGCCATGCTAGAAGAAAAAAAACCATCCAAAACCGCTCTTGAAGATTTAGGGGAGTTTGCTTTAATCGAACAGCTTACGAAATCGGCTACCACAGCCCAGTCCTCAAGCCTTCACGGCATTGGCGACGATGCGGCGGTACTCAAACACGAAGGCGAAATGGTGGTCAGTACCGACATGCTTGTCGAAGGCGTACACTTTGATTTGGGCTATATGCCACTCAAACACCTTGGTTATAAAGCAGTGGTGGTAAACCTTTCGGACATTTACGCCATGGGTGCCCAAGCCACACAAGTATTGGTGTCGATTGCTGTTTCCAATCGCTTCACGCTAGAGGCCATGGAGGACCTTTATGCCGGTATTCACTTGGCCTGTAAGACTTACGGTGTTGATTTGGTTGGTGGCGATACCACCTCTTCCAAGCAAGGCATACAGATTTCAGTTACCGCTATGGGTATAGCTCCCAAGACGGGTGCCATCATGCGCAGTGGTGCTAACGAAAAAGACCTTTTGGTAGTTTCGGGAGATTTGGGAGCCGCCTATATGGGCTTGCAAGTGTTGGCACGTGAAAACGAAGTGTTTAAAGCCAACCCCAACCACAAACCCGACCTTGATCCTTACACCTATTTGGTGGAACGTCAACTAAAACCCGAGGCACGTAAAGATATCGTAACGCTTCTTGAAGCACTAGAAGTAACACCTACATCAATGATAGACATCAGCGACGGACTATCTTCGGAAGTCTTGCATTTGTGTAAGCAAAGTGAGGTAGGCTGCCGACTCTATGAAGAAAAAATCCCCCTTGACCCGCAGTTTATTGCTGTCTGTGAAGAATTTAATGTGGACAGCACCACACTAGCTCTTAGTGGCGGCGAGGACTACGAACTCTTGTTTACCATTAAACAAGAAGATTTTGAAAAGATAAAAGCCAATCCCAACTTAACGGTTATCGGATACATGACCGACAAATCTGACGGTGCAAATTTGGTTACGCGCGGCGAAGAGGTGATTCCGCTTAAAGCCCAAGGCTGGAAGGCGTTTTAGGGATTCATCAACGCCTCAATTTCATCTGGGTCTATCGGGATATTGGCCATTAAATTCACAGGCGCGCCAGTGGCCTGTACCACCACATCGTCTTCCAAACGGATGCCAAATCCTTCATCGGGGATGTAAATACCGGGTTCTACCGTAAAGACCATATTGGCTTGCATGGGTTTGTCAAGAAGCCCGTAGTCATGTGTGTCTAAGCCCAAATGGTGGGAGGTACCGTGCATAAAGTACTTTTTATAGGCCTCGGCGTTGTCCGACACCTCCTTTTTGGTTAGTAGGCCTATATCGACAAGTGCACTGCTCATCAGTTTGCCTACTTCTATATGATAAGCTTTCCAAAGCACACCAGGCATTAGCAACTGGGTGGCTTCATCTTTTACTTTGAGTACGGCATCATACACGGCACGTTGGCGGGGCGTAAATCGGCCAGAGACAGGGATGGTACGTGTCATATCGGACGAATAGTTTCCGTATTCGGCACCAACGTCTATCAATATCAATTCGCCTGCTTGACACTGCTGGCTGTTTTCAATATAGTGCAATACATTGCTGTTAGCTCCAGACGCAATGATGGGGGTATAGGCAAAGCCCTTGGATCGGTTGCGCAAAAATATGTGGGCAAATTCTGCTTCAATCTCAAACTCCCAAACGCCTGGCGTTACAAAACCCAAAACGCGTTTAAAACCTTTTTCGGTAATGTCGCAAGCCTGTTGTATGTGTGCAATTTCTTCTGGGTCTTTTACCCCTCGCAATCCTTGTAAAATAAAATTACTTTTTTCGTAATTCTTTTTTGGAAATTGTTCCTTGCACCATGCTATAAAGCGATCTTCTCGCGTTTGGGTTTCTAATTTAGCACGGTAGTGCTCGTTGGTGTTGATGTAAATATTTTCGACCTGCTTGGCCAATTCCAAAAAGGATGCTTCAAAGTCTGCAGTCCACTGCACATTGTCAATGCCCGTTACGGCCGTAGCCTCACTTTTGGTGAGTTTGTGTCCTTCCCAAACGGCAATATGTGCATTGGTCTCCCGCACAAAAACCATTTCCCGTTGCTTTGGATCTTTCGCAACGGGGCATAGGACCAGGATGGTTTCTTCTTGATCGACCCCCGTGAGGTAAAACAAATCACGGTGTTGCTCAAAAGGCAAAGTGCTGTCGGCACTGATGGGATAAATGTCATTAGCATTGAATACGGCAATGCTATTGGGCTTGAGTTTTGCCATAAAACGTTGGCGGTGTTTGGTAAAAACAGAAGAAGGGAGGCGTGTATATTTCATATCGTAAAGTAAAAAAATTATATTCACATAAAATTACTACACATGAAACATCTACTATTTTGCCTAGTTTTTTCGCTGGCATTCGCCCAACCTTCAGCGACTTCCCCAGTACATATTCAGCAAACATCCAATCAGTTGGATGCACTTGTAGCTACATCATGGGTGGCAGAATTACCGTTAAAAAATATAGGTCCAAGCGTAATGAGTGGTCGCGTGACCGATTTGGACGTAAACCCCAACGCCACACACGAATTTTATGTAGCATATGCTTCTGGAGGCTTGTGGTATACAAATAATAACGGCACCAGCTTTACGCCGGTTATGGACAACAGCCCCACCCAAAACATAGGGGACATAGCGGTGCACTGGCCCACGCACACCATTTATGTGGGTACGGGCGAAAACAATGCATCAAGGTCTTCGTATGCCGGAATGGGTATTCTAAAATCCACAGACAAGGGCAGCAGTTGGACGTCACTAGGATTGGCAGCTGCGCACCATATCGGTAAAATCGAAATTAATCCCAACAACCCCGACGAGGTGGTTATGGGCGTGGCGGGTCCACTCTATTCCAAGAGCAATGCAAGAGGCATTTATAAAACCACAAACGGCGGACAAACATGGGAACAAACCCTTGTTTTGCCTGATCCGACAGGCATTATTGAACTCAGCGTTGTGCCAGGGAATTACAACATACAATATGCCGCAGCTTGGGAAAAAGATCGTAAAGCATGGGATTTCACTGGGAGTGGTGCCAATTCGGGCATTTATAAAAGCACCGACGCAGGCAACAGTTGGACCTTAATAAGCACGCCAGAAAGTGGCTTTTTACAAGGCGAAGGTGTAGGCCGTATAGGCCTAGCGGCATTTGATGCCAATACGTTATATGCCATTGTAGACAATCAAGAGAGAAGACCACGCTTTGACGCCCAATCCAAACTCAAAAAGCAAGATTTTGAGGGGATATCACTTGAAGCTTTTATGGCCATAGACAAAAAACTACTCGATTCTTTTTTAAAAGACAATAGTTTTCCAAAAGCATACACAGCCGATCGTGTTCGTGAGGAGGTACGCAACGGTAAGCTAAAGCCGTCAGATTTAGCGCTCTTTTTGTATAATGCCAACGATAATTTATTTGACACACCTGTTGTGGGACCAGAAGTGTTTCGCAGCGACGACGGTGGGCAGACATGGAGTAAAACACATTCCGGATTTTTGGATGACATCTATTACAGCTACGGTTATTATTTTGGTATGGTACACGTATCACCTACCGATAAAAATCACATTTACATATATGGAGTACCGATTTTGGCATCTACAGATGGTGGCAAATCGTTTAAAACACTAGATGCCGCCAATGTGCATGCCGACCACCACGCCTTGTGGATCAACCCCAAAAATCCACAGCACCTTGTGAATGGGAACGACGGCGGGATCAACATAAGTTATGATGGCGGTCAAAATTGGATAAAAGCAAATCAACCCACCGTAGGGCAATTTTATACGGTCTATGCCGATACTCAAAAGCCTTATCACGTCTATGGCGGCTTGCAAGATAACGGCGTTTGGGAGGCCGTTCATAACGCAACAGAAAGTGTGCGATGGCACCAAAGTGGACATAACCCTTGGACGGGTATTATGGGAGGCGATGGCATGCAAATTCAAGTCGATAACCGCAATCCTAATATTGTCTACACAGGCTATCAGTTCGGGAATTATTTCCGCATTGATCGTGATACTGACAAACGCAAATACATTCAACCCAAGCACAAGCTGGGGGAGGCACCTTTTCGATTCAATTGGCAAACGCCCATTCTCCTATCTGCTCATAACAATGATATTATTTATCTAGGCAGCAATAAACTCCACCGTTCGTTGAACCAAGGTGACGAGTGGGAGGCTATTTCTGAAGACCTTACAAAAGGCGCTAAAAAAGGAAATGTACCTTATGGAACCCTGACGGCTATTGATGAATCTCGAGATGCTTTTGGAACGCTAGTTGTGGGTTCAGATGATGGGCTTATTCACCTTACCCAAAACAGTGGAACAACTTGGCGTTGTGTAAGCGATAATTTGCCACAAGATTTGTGGGTGAGTAGGGTACAGTTTTCCCAACACGACCCTAGCCGCATCTACGCTACGCTAAACGGTTATCGTTGGGACGACTTCACGCCCTATGTCTATGTTTCAAATGATTTGGGCGCAAGCTGGACTGACATCAGCAGCAATTTGCCCAAGTCTGCTGTGAATGTAATTCGTGAGGATGCAACTAGCAAAAACTTGCTGTATGTGGGAACAGACAACGGGCTGTTTGTGAGTATAGACCAAGGAAAAAACTGGCATATTTTCGATAAAAACATCCCGCGTGTAGCCGTTCATGACTTGTTTATTCAAGAAACTGCAAATCATTTATTGGTGGGTACACACGGGCGGTCTATTTACTTGCTTACATTGGATGCTGTGCAACAACTCCCTGGAGTTTCCGACAAGCCATTTGTAGTGTTGGCGCCAAAACCACAAAAGTATAACAAACGCTGGGGAAGCAAAGCAAGGGCGTGGAATGATGCATTTATGCCATCATTCCATTGGACTTTTTTCTCCCAGCAGCCTTCAGATGGCGTGTGGTCTTTGGTTTCTGATAAAGGCGTTGTAGTGTTTGAGCAAGCCGAAAGTCTGGCAAAAGGGCTTCAAGAGTTGCCATATAGTTTGGTCATGGACGCTGTGGTAATCAAACAATTTAATCGCAAGCATAAAAGCGATTTAAAGCCCGCCGACGACGGAAATGTGTATCTCCCCAAAGGAAAATACACCCTTTTGTGGAACGACAAGCAGTATACACAACTGGTTTTGGAGTAGTTTAGTTTCATCTTTTCGGACAATTTTAGCATAATATTTGAACAAAAGAGGATTGCTATGTTAGAATTGCCCTAAATAGTTAAAAACCTTTGGTTATCAGTTGTTCAGCACCTAATTTTGTACCACAATAAATGCCAAATCACATGAGTTCACTCTTGTCATCCACCATATTTAGAAAAGTTGCCATGGCCTTGTCTGGTCTCTTTTTGATGGTTTTTTTGCTGCAACACTTTGTAATCAACATTACATCGGTGTTTAGTGCAACTATTTTTAACCAGTTTTCCCATTTTATGGGCACCAATGCGCTAGTACAGTTTCTGATGCAGCCCATCCTTATTGGGGGCGTTATTTTTCATTTTGTCATGGGCTTTGTACTAGAGCTTCAAAACAGCAGTGCGCGCGGAACCAAATATACCGTATTCAAGGGTAGTGCAAATGCCAGCTGGGTTTCTCGAAATATGATTATATCAGGAGCAACAGTACTCGCATTCTTGGGACTGCATTTCTATGATTTTTGGGTTCCTGAAATCAATTATAAATACATCGAATTTTTACCTGAAGACCCCAACAGATACCAAGAGGAGTTGGTACATAAATTTGAAGATTTAGGACGTGTTATCATCTACGTGATCTCTTTCTTCTTTTTATCCCTCCACCTATTGCACGGTTTTGCCTCGGCATTCCAATCTATGGGGGTCAATAACAAATACACCCCAGCCTTAAAATCTTTTGGTAAAGTATACGCCATCGGCATTCCATTAGGCTTTGCATTCATCGCTATTTTTCACTTTTTAAATCACTAATATGGCAAGGTTAGACGCGAAAATCCCCGAAGGTCCAATAGCCGAGAAGTGGACAAATCACAAAAACAACATTAACCTAGTTAGCCCTGCCAACAAACGCCAGATAGACGTTATTGTGGTAGGAACTGGATTGGCTGGAGGCTCTGCCGCAGCTACACTCGCTGAACTTGGCTATAACGTAAAGGCATTTTGTTTTCAAGACTCCCCCAGACGTGCGCATTCCATTGCTGCACAGGGCGGAATCAATGCTGCTAAAAATTATCAATGCGATGGCGATTCTACCTATCGCTTGTTCTACGATACCGTCAAGGGTGGTGATTATCGCTCAAGAGAAGCAAACGTTTACCGATTGGCGGAGGTTTCTACCAATATTATTGACCAATGTGTTGCCCAGGGCGTTCCCTTTGCTCGTGACTACGGCGGACTCTTAGACAACCGCTCTTTTGGTGGGGTATTGGTATCCAGAACGTTCTATGCCAAAGGACAAACGGGCCAGCAATTGTTGCTAGGTGCCTATTCGGCCATGAACCGTCAAATTGGCCGTGGTAAAATAAAAATGTACAACCGCCATGAAATGCTAGACCTTGTAAAAGTAGATGGCAAGGCGAGAGGTATCATCACCAGAAATTTGATTACTGGTGAAATTGAACGCCACGGTGCTCACGCGGTGGTGATTGCATCTGGAGGTTATGGTAATTTGTTTTACCTCTCTACCAATGCGATGGGAAGTAACGTAACCGCGGCTTGGAAAATTCACAAGCAAGGTGCCTATTTCGCTAACCCGTGCTTTACGCAAATTCACCCTACATGTATCCCTGTTTCTGGCGATCACCAGTCTAAATTGACGTTGATGTCAGAGTCGTTGCGAAACGATGGACGGATTTGGGTACCCAAAAAGAAAGAAGATGCCGCTGCCATTCGCGAAGGCAAACTCAAACCAACCGAGTTGGCAGAGGAAGACCGTGATTACTATCTCGAAAGACGCTATCCTGCCTTTGGAAACTTAGTGCCACGAGATGTGGCTTCACGCGCATCAAAAGAGCGTTGCGACGAAGGCCATGGCGTTAATAAAACCGGCGAAGCCGTTTATTTAGACTTTGCAGATTCCATAGTACGCTACGGAAAAGAAAAAGCCCACGTCAAAGGTTTGGACGAAAACGACATGAACCTTGTCCGAAAGCTGGGTAAAGAAATTATCAAGGCAAAATATGGAAACCTCTTCCAGATGTACGAAAAAATCGTAGATCAAAATCCGTATGAAACCCCCATGATGATTTATCCTGCGGTGCATTATACCATGGGAGGCGTTTGGGTAGATTATAACCTAATGACAACCGTTCCAGGTTGCTTTGCCATAGGTGAGGCGAATTTTTCCGACCACGGAGCCAACCGCTTGGGCGCTTCTGCACTTATGCAAGGCTTAGCCGACGGCTATTTTGTATTGCCCTACACCATAGGTGATTATTTGGCTGATGACATACGCACAGGACCCATAGCTACAGACGCTCCAGAGTTTGAAGCGGCTGAAGCAAGTGTACGTTCACAAATAGATGCTTTTATGAACAATAAAGGCACCAAAACAGTGGATTATTTTCACCGTAAATTGGGGAAAATCATTTGGAACAAATGTGGCATGTCTCGCAACGAAAAGCAATTAAAAGAGGCCATGAAAGAAGTAAAAGCACTTCGTGAAGAATTTTATAAAGAGGTTTATGTGCCTGGCACTGCAGATTCGTTTAACGAACCGTTGGCCAAAGCCCTTCGTGTAGCCGATTTCTTGGAGTTAGGTGAATTGTTTGCCAAAGATGCACTTGAGCGTTCTGAGTCTTGTGGTGGCCATTTCCGTGAGGAGTCGCAAAGCCCAGAAGGCGAGGCCCTTAGAGACGATGCTAACTTCACCTTTGTCTCTGCATGGGAATATAAAGGGGAACCAGGTGAGGCAAAACTCCATAAAGAGGAGCTGAACTACGAAAATATTGAATTGAAAACACGATCGTATAAGTAGTGAGTAGGCAATAGGCAGTAGGCAGTAGTGAGTAGGTAATAGATAGTAGTGAATAGTTATAAGTTAATAGGTAATGGTTTTGTTAATGAGTGACATAAAGACATTTGAGGATTTGGAATGTTGGAAAAAAGCTAGACGATTAAGAATTAAAATTTCTGAGTTGGCAAAGATATTTCCTAATGACGAAAAGTTTGGACTTACCTCGCAAATTGTTCGCGCGATTAGGTCTGTATCGCATAATATTGCCGAAGGATATGGCAGATTTCACTTTCGTAAAAACACACAGTTTTGTAGAACCTCAAGAGGTTCGCTGTACGAAGTTTTAGACCAAGTAATCGTAGCCAATGAGGAGGGTTATATTACTGAAAACGTATTAAAAGAAATAAGAAAAGATATTTTAGAGAACATCAAAATTCTTAATGGGTATATAAACTATTTGGTTAAATGTGCCGAAAATAAAAATGGCTAATCAACAACTATTAACTCATAACCAATAACTATTAACTTAATAGAATAAAACATGAAACTAAAACTAAAAATTTGGCGACAAGAAAACGCAACCGCAAAAGGGAGAATGCAAACCTATTCACTAGACGATGTTTCTCCAGACATGTCGTTTTTGGAAATGATGGATGTGCTCAACGAACAATTGATGGAGCAGGGCATTGATCCCGTGGCTTTTGATCACGATTGTCGCGAGGGTATTTGTGGTTCTTGTTCTATGTTCATTAATGGTGAGGCCCATGGTCCAGACCGCCTGATTACAACCTGTCAATTACACATGCGTAAGTTTAAAGACGGAGACACCATTCATATTGAACCTTTCCGTGCCAAGCCTTTCCCTGTTATTAAAGATTTGGTAGTTGACCGCACTGCTTTTGATCGCATTCAACACGCAGGAGGCTTTGTGTCTGTAAATACTTCCGGTAATACACAAGATGCCAATTCACTGCCTATTGAAAAACAAGCAGCAGACAAGGCATTTGATGCCGCGGCGTGTATTGGCTGCGGGGCATGTGTGGCCAGTTGTAAGAACGCTTCCGCTATGCTATTTGTTTCTGCGAAAGTATCTCAATATGCCCTACTGCCACAAGGACAAGTAGAAGCTACAGATCGTGTGCTCAATATGGTTAAGCAAATGGATGAAGAGGGTTTTGGAAACTGTACCAACACTGGCGCTTGCGAAGTGGAATGTCCCAAAGGGATTTCCCTTGAGAATATTGCCCGCATGAATAGAGAATACTTAGCTGCAAACCTAAAAGGTTAGAAGGAAGTTACTTTTGCTGCTTGTTGTGACGTTTTGTTAGTACAATTATCAAAATAATAATAACTGCAACTGTTGAAATGCATAAAGGTATATTCATAACTTTTAGTAGGTTTAAGATTTAAAAAGCAAATTGCTTTTTTTGGTTAGGGATGGTAAAATTACAAAAAATAGTAACTTCATAAAGTGAATTCCCTACAAATTGCCATACTGCAACACAATATTGTTTGGCACAATCCTATCGCCAACCAACAACTGCTCGAAAAGCAGCTAAATGAATTACCCAAAGCAACAACCCTGGTTGTGCTGCCCGAAATGTGGGCAACGGGCTTTACCATGAAACCAGAAGAAGTGGCCGAAACCATGGATGGCCCCACGATGCAATGGATGAAAGAAATGGCAAAAACACAAGATACCGCTATTTGCGGTAGCCTTGCCATTCAAGAAGGAAATGACTTCTATAACCGCTTTGTTTTTGTACACCCATCAGCTAAGTTAGACACCTATGATAAAGTACATCCCTATACCCCTTCAGGAGAATCAAAGATTTATCGTGCCGGAAAGACATCAGCATTAATTGAATATGCAGGTTTTCGTATTCGTCCTTTGGTGTGTTATGATTTGCGCTTTCCCGTGTTTGCTCGCAATACAGACAACTACGATCTGTTGCTTTGCGTTGCCAACTGGCCAGCAGCCCGTATTCAAGCATGGAATGCCCTTTTGCGTGCACGCGCCATTGAAAACATGGCCTATTGTATTGGAGTAAATAGAACGGGAAAAGATGGCTATCGCCTAACCTATCCTGGAGCCTCTGCAGCCTATAATGCTTTGGGTGATGAATTGATTTTTATGCAAGAAAAAGACACAACATCCAGCCTCACCATTGACCTTGATACGCTTCGCAGTACACGCAAAAAACTTCCTTTTTTAGAAGATCGAGACGATTTTACTTTAATATAAACTGCTCTTGCAACTCCCAATTTGCACGAACGTCAAGCTGCGATTCGAAATGATAAACGGCTTCTGGCTTTTGCTTTTTTAGATAATGACCCGTATCCCATTTGCCATTGGCGTTTTCATCAATACGGACTCTTATGTAATATTTATTTGGGCGTAAATAAGCAAAGCGGAATACACCCCTAGGTTCTGTTGCATAAACAGAGCGCTTTATCTCCTCTTTTTCATCCAACAAATCAATAAAAATGGGAAATGAAGGAACATTGCCCAAACGCAGCGACAAATTGCCATAGTCTACGCGGCTTTTGGTGTTGAGCTTAACCGCAAGGGTGTCATGCGTAACGTCAAAAAAATCAGTAATGGCGCCTGGTAAAAGCTGTAATTGATAATTTTCATTTGGAAAAACATCAAATAGCATTTGAAGCTCGTGTTTGTTGTTTTGCGCCAATTTAAATGGGACACTAACAGAATCTTTGTCGAGCAGTGAAATAGCATCGACATCAAAGTCTTTTAAGGGCGTATTGGTTCTGATTTTTAGGGTGTCGACAAGTTGTAAAGTACCATTTTGAACTACTGTGACCTTAAGCGAATCAGGCTCCGCTTTTCTGATGCGGTACTCATACGACTTTGTCAAGGTGTCGTGCTTGAGCGTAAACTTTAATGAGTCCGCCTCAATGCCTTTATACCAATAATACACGGTATCCGTTTCACGATCTCGTGAAACAACAGAAGCAAAAGAGTCAGGCAACTCTCCTTCTAAAACGATATCAAAATCAGGACTTCCCGTATAGCCAAAGCCCACGCGTTGCTTCCCAGCTTGGTAAGCACGCCCAAAAGCAAAATCGGGATCTTCTTTAAACAAGGACAGGGAAAATAGGCTGTCGTTAGGCAATGTAATGGGCTCAGAAATCACATCGATTTTATCAATCGATGGATCAAACACATAATTTTTTGATACGTCTTTTACAGCAGCCAATAGATAACGCCCCTCTTTTAGATTGGGAATGGTAAATTCTACAAGACTATCAAGGGTATTGGTGTAATACAGCGGCTTATTCTTAAAAATCACAGAATCCGTGAAAGTGCTATCCACGGGGTATAACATCACAGAAACAAAGCTTTCAGGCTTGCGAGACAAGGCATCCGAAATACGCCCACGCAACGTTAAAGAGTCAATGGTTGCACCCGTTGAAAAAACATAAGAGAAAAATGATAAGGGATTGCCCTCATTGTTGTCCACCACACTTTCTCCAAAATTGAAGGTATAGGTTGTGTTGGGCGCAAGGGTGTCAATAAACGCAACATTAATGTATTTGGCCGCCATGCCTTGCGGTGAAATCACATAAGCACTTTGGTCAAGTGGTGGAGAAATCACCAGTTGATTTCTTAATTTTTCGAGCTTGATATACTCGTCAAAGTAAATACGAATCTCATCGTCTTTGAAGTTGACGGTTTTTTGTGGTGGCTCAGCACGTAGCAGCACTGGAGGCGTTTCGTCTTTGGGACCACCAGTTGGCGAACCACGACGCGCACATTGTACAAACAATGTGCAAATGAACAGTGCAATAAAAACACGTTTAAGCATGGCACAAAATAACGACTATTTTCTTGCTTACTGAAGAATGTTTTGCGCATAGGCCATTCCGAGTACCGAAATTTTTTGGGTGGCTTGTTCAAGTAGTGCATTTCCACAGGCGGTTAGTGTGGCACCCGTAGTAATCACATCATCGACCAATAACAAGTGTTTGTAATTGGTGTTCGTTTCTATAACAAATGCGTTTTTAACTTCTTTCCAGCGCTCTTTTCTGCTCATGCGTACCAGCGTCTTGGTTACATTTTTTCGCAACAGCATATTACTGAGAAACGGCACCCCAAGTTGCTTAGCCCAATAGTGCCCAAAACGCGCACTTTGATTGTAACCTCGCTGTTTTTCTCGCTTTGGGTGTAGCGGAACAGGAACCACAGCGTCACATTGCTTTAGCAAATGGTGTTGTGACAACAGCGCATAACACTGTTTGGCCATCCAATCTCCTATTTTGGGTTTGCCTTGATATTTGAGCGCGTGCAATAGCTTTTGAATGGGATTGTTTTGAGCAAAATAAAAAGGGGCGTAAGCACTTTCTACAGCGAGCTGTTGACGCATCATCAGCTTGAGGGGGTTGTTTTTGTCGCCTTCAAAATAGGTTTTGGGCAGTTGGGCTTGGCAATATACACATAACAATTGCTGTTTTTTTGGTAAGGAAAGTCCACATCCCCAGCAAAAATGCGGAAACCATACGGCAAGCAAATCCTGAAGCATAGTAAAAGGTTAAACGATTCGGGAGTTTTAAATTACGAAACTTATCCTATTTTTGCCCCATGGCAAATCAAGAGTTGTTCAAAAAAGTATTGTCCCATGCCAAGGAGTATGGGTTTGTTTTTCCGTCAAGTGAAATTTACGACGGTCTTAGCGCTGTATATGACTACGGTCAACAAGGCGTAGCACTTAAAAAAAATCTTCGCGACTATTGGTGGAAAGCCATGGTACAACTCAATGACAATATTGTAGGCTTGGATGCAGCCATTTTGATGCACCCAACCACTTGGAAAGCTTCTGGTCACGTGGATGCCTTTAACGATCCACTTATTGACAACAAGGATTCTAAAAAACGCTATCGCGCAGATGTGTTGTTAGAGGATTATGTTGGCAAGCTAGACACCAAAATTGAAAAGGAAGTAACAAAAGCTGCCAAACGTTTTGGCGATGCTTTTGACAAATCCCAATTTTTGAGTACCAATCCAAGAGTGGTTGGCTACAAAGAAAAAGGAG
>PKDU01000030.1 GCA_002862705.1 Flavobacteriaceae bacterium
TTTGATACAGCAAACACAACACTCCCTAACATTTACGATTCGTTAGAGATCCAAAAAAAAGACGGCTCATTGCTTGTCTTAGAAGTGCAATCCCACATTGGCGAGGATCAAGTTCGCGCCATTTCAATGGACTCAACAGATGGACTTGAGCGTGGCGCAAAAGTAGTCGCTACAGGAAATCCCATCCAAATGCCTGTTGGCGAGGATGTATACGGACGTTTATTCAACGTCATTGGCGATGCAATTGACGGTATTGGCGATTTGCCCAAAACAGGCAAAGATGGCCTTCCTATTCACCGTGAGGCACCTGCATTTGACCAACTTTCTACCTCAACAGAGGTTTTGTTTACGGGAATTAAAGTAATTGACCTCATTGAACCTTATGCAAAAGGAGGTAAAATTGGACTATTTGGTGGAGCAGGTGTTGGTAAAACAGTACTTATCCAAGAATTGATTAACAACATTGCTAAAGGCCACGGTGGATTATCCGTGTTTGCTGGCGTAGGTGAGCGTACGCGTGAAGGAAACGATTTACTCCGCGAAATGTTGGAGTCTGGTATTATCAAATACGGCGACGAATTCATGGAATCTATGGAGGCAGGTGGATGGGACTTGTCTAAAATTGACAAGGAAGCCATGAAAGAATCTAAAGCAACTTTTGTCTTTGGGCAAATGAACGAACCTCCAGGAGCGCGTGCTCGTGTAGCACTTTCTGGACTTACGGTAGCAGAATATTTCCGTGATGGTGCAGGTTCTGACCAAGGAAAAGACGTACTTTTCTTTGTTGATAACATTTTCCGATTTACGCAAGCAGGTTCAGAGGTTTCTGCCCTACTTGGACGTATGCCCTCTGCGGTTGGATATCAGCCCACACTTGCAACCGAAATGGGTGCTATGCAAGAACGTATTACTTCTACCAAAAAAGGCTCGATTACATCTGTACAAGCAGTATATGTGCCTGCAGATGACCTTACCGATCCAGCACCAGCAACAACTTTTGCCCACTTGGATGCAACAACAGTACTATCGCGTAAAATTGCTGAGCTTGGAATTTACCCAGCGGTAGATCCTTTAGACTCTACTTCTCGAATCCTTACGCCTGAAATTTTAGGAGATGAGCACTATAACTGTGCCCAACGTGTGAAGGAGCTTTTGCAGCGTTACAAAGAATTACAAGATATTATTGCCATTTTAGGTATGGAGGAACTTTCTGAAGAAGATAAGTTAGCCGTATCAAGAGCAAGACGTGTACAACGTTTCCTGTCACAGCCTTTCCACGTGGCAGAGCAGTTTACGGGTATCCCTGGGGTATTGGTAGACATCAAAGACACCATCAAAGGATTTAACATGATTATGGACGGTGAGTTAGACCACTTACCAGAGGCAGCGTTTAACCTTAAGGGCACGATTGAGGAAGCCATCGAGGCGGGTGAAAAAATGCTCGCTGAAGCCAACGCATAACAACAGCTATGTATTTAGAAATTGTCAGTCCTGAAGCCACATTATTCCAGGGAGAAGTAAACGCTGTTTCCGTCCCTGGCGTGCAAGGATCTTTTCAAGTATTAAATAACCACGCTGCCATTGTTTCTTCCCTTGGCGCAGGTGAGGCTAAAATTGAAGGAAATATAGATGTGGCAGATGCATTTAAATCCCTTTTTACAAAAAGAGGGAACGACACCATTGTTTCCCTTCCCAATGGTGGCACATTCGAAATGAATAACAACAAAGCCATTTTGTTTTTGGATTAATTAGTCACGTTTTAATTTTCTTTTAAACCCAAATTATTATGAACCGTTTTTTTTTAAGTGCTCTAGTAGCAACACTCTTAGTATTTTCATCTTTAGCGCAAACCCCACTAGACGAGGTGGTCGTTTCTTCACCGCGGCTAGATGTGCCTTTTTCGGACGATTCAAAATCTGTTACCGTAATCACCGCTGAACAAATTGCTGATACACCGGTCTCTAACCTTGTGGACTTGCTTCGTTTTCAAGCTGGAGTAGATATTCGCAGACAGGGCATCGAGGGCGCACAAGCCGATGTGTACTTGCGCGGTGGTACTTTTGACCAAGTTTTATTGTTGATTGATGGCATTCGTGTTGACGATCCCCAAACAGGTCACCATACGCTTAACAGCGCACTGCCTTTGGAAGTAATCGAAAGAATTGAAATCGTTAAAGGACCCGCTGCCCGAATTTATGGACAGAACGCACTAACGGGCGCCATTAATATTGTTACCAAAAAAGAAGGTAAAAAGGGCGCCACACTTACTGCCCGTCAAGGTAGTTTTCATACCACACACCTAGGCGCTACGGCACAAGACTATAACGATAATCAACAGCACGTTATTCACTTTTCTAGATTAAGCAGCGAAGGGTACCGTCACAATACCGATTTGGATAACCTCCATTTTTTTACACACAGTGCTTTTGGCGCGTCTAAGAAATTGAAGCTGCTCACCATGTTCAACGAGCGTAAGTTTGGAGCCAATGGTTTTTATGGATTTACTAGCTATAAAGATCAATATGAAGAAACACAGAGCAGCTTAGTAGCTTTAACGACTTCTTTTACTTCAGAAAAAGCCGTTTGGACCCCTAGAATTTTTTGGAAGCGTGGACAGGATGAATATATTTTAATTCGAGATAACCCCAGTGCATACCGCAACATGCACATCAACAACAAAATAGGGCTTTCTGTTGACACCAAATTAACACACAGCAACGGCAATCTAAGTGGGTTTGGTGCTGAATTATCAAGTGTTTCCATACAATCCAACAACCTTGGTGAGCACAGCCGCACCATTGCCCATTTCTTTTTTGAGCATCGCATGAAGTGGAATAACATAAGTGTAACACCGGGCTTTGCTTTAAGTCACTTTTCAGATGTAGACACTTTTTTCTATCCAGGGCTAGACCTTGGACTCAGGTTAAGCGAAAAGGCAAAACTTATCTTTAATACGGGTTATACCTACCGCGTTCCTACCTATACAGATTTGTATTACGATGGGCCAACTGCCTTGGGGAATGCAGATTTGAAACCAGAAAAAGCCTTAAGTCATGAATTGAGCTTTAGGTACAATACCCCTACTTGGGAGCTTGAGGCCGCTTTGTTTCAACGCAATAGTGAGAATTTGATTGATTACGTTGAGGTAGCCGTTGGAGATTCACAGTGGTTGGCTTCCAACATACACGATGTTACCACAACAGGTGGGGAACTTAACAGTTCCTATCATTACACCATTGGCGAGCAACGCCAAACCTTTATCGTTTCTTATGGCTACATACATGACGATTATACCAAAACGGTAAATTCAAGATACGCACTAAACTCGCTGAAGCACAACATTAATTTACAGCTTCAAAATAGACTATCGTCAAAATGGTCAACCTCGTTCTCTTACCGCTATGCTACAAGGCCTTTAGCAGGCCATTTTAAAGTGCTTAACGCACAACTGGAATACGTCATGGATAAACTTAGCATTCAGTTGCAGGGGCGCAATCTGTTTGATGCTAATTACTATGAGAATCTTATCCCAATGCCTGGCGCACACGGCATGGTTTCACTGCGTTACGCACTTTAGTCTTCGCTGCTAAGCCGATTGATTTGTTGGTAGATTAATTCCGTTTCCCAACCGCGATAGGCGAGGTATTGAAATAGTTTTTGTCTTTTGACTTGCGTTCCATACCCACCCAACTGCTGCCATCTTTTATCGCTTAAGGCATGTAATTTTTCAAGATAGGCGTCTGCCGCAATGGTTTTTATGGCTTTATTGATATCATATTCAGACACCCCTCTCATTTTAAGTTCTCTTTTAATACGCATTTTCCCCCAGTGCTTAATGGAGAATTTGCCACTGGTAAACTGTTGTGCAAAGCGGGTTTCATTTACGTAGTTTTCAGCAACCAAGGTGCCAATAATTTGTTCAGCTGCTTGGGAAATCATACCCATGGAGCGTAGCTTATCTTTCACATCCTTATGGCAGCGCTCTTGGTAGGCGCAATAGTTACGTAGTTTGTCCAGTGCTTCGGCAACCGTATATGTTTTCATATTGGCTAAAATAAAAAAAGCGGCACTAAGGCCGCTTTTTGTTTTTATGTATGTATCACTTTTCCTTTTCCATCAAAGAAACGGTAGTGTAAATAGGTGTACGCATCGCGTGGAATAACTTTTATCCACTTGTTGTACTCAAAGTACCACTTCATGCGTTCAGACTTAACTCCTTTGGCAACATAGGCTGCGATAAAGGGGTGTAAGTGTAACACTACTTTTTTCTTTTTGTGTTTTGGATTAGCTAAAATCTTTTCAAGGTCAGCTTTTATTTTATCCATCAAAACAATTGGCGCTTCTACCTCTCCATTAATATTTGGATTGGGTTCGCTTGTTTTGATATCCATTTCTGGTCGGACGCGCTGTCGTGTCATTTGTATCAGTCCAATTCTGCTAGGAGGCAAAATTTTGTGTTTGGCACGGTCGCTTTCCATTTCCTTACGAAAATGTTCAAAAAGCTTCTTTCTATTTTCCTGTCTTATCATGTCAATGAAATCAATGACAATAATTCCTCCCATGTCACGCAAGCGTAACTGTCGGGCTATTTCTGTAGCAGCAATCACGTTGACTTCTAAGGCTGTATCTTCTTGATTTTTAGCTTTATTGGATCGATTACCACTGTTTACATCAATAACGTGAAGGGCTTCGGTATGTTCGACAATTAAATAAGCTCCTCTGTTCATAGAAACTGTTCTTCCGAACGAGGCTTTGATTTGACGTTCAATACCAAAGTGCTCAAAAACAGGCACTTGACTTTTGAAAAGCTTTGCAATACTGGCTCTTTCGGGAGCAATTTGTTGCAAATATTCTTTTACTTCTGTTAATAGTTCGGGATCATCAACGTGTATTCCAGTAAACTCATCATCAAATATATCTCTCAAAATAGAGGAAGCTCGGTTGAGCTCACTCAATACTCTAGAGGGATAATCTGCTTTTTGAATTTTCTTACACATTTGAACCCAACGTTCATAAAGATCTCCAAGATCTTTGTCGAGTTCAGCTACTTTCTTGCCTTCAGCCACGGTTCGGATAATGACACCAAAACCTTTTGGCTTAATACTCATTACGAGTTTTTTTAAGCGGTTCTTTTCTTCTCTAGTCGATATTTTTTGTGACATAGACACACGACTTGAAAAAGGAACCAAAACCAAATACCTACCTGCCAAGGACAGCTCCGAACTGATACGGGGTCCTTTAGTAGAAATAGGTTCTTTGATAATTTGCACAAGTAGAGATTGATTGGCCTGAACGGCATCTGTAATGACACCATCTTTATTAATTTCAGGCTCTAAAGGGTAGTTCTTAAGGGAAAAGTCTTTAATTTTTCCAGAACTAGCAAGCTTGATAAATTTCAGCAGCGTTGCTACTTTCGGACCTAGGTCGTGATAGTGTAGAAAGGCATCTTTTTCATATCCTACATCTACAAAGCCTGCATTTAAACCAGATAGGGTTTTTTTTACTTTTGCTAAAAAAATATCTCCTACGTGAAACTTATTATCTTCAATTTCTTTGTGAAACTCAACGAGCTTTCCGTCTTTGAGTAAGGCAAAATCAACTGCAGAGGATCGCGAACGAATAATTAGTTCTTTACTCACAATAATGATTTTTAGATTCACAGTACATGTGAATCAATTGAACAATGTTTTCCGGGGGACTTATATCAAAGTGAACTGCTGTGATAGTATTCCATGTCAAAGAACATAAATGTTCAGAGTTTAAAGAAGCTTACTTTTTCTTATGTCGATTAGCACGACTTCTTTTTTTACGCTTGTGCGTAGCTACCTTGTGTCTTTTTCTCTTTTTACCACTTGGCATATGTTATAATCTAAATAATTAATAATGTGCAGCCGTTAATTCACGGCTACTTTAGTTTTTACCTCCTCTAAGAAAACCTTTGCAGGCTTAAATGAGGGTATATTGTGTGCTGGAATGTCGATGGTTACGTTTTGTGAAATATTACGTCCTTTTTTGGCTTTGCGTGTTTTAACCACAAAACTTCCAAATCCACGTAAATAAACGTTTTCACCAGATTCTAATGCACTTCTTACTTCTTTCATAAAGTGATTCACAATCTCATGTGTGTCGCTTTTTTCAACTCCCAGTTTTTCTGAAATACTTGTTACAATTTCGGCTTTTGTCATCCTTAAATTCTTGTGTGGTTGTAAATTTTAGGTTAGCAAATATAAAAATTTAATTCAACGTTTATGTGATTTTAAACACCTAAAACTCATTCTTTGCATGTATTTTTGATTGCATGAAACGTTTCAGTACTAAATTGTTAGGTTGGTATGCGCTGCACAAACGCGCTTTGCCATGGCGTCAAACAAAGGACCCTTATGTGGTTTGGCTTTCCGAAATCATGTTGCAACAAACGCGTGTTGCTCAAGGATTGCCCTATTTTGAGCGCTTTTGGAACAATTTCCCAACCGTTCATGATCTAGCGAAAGCTAGTGAAGATGCCGTTTTAAAGCGCTGGCAAGGCCTTGGCTACTATAGCCGTGCCAGAAACTTACACAAGGCTGCAAAATTGGTAAGTGAACAATACAACGGTAATTTTCCAAGTACTTTTGAAGAGCTTATCAAGCTGCCTGGGGTAGGACCCTATACCGCAAGCGCTATTGCATCCATTTGTTTTGATCAAGTTTGTGCCGTTGTTGATGGAAACGTATACCGTGTTTTGGCACGCCATTTTGATATTGACAGCCCTATCAATCAACCCGCAGGAATCAAAACGTTTCAAGCCTTGGCCCAAACCCTTATCGATTCAAAAGCACCGGGGGCTTATAACCAGGCCATTATGGAGTTTGGTGCCTTGCACTGTACACCAAAAAAACCAAGCTGCTCGACCTGTCCATTAACCTCTAGTTGCCTGGCGCATGCACACGGTCGCGTGGCTGAACGCCCCGTTAAAATAAAAGCCAAGCCTGTTAAGAAACGGTATTTTCATTACCTAATACCCATCGATCAAAACAACAACACCCTACTGCGCAGACGCGACCATAAAGACATCTGGCAAGGTCTTTATGAATTCCCGCTTATTGAAGCTCAAAACATGCTGACTGTTGCTGCACTTCAAGCACACGACGATGTCCCCAAATGGGCAAAAGCGGCTCATTGGACTAAGTTTCAAGAGGAAGCAGTGATTCATAAACTCAGTCACCAAGCCTTACACACCTACTTTTATGTGATAGAAAATATTGACGAACCCCTGCCCATTTCTTGGGCTCGTGTTTCTGATTATGCAGTACCCCGCTTAATAGAACGTTTTTTGGACAAGTTCATCCGATAATGTACATTTGATGTAAAATCTATTATGAGCGGAACACTTAACAAAGCGATGCTGATAGGCCATTTGGGCGATAACGTCAAAGTGACCTATTTCGAGGGCGGAAACTGCATTGGCAGGTTTCCCATAGCGACCAACGAAACCTACACAAGTAAACAAACAGGTGAGAAAGTCACCAACACCGAATGGCACAATGCTGTTGTGCGAAACAAAGCGGCAGAAATTTGTGAAAAATATCTCAAAAAAGGAGATCGCGTTTATGTTGAAGGACGCATAAAGACCCGTAAGTGGCAAGGAGATGATGGTAAAGACCGTTATTCAACAGAAATTCACGTTGATGACTTTACCTTTTTAACCCAACGCCCTAGCGATGGAGGCACAACGCAAGTACAAACGGCCCAACAACAGCCATCACAGCCCAGTCAACCTGCCCAGCCAACTCAGGCTAACCAACCTGCAAGTGACGATGACTTGCCATTCTAAACGCTAATCGTTGGACATACCTTTTTTGGTTATTGGTTTTGAAACACTAGAAACAGTTAAAGCATTCATATTGTTGTTGCTTTTGCTGAGTTCTGCATTGGTTTCTGGCTCAGAAGTTGCCTTTTTTTCCCTTTCGCCATCCTACATTAAGGAGGCGGTAAACGCAACCAGTAAGCCATTGCGTATTATTGCGCACTTACGAAAAAACCCAAGGCGTTTATTAGCCATTATTTTGTTGTTGAACAATCTGATAAACATCGCAACTGTACTGCTTTTTGCATCTATGACCTCTTTGTTTTTTGAATCCATTTCGCAGCCAAGTTTGCGTTTTTTAGCCGAGGTAGGACTAATAACCACAGTGGTGTTATTGTTTGGCGAAATTCTCCCGAAAATTTATGCAAACAAAAACCCCGAAGGCTTTGCAAGACTGATGTCTATCCCTATATATATGTTGGATAAATACGTGTTTTTCGCATTGACCTACCCCATGAGTTACCTTACCTTGATTCTTCAAAAAAGATTGGGTAAAACAGGTTCAAATATTTCGGTTGATCATTTGTCGCAAGCCCTTGAAATGACCGATGATTCTGAAACGACCAAAGACGAGCAAAAAATTTTAAAAGGAATTGTCACATTTGGTAACACCGACACCAAGCAAGTCATGTGTCCGCGTATAGATGTTTTTGCACTGGATGAAGAAACGTCATTTACTGAAGTAGTTTCACAGATTGTGAGTAAGGGATTTTCTCGTGTTCCTGTCTATCGCGAAACCATAGATACCGTTATTGGAGTTTTATATGTAAAGGATTTACTGTCTCATTTTGACAAGGAAAATTACGAGTGGACAAAACTTTTACGCGCACCTTATTTTGTACCAGAGAATAAAAAGCTTGATGATTTGCTACAAGAATTTCAGGTAAAACGCATTCACCTCGCAATTGTGGTAGATGAGTACGGCGGCACTTCGGGTGTTATTTCTTTGGAGGATGTTATTGAACAAATTGTTGGGGATATCACAGATGAATTTGATGAAACAGATATCAGCTATTCCAAACTCAATGACAATACTTTTGTATTTGATGGTAAAACCTCTTTGCAAGATTTTTATGCAGTAACCAAGGTTTCCAATGATGATGATTTTGAGCAAAAAAAAGGGGAGTCTGAAACCATTGCTGGCTTTTTGTTAGAACAACTGGGATCTTTTCCTAAAGTGAATACTACTTTTCGATTCAAAAATGTTGTTTTTACCATTGAAGCTGTCGATAGAAAACGCATCAAACAAATTAAAGTGCAGCTTGGCGCATGATACGAATCTTCCTTCTCCTATTGTTTTTTTTCGGATGTCAACATCAAGCACCCAAGCCCAATGCAGCCTTGGCCTTGCGCTATCCAGCGGCACAATACAATGATTTTGACCCTAATCCTTGCGCATACCGCTTTATGTACAATGAAGTGTCGACGCCAGTACTTCTATCTTCTTGCGGCACAACGCTGGATTACCCTTTGTTAAAAGCAAAAGTTTACGTTACCTACTTTGATTTGAGCGAGACTTCTTTGGATACCCTTTTTATGGATTTTGAAAAGCGGCTCAAGATTTTTGGTAAAGGAACCCAACGCATTAATGAAAGTGCTTACGAGGACAAGGAAAACGAGGTTTTGGGTAGCTGCGTTACATTGGTTGGAGATTCACCTTCGAACCTCCATTTTTTTGCTACAGACACCAAAAGTCATTTTATATCAGGGTCATTGCTTTTTTCTACAGCACCTAACTACGATTCTTTGGCACCTGCCATTGGATATATTAGAAATGATGTGCAAAAAATGCTCGAGACGTTACGCTGGCAATAGTTAGGCTTTTCCTTCTTTTTTGCAACATGCTTTTTCGCAAGATTTATCGCATTTTTTGTCTTTAGCACAACAAGCTTTCTCACAAGCAGGGTCACATTTTTTTCCATGGTAATCTGAAGAAAAAGCAGCTACGGCAGTGGCTTCACCTACCTTGTAATCATCTCCAAGAGATTCAATAGTAGCTTTGACCTTGTCAAATGAAGTTGTGGTGGAGTCAAAAGAAACATAGGCTGTTTTGGCTTCAAAATCAACTTTAGATGTTGCAACTCCTTCCATAGCGGCAACTTTCTTTTCAATACGTGCAGCACATCCAACCTCGCAGGTCATTCCCTCAACTTGGAAAGATATGTTTGAAAGGTTTTTGTCAGACACAGTCACCGCTGCCTCATCGGAGTGGCTAACCGTTTTTTTCTCTGGGTTTTTTGAGGTACAACTAACAACTAGTAGTATTAAAATATAAAAAATAGGGCGTTTCATAATATTAAATTTTAATCAAATGTAGTAAAAAAAGCCTTTTTCACATCCTTTTTCACCAGCTTTGCCTAGCTATGATTAAAATTCCTAAAAACAAGTGGTTGTACCTTTTTTTACTTTCGTTAATATGGGGCAGTTCCTATATATTAATAAAGCGTGGACTTGTTGGACTATCACCCATTGAATTGGGCAGCGCACGCATTGTTATCAGTACTGTTTTCTTGCTTATTTTGGGTTCTAAATCTTTGAAAGGCTTGAGCCGATACCAGTGGAAGTGGCTGATTATAACAGGATTTTTGGGTACTTTTTTTCCTTCCTTCCTTTTTGCTTTTGCCCAACAGCACATCGAATCTTCTGTTGCGGCCATTCTTAATTCGCTTACACCAATATTTACTGTACTGGTGGGGATCACTCTTTTTTCCACACGTATGCTCAGCCGGCAGTATGCCGGCGTTTTACTCGGGTTTTTAGGTTCTCTAGGATTGGTTTGGGGCGGCGCACAAATCAACCCCAATCAACCCGTGGGTTACGTACTGCTTATCATTAGCGCATCTATGTGCTACGCCGTAAACATCCACTTTTTAAAACACAAGCTTTCAGAAGTTTCTCCGATGGCCATGACACTGGGAAATTTTATTGCCATTTTACCACCAGCGTTGCTGATGTTGTTTTTTACGGATTTCTTTTCGCTACAAAACCTGCAAAAACCAGAAGTGATTAAAAGTTTGGGCTTCGTTGCTACACTTGCTTTTTTTGGCACAGCAATAGCCAAGGTCATGTTCAACCGATTTGTTAAAATAGCATCTACCGTATTTGTGTCTTCGGTAACATACACCTTGCCAATCGTAGCCCTTTTTTGGGGGTCATTGGATGGGGAGCAGATGAGTGCTTTTCAACTCATCGGCGCTGCTGTAATATTAATTGGCGTTTCGTTGGCTCAAAAGCCAAAAAAACGCCAATAGACTTAACCTTCTGGATTTAGAATCCCTAAGAAATACACGTCATTTAAATCGATACCTGCTACTTATCAGGATTAACAATTACGTCTTCAAGCGTTAAAGTAATTTCCTGACCACCAAGATCAAAGCTTTTCTCGCCTGGCATCATTAAGCTTGAGATTTCCTTGTAGTTCGCATAGTTGGTATTGTTCGTTTGCATCTGACCATTAAAGTTCACCAAAGTAGACTCTTTAATTTTCATCCCTGTTTCCTTGCTGTAGTAGTTGGTGTAACTCACGCCAACACCAGGAACTTTAATTACATAAGCTTCTGTATCATTTACAGTTTCAATCCCCTCTAAAACAGCTTCTTCACTGGCAAGCAAGCCAATTTCAGCGATAATCCCTAAGGATTTTTTAAGATCGTCGTAAATAACTTTTGGCAAATCCATCTGATTAGGCCCTTGCTTCATAAAAGCCCCCTCGGTACTAACAACACTCGTCATCATGGCGTTTCCACCAACGGATATTACTTGTTCTTGGCTATCTGCTGAATAGGTTTCTTCAACCACAATGGCCATTTGCATAAAAGTACCTTTGTAGACAAGCTTAATAGCGCTTAGGTCGCTCAAGTTGTTTACGCCTGTTTTTTCAATATGATTCGTTAAAACGGTCTCAGCAGTAATTCCTCCTGCAACAGAAGCCTTTTTAGGTCGATCAATAGACATGCCATATTTGTCATAGTAATTGACAGGAAGTAGTTTTCCATTAAATTCGACCTTTTCAAGGTTATCTAAAACATCAACCCCTTTTCCAGTCACAACTATTCTTGATTGGTCTACATTAAAGTATTTCTGCGCCACATCTCTAACATCTTCAGCGGTAACGGCATTGATTTTGTCAAGATAAGTTTTATAAAAATCGTTATCCAGATTTTCAGTTGCGATGTCGTATGCAAATCGTGCAATAGTTGCAGGTCTTTCTAACGAGCGAACAAAGCTACCAACATATTTGGCTTTTGCTTTTTTCAATTCACTTTCCATAACCAAGTCTGTACGAATTCGCTTTACTTCATTGAGTAGTTCTACCACGGCACTGTCAGTTACTTCGTTTCTGACGCTTGCAGAAGCTCGAAAACGTGTTGCGGTACGCTTGTTGTTCCCAATACTTGAGTAAGCTCCATACGTATATCCTTTGTCTTCACGAAGGTTAAGAAACAAACGTGCTTCGCCACCACCACCAAGAATGGAGTTTGCCATTAAAACAGCAAAGTATTCAGGATCTTTTTTGGCTAGGTATGCCGTACTTTGAACCACTACTTCTGATTGAACAGCGTTGGGCATATTCACAAATTCTATTCGTGGACTTGTAGGGTTTGTAACCTCAGGAATTGGACTAGAAGCAACAGGGTTTGGCTTCCATTTCCCAAAATATTTTTTCACCAACGGCTTAACGGTTTCCATGTCAATATCACCAACAATGACCAAATAAGCATTATTAGGTCTAAACCTAAAGTCATAATAGCGCTGGACATCTGCAAGCTTTATGTTGTTAATGGTTCCAGGAGTTGTGTATTCACCATAGGGGTGATTTCCGCCGTAGGCCAATAGTCTCTCGATGCGTCTAGCAGCAGTCGTAACGTCTTTTTCAGATGATTTCAAGGCATCAATAATGACATCTCGCTCCTTGATAAATTCTTCTTCCGTAAAGTTGGGATTTATAGCAGCATCGGCCATCATTTGAAAAGTTCTTTCAAAATAGCGGGACAATGATTGTGCAAATGCTCCAGAAGCACTAATGCTAATGTTGGCACCCATGAAATCTACTTCATCATAGAAATCATCTTTGGCTATTTTTTTAGAACCTTTTCCGAGTAAACTGCCAGTGAGGTCGCTTAAACCTGCCTTGATTCCTTCCAAAATGGGTGGG
>PKDU01000006.1 GCA_002862705.1 Flavobacteriaceae bacterium
TGCTTTTGGCGTAGCGTTAAACCCAGAAAATGAGGTGCTGCCGCTTATGGGCTCCAAAGAGGGCATCATGCATATTTCCATGGCATTCCTTAACCAGGGCGATGGCGTGCTGATTCCCAATCCCGGCTACCTGACCTATGCCTCAGTAACCGAATTGGTGGGTGCGCGAGCCGTTCCCTATACGCTGAGTGCTGCAACAAATTGGTTGCCAAATTTGGAGGCACTCGCAAAACAAGATTTAACAGGCGTAAAGCTGATGTGGGTCAATTACCCACACATGCCAACGGGCGCCATAGCCGATGCGGCATTTTTAGCCGAATTGGTTGCCTTTGCCAAAACCCATGACTTGCTCCTCATCAACGACAATCCCTATGCCAACATCCTAAACGATGCGCCCATGAGCTTGCTTCAAGTGCCCGGCGCCAAGGAAGTAGCCTTAGAGTTGCAATCCTTGAGTAAGGCGTACAATATGGCCGGCTGGCGTGTGGGTATGGTGTGCGGAAGTGCAGCCCACATTCAAGATATTTTAAAGGTAAAAAGCAATATGGACTCGGGTATGTTCTTTGGTCTGCAACAAGGCGCTATGGCTGCCTTAGCACAAGGCACAGCTTGGTTTTCGGAGCTTAACGCTACCTACCGCAGCAGAAGAGAACTTATTTGGCAACTTGCTGAGGCTTTGGGTACCACCTTTGAGCGTGATACCGCAGGTATGTTTGTTTGGGCAAAACTGCCCGAAGGCGCGTTGGATAGCGAAGCCTATATTGACGCTTTGCTGGAGGAACACCATATTTTTATTGCCCCCGGAACCATTTTTGGAACCGCAGGGGAGGGCTATGTCCGCTTTTCACTTTGCGTATCCGAAGCCCGTATTCAAGAAGCCTTAAAACGCATTGCATCATGAACGTAAGTTTTGTAGGTATCGGATTGATGAACGGCTCGCTGTCGCTAGATTTGCAGCGCCTATATCCAGATGCGGTCATGCAGGGGATTAGCAGAAAAGAGGCCACGCTAAGCCGTGCGCTTGATTTGGGATTGATTCACAAAACAGGCGATCTAGACCACTTGCAAGATGCCGAGTGGGTATTTGTGTCTATTCCTGTAGAGGCTATTGCTTCACTGCTCCCCCGAATTTTAGATGCTATAGGCGAACAGACGCTCGTTGTGGATTTTGGTTCTACCAAAGCGGCCATTTGTGAAGCCGTAAAACACCACCCCAAGCGCGCGCAGTTTTTAGCAGCCCACCCCATCGCGGGAACGGAATATTCAGGGCCCGATGCAGCTGTGCTAGAGCTCTATAAGAACAAAACGATTATGCTATGCGAGACCGCACACACTCGTGTTGCGCTGTTGGACAAGGCAAAAAAATTATTCGGCCAGTTGGAAATGAATGTCCGTGAGATGGATCCAGTGGAACACGACAAGCATATTGCGTATGTGTCGCACCTATCGCATATCACTTCCTTTATGCTTGGCAAAACCGTGGTGGAAAAAGAGACCAACGAACAAAACATCTTTGATATGGCTGGCAGTGGATTTGCGTCCACAGTGCGCTTGGCCAAGAGTTCACCCGAAATGTGGATGCCTATTTTTATCCAAAACAAACACAACGTTTTGGAATCACTAACGGAATACATTTCAAATCTGAATGCGTTCAAGGACAAACTGGCAGCAGATGCCCACGCAGAACTGCTTGCCGAAATGAAAGACATCAATAAGATAAAATCAATATTAGAACATAAATAAATACAACCATGGAAAACAATCCAAAAATGCGTCAATGGCTTAACAATTTTGAGCTGGACCACCCTTTAGTAATCGCAGGACCTTGTAGTGCTGAAACCGAAGAGCAAGTGCTTAAAATCGCACATCAACTCAAAGACACAGACGTTACTGCTTATCGCGCAGGGATCTGGAAGCCACGTACCCGCCCCGGAAACTTTGAGGGTGTAGGGGCCATTGGCCTTAAGTGGTTGCAACGTGTTAAAGAAGAAACAGGACTTATGACGTGTACTGAGGTGGCCAACCGCGCCCACGTGCAACTGGCATTGGAGCACGACATAGACGTATTGTGGATCGGTGCCCGCTCAACGGTAAGTCCGTTTATCGTACAAGAAATTGCCGATGCACTTGAAGGTACCGACAAGATTGTATTGGTCAAAAACCCTGTAAACCCCGACTTGTCTTTGTGGCTTGGGGGGATTGAGCGTTTGCACACGGCCAACATCAAAAATCTAGGGGTTATCCACAGAGGATTCTCTACCTATGAAAAAACAAAATACCGCAACAACCCAGAATGGCAAATCGTAGTCGAACTGCAAAACCGTTTTCCTGACCTGCCGTTAATTTGTGATCCTTCGCATATTGCGGGACGTCGCGATATTTTACAAGACATCTGCCAAACGGCACTTGACCTAAACTTTGACGGTTTGATGATAGAGTCGCACTGGGATCCGGACAATGCTTGGAGCGATGCTGCGCAGCAGATTACGCCCGATACGCTGATTCAAATGATGGAAGATTTGAAAATCCGTAAAGAAACAGACGACGACGCCGAATACAAAAACAAGCTTAACACCATGCGTACGCAAATTGATGTGATCGATGCCAGTTTGTTGGAAAGCTTGAGCAAGCGTATGAAAGTCGCCAATGAAATTGGAGCACTCAAAAAGGCGCATAATGTGGCCGTATTGCAATCCAAAAGATGGAACGAAATTTTGGGTAAAATGATATTGGACGGCGATGAAAGAGGCTTAAGCGAGGAATTTATCTTACGCATATTTAAGGCCATTCACCAAGAATCCATCAACCACCAAGAAGAGATCATCAACGGTTAATGTGTATATACCAAAAATCCGTTAATTTGGCTGTATGACAGGCGTCGTATACAAATCAACGGGAAGCTGGTATCACGTAAAAGATGCCCAGGGGAAACTTATCCCCTGTCGCATCAAAGGGAAGTTTCGTATTGAAGGGCTTACCAGTACCAGCCCTGTGGCCGTTGGCGACGTGGTGGAGGTAACTCTCAAAGACACCCAAGACGGACAGGAAGGTGTGATTACTGATATTCAAACACGCAAGAATTATATCGTGCGCAAGTCTGTGAACCTGTCCAAACAAATTCACATCATTGCCGCAAACATCGATCGTGCTTTTTTATTGGTCACGCTTAATAGCCCGCCTACCTATCCCGCTTTTATCGATCGCTTTTTGGCCACCGCAGAGGCCTACGGCATTGATGCGGTATTACTTTTTAACAAAGAAGATGCCTATAACAAATCTGATGCCGAGCAAATGCGTAGCATGAAAAAGCTGTACGAAAACATCGGATACACCTGCTTGGACATTTCTGCCTTAAAGCGTACAAACTTGGAAGCTGTCAAAACGATGATGGAAGGCAAAACCTGCATGCTTTCTGGGCACAGTGGGGTAGGAAAATCGACCTTGGTAAATGCCTTGGCACCAGAGCTAAACATCAAGACGGCAGACATCTCTGCCCAACACCAGCAAGGGCAACATACGACCACATTTGCCGAAATGCACGATTTGGATTTTAATGCCCGCATTGTGGATACGCCTGGGATTCGTGGCTTTGGTCTTGTGAACATGGAAGCAGCAGAAATGGGCGACTACTTTCGCGAATTTTTCACTGTAAAAGACGCCTGTAAGTTTAACAACTGCCTACACGTAGAGGAGCCCAAATGCGCTGTTAAAGCAGCCGTTGAAGCAGGTGAAATAGCCGCTTCACGCTATAAGAGTTATGTGCAAATGCTGGCAGGAGACGATCAACACTATCGAACTGATTTTTGGGATTCATGAGAGCCGTACTACAACGCGTATCGTCAGCCAAAGTAACAGCTAACAAAACCCATGAGGCAAGCATTGGGCACGGTTTGTTGGTGCTGTTGGGCATCACGCAGTCCGATACAACGGAAGACCTAGATTGGCTACTCAATAAAATCATACATATGCGCATTTTCAACGACGAAGTCGCCGTGATGAACAAGAGTGTATTGGATGTTGCTGGCGAATTGTTAATCGTTAGTCAGTTTACGCTTTATGCGCAAACCAAAAAAGGCAACAGACCTTCTTATATTCGGGCAGCAGGCCATGAAATAGCCGTCCCGCTTTACACACATTTTTTACAAAAAGCGACTCAGCTTATGGGAAAACCCGTACAGAGCGGTATTTTTGGTGCAGATATGCAAATCGATTTGACAAACGATGGTCCGGTAACGATTATCATCGATTCAAAAAACAAAGACTTATGAATATTCAAGATGCCCAAAAAGCCGTTGATGCATGGATTGAGAAACACGGTGTCCGTTACTTTAATGAGCTCACCAATATGGCGCAATTGACCGAGGAGGTAGGGGAAGTAGCCCGTATTATTGCACGCAGATATGGCGAGCAATCGGAAAAGGAAAGCGACAAAGGCAAGGACTTGGGCGAAGAATTGGCCGATGTACTCTTTGTATTGCTTTGTCTGGCCAATCAAACCGACACCGATTTGCAAGCAGCTTTTGATAAAAAACTAGACCTAAAGGCATCTCGTGACCACGACCGTCACCACAACAATCCCAAGCTACGTTCATGAGCAGCATAAGACTCACACACGCTTCGCAAGCACTTAAAGGTACTTGCCAAATAACGGGTTCCAAAAGTGAATCCAACCGACTGCTGATACTCCAAGCATTATTTCCAACATTGGCCTTGGATAACCTGTCTAATTCCGACGATACCCAAGCCATGCAACACGGACTTACTTCCAAGGACCAGACAATAGATATTGGACACGCAGGAACCACCATGCGCTTTTTGTCCTCCTATTTTGCCACCACTCCTGGCGTGGAAAAAGTGCTCACCGGCTCGAAGCGGATGCAAGAGCGCCCCATCAAACTATTGGTGGATGCATTGCGTTCCATAGGAGCAGTTGTTGATTACGTAAAAAATGAAGGCTACCCGCCGCTGCGCATTTCAGGCAAGGTCATAAGTACCACTAGGGTTTCCTTAGCTGCCCATGTGAGTAGCCAGTATATTACTTCGTTAATGTTGGTCGCACCCAAGCTGCCCAACGGATTAGAGATCGTCTTGGAAGGCGAAATCACTTCTGTGCCTTATATCAACATGACCTGCGCACTTTTGCAACGGGTGGGTATAGATGCCACTTTCTCGGGCCAAAGCATTCGTGTTTTACCACAACAGCACATTGACACCAAAACCCTTACGGTGGAGTCTGACTGGAGTTCTGCGTCCTATCATTTTAGCATGGTTGCCTTGGCGCAATCAGCCGAGGTGTCCATCAACAGCTATGTGCCAAACAGCCTGCAAGGCGATAGTGTATTGGTTGACATTTATGCCCAATTGGGCGTGACCGCAACGTTTGACGGACACAAACTACAACTTACAAAATCCGACAAGGTGCAATCGCATATTGCGCTCGATTTAATCAAAGCACCCGACATTGCACAAACCATTGCAGTTACGTGCTACGGCTTGGGTGTTTCCTGTGATTTGACGGGGCTACACACCCTAAAAATCAAAGAAACCGATCGATTGGTGGCGTTGCAAAACGAATTGACCAAACTGGGGGCAAACATCCGCATCACAGAAGACAGCCTTCATCTCGATGCTCGAAAAGGCGCTATTTTTGCTGATGTTGCCATAGACACCTACCACGACCACCGTATGGCCATGGCTTTTGCGCCCTTGGCCCTAAGTGTTCCCATCGTGATAAACGACGCTGATGTGGTAACCAAATCCTACCCAAGCTTTTGGGATGACTTGATCTCACTAGGTTTTTTCATCGATTCCGGTAAATAATTGGTCAAATCCTTGACAACCCCTATGCTGGTGCAGTATATTAGCGCCTTGAAAAAATTGATATGAAACTATCTCACTTTAACTTTGATCTTCCAGAAAATTTACTTGCCGAACACCCAGCAGAACACCGCGATGAGTCTAAACTCATGGTTTTGCACCGTGAAACGCAAACCATTGAGCACAAAACCTTTAAAGACATCACCGACTATTTCGACGAAGGTGATGTGATGGCGCTCAACAATACCAAGGTATTCCCGGCACGCTTGATGGGTAACAAAGAAAAAACAGGAGCCAAGATTGAGGTATTCTTGTTGAGAGAGTTAAATAAAGAACAACGCCTTTGGGATGTGTTGGTTGATCCAGCGAGAAAAATCCGTATCGGTAACAAGCTTTATTTTGGTGCAGACGAATCGTTGGTGGCAGAGGTCATTGACAATACCACATCACGGGGTAGAACACTACGCTTTTTATTTGACGGAAGCTATGATGAGTTTCGCGTTAAGTTAAAAGAGCTTGGCCAAACGCCATTGCCCAAATACATCAAACGTGCAGAAAAAGATTATGACCGTGAGCGCTACCAAACCATATACGCCAAGCATGAAGGGGCAGTAGCTGCGCCCACAGCAGGACTTCATTTTTCCAAGCACGTATTGAAGCGTTTGGAGATCAAAGGGGTTGACTTGGCTGAACTTACGCTTCACGTTGGTTTGGGTACGTTTAACCCTGTTGAGGTTGAAGATCTTTCCAAACACAAAATGGATTCTGAAGAATTGACCATTGATGCGAGTTCTGCGGATATGGTGAACAGGGCCAAAGCCGCAGGTCATCGCATTTGTGCCGTTGGAACAACTTCCATGCGCGCACTAGAATCTTCGGTTTCTTCTAGCGGCACCTTGAATCCATACCAAGGATGGACGCATAAATTTATATTTCCACCTTATGAGTTCAAGATAGGAGACGCCATGGTGACCAACTTTCACTTGCCAAAATCAACCTTGTTGATGATGGTATCGGCATTTGCTGGACACGATTTCATCAAAAGAGCTTATGATGAAGCCATAAGCCGTAAATATCGCTTTTACTCTTACGGAGACGCGATGCTTATTCTCTAACACCTCATGAGCGAGGTTAAAAGAGATATACGTCGTTGTACAAAGGAAGAAATATGTTCTTTTTTTGTCTCACATAACGCACCATCTTTTCACGGCAATCAAGTGTATGAATGGTTGTGGCAAAAAGCAGCAATTGATTTCGATCAAATGACCAACCTTTCCAAGGCACACCGTGCTTTGCTCGACCAGCACTTTAAAATCAACCACACCAATATTGCCAAAGTGCAAATCAGCGAAGATGGGACCATCAAAAATGCGGTACGCCTTTATGACGACAAGGTGGTGGAATCTGTTTTGATTCCTGCCAAGACCCGTTCCACGGCTTGTGTTTCCAGCCAGGTGGGGTGTAGTCTTGACTGTACTTTTTGTGCCACTGCCCAACTCAAAAGGATGCGCAACCTCAATCCAGACGAGATTTTTGACCAAGTGGCCATGCTCAACAAACAAAGCATAGAACACTTCGATCGTCCGCTTTCTAATATTGTTTTTATGGGTATGGGCGAGCCCATGATGAATTATCCCAACGTGATGAAGGCGATTGCTAAAATCACGAGCACAGAGGGAATGGGCATGTCTCCAAGACGTATTACCGTTTCCACTTCGGGGATTCCTAAGATGATCATCAAAATGGCCGACGAACACCCGCGCTTTAAGTTGGCGGTTTCCCTGCACAGCGCCATTGAAGAAACTCGAAACGAAATCATGCCGTTCAGTATTTCTTTCCCGCTTACCGACTTGCAAGATTCCATACAATACTGGTTTAGCAAAACCAAGGAGCGTGTTACTTACGAGTATGTTGTTTGGAAAGACATTAACGACAGCGCAGCTGAAATTGATGCCTTGGTAAGGTTTTGTAAAAAGACCCCATCAAAAGTTAATTTGATCGAATACAATCCCGTGGGAAACGATCAGTTTAACCAAGCCAATGACGACGCCATTAATCAGTATGTGAGCGCACTTGAAAAAAGCCATATTCCGGTAACCATAAGACGCTCGCGCGGCAAAGATATTGATGCAGCTTGTGGGCAATTGGCCAATAAATCCTAGCTCAACATTCAAAATCAGTTGCTTAGCACATTGCTAATACACTATATTGTATATTTATGCCCCAATGAAAATTGTAGACCAGCTTAAAAAACCCATTGCCAAAGAGATGGAGCTATTTGAGGACAAGTTTTCCTCATCTATGCGCTCGCACGTGGCACTTCTTAATCGCATAACATACTATATCGTCAATCGCAAGGGAAAGCAAATGCGCCCGATGTTTGTTTTTATGGTGGCCAAAATGCTGGAAGAAAAAGAGGTTAACGAACGCTGCTACCGCGCTGCTTCTGTAATAGAACTTATTCACACCGCCACGCTTGTTCACGATGATGTTGTGGACGAAAGCTACCAGCGCCGCGGATTCTTTTCTATCAATGCGCTGTGGAAAAATAAAATTGCCGTATTGGTGGGCGACTACTTGCTTTCAAAAGGCTTGCTGCTCTGTATCGATCATAAAGATTTTGACTTATTGGAAATAATATCGGTTGCCGTTCGTGAAATGAGTGAGGGGGAATTGTTGCAAATTGAGAAAACCCGAAGATTGGACATAGACGAGTCCATTTATATGGAAATTATACGTCAAAAAACAGCCACATTGATCGCTTCTTGCTGTGCACTTGGCGCCGCATCGGTTCATGCCAGTGCCGAAACCGTTGAGCAATTGCGTCAGTTTGGTGAGGATATCGGGATCGCTTTTCAAATAAAAGACGACCTCTTTGACTACGGCGAGACCAAAATTGGAAAGCCAACGGGTATCGATATCCGTGAGAAAAAAATGACCCTTCCGCTTATTCATGTCATTAACAAGTCGGATAAAAAGCAAAAAAAGTGGTTAATTCAATCTGTTAGACATCGCAACAAAGACAAAAAGCGCGTTAAGCGTGTCATTGCCTTTGTCAAAGAACAGGGCGGATTGGACTATGCGACCGCACAAATGCACGCCTATAAAGACAAGGCATTGGCGCAACTTCACGGCTTCCCAAAAAACGAATTTCGCGATGCATTGGAAGAAATGGTGCGTTATGTGATTGAGCGTAAGAAATAACGTTGCCAAATTATGTATTTTAGGGCTTATTTTATTCTGTGATACATAAATCCACCATAGACGCTGTTTTTGATACTGCCCGATTAGAGGAGGTTATTGGTGATTTTGTGCAGCTTAAAAAGTCGGGTGCTAACTTCAAAGGCTTGAGTCCGTTTACCGACGAGCGTTCACCGAGTTTTATGGTATCTCCTGTAAAGCAAATCTGGAAAGACTTTTCCAGCGGTAAGGGAGGTAATGTGGTTGCCTTCTTGATGGAGCACGAACATTTTTCTTATCCAGAAGCCATACGCTACTTGGCTAAAAAATACAACATTGACGTTGAGGAAACTGAGCAGAATGACGAGCAAAAAGCGGCTGCTAGTGCACGTGAAAGCATGTATTTGGTCAGCACCTATGCTGTAGGTTTCTTTGAAGCGTCCATGTGGGATACCACACAGGGAAAAGCCATTGGCTTGAGTTATTTCAAAGAGCGTGGCTTTAGCGAGGAAACCATTCGCTTTTTTCAACTGGGCTATTCGCCTGACACGTGGAGTGCGCTTACGGATGCAGCGCAAAAAGCAGGCTATCAGCTTGATTTTTTAGAGAAAACCGGTCTTAGCATTGTCAAGGGCGACAAAAAATTTGATCGCTTTAAGGGGCGTGTTATGTTTCCCATTCACAGCATGTCGGGTCGTGTGTTGGGTTTTGGTGGACGCATACTGACCCAAGACAAAAAGGCAGCCAAATACATGAACTCGCCGGAAAGCGAGATCTACAATAAAAGTAAGGTGCTCTATGGCTTGTACCAAGCAAAGCAAACCATAGCCAAAGAAGACAATTGTTATTTGGTTGAAGGCTATACCGATGTTATCCAAATGTATCAACGCGGTGTTAAGAATGTGGTTTCATCTTCAGGTACCGCTCTAACGCCCGAGCAAATTCGCCTTATTGGCAGGCTTACCAAAAACATCACGGTATTGTTTGATGGCGATCCCGCAGGGCTTCGTGCATCGCTACGTGGTATAGATTTGATTTTAGAGGCGGGTATGAATGTGCGTGTCTGTATGTTTCCAGAAGGAGAAGATCCAGACAGCTTTGCTCGTGAAAACAGTTTTGAAGAAGTACATGATTTTTTAACCAACAACGCCAAGGACTTTATTCAGTTTAAGGCTGCACTACTTGTTGATGAGGCTGCGCAAGATCCGCTTAAAAAGGCTGAAACTATACGTGAGATGGTGCAGAGTATTGCGAAAATTCCAGACCGAATCAAACAAGAGGTATACGTTAAATCATGTGCTTCCTTGATGGAAATCAGCGAGGAGGTTTTGTTTGCAACCTTGGCGCAAGTATCTCAAAAAAAGGCATCCAAGCCAGTAAGACAAGCACCTAGCCAACCCATGTCTGTGGTTCCGCAAGAGAAAAAAATCGCTACCGTTAGCACCCGCTTTGAACTGGAGAAGGACATCATCAAAATTTTATTGCTTCACGGGCATGAAGAAGTTGAATTTGAAGAACCGATTTTAAAAACCGATGAAAAATCTGGTGAACTTTCGCTGGTAACCTCAAAAATTACGGCCCGGGTTTTTGAAAAAATATATTTGGATTTGCAGCAAGACGAAATTGCATTTTCTACCGCTGTGTTTAAAGGACTGTATCCCAAAGTTATGGCTGCTTTAAACGAAAAAGCGGCAATTCAAATGGATACTTTTGTGGCTAATTTGGATCCAAATCTGGCATTAGAAGTTTCAGACTTATTGCTTGAAGATGAGCTGCATACCCTTCACGATTGGGAACGAAAAAACATCTACATAAAAAATAAAAAGGCCAACTTGGCCAGGTGGGTTCACGAAGTTATTTTGCGATTTAGATGTCAACTTATTGATGAAAAGGTGGCAGCATTACAAACCGATACTGCCGATGATATTGACAGTCATCACGGAGAACTTTTAGAGGAAATCGTACAGTATCACAAACTCAAAACGGTATTAAGTAGTCGTTTAAACCGGGTGGTTTAATACATGTCTAAATCTATGTGCTGAAGCTTGTTTAGCATTTCAACTAAATTTTTGACTTTAAGTTTTTTCATCAGCCTTGAGCGATACGTACTTACTGTTTTGTCGCTGATACTCAATGATACGGCAATTTCTTTATTACGCTTTCCATTGACCAAAAGACGAAGCACTTGGATTTCTCGTTCAGATAATTGATTAATCAACGCACGTGGATTGGCCCCCGTCTCATTAAAGGCCATGTGTTCTGCCAGTTCGTTGGTGATATAAACACCTCCAGTACTTATTTTCAAGATGGCATCTTTGAGTTTATTCAAAGGATTGTCCTTGCATAAAAACCCTGATGCGCCATATTTGAGTGCACTGATGGCATAAACCTCTTCACTAAGTGTAGTAAATACCAAGAAACGCACGTTTGTGTACTGATCTTTAAGTCTGCGCAGCGTGCGGATGTCTTCAAACCCAGGAAGTTCAATTTCTATTACGACTATCTCCACTTTTTTTGAGCCTAGGTGGTCAACCAAATCGCGGTAATGAAGTCCTTTTCCTACAATGCTGATTTCGTTCGAATTGCGAAAGACAGCTTTTAAGCCTTTGTGAACGATTGGATGTGCATCAGCAACAAATACGCGGATCATGAATTATTAGTTGACTATAAAAATAGCAAAAAATAGCCTTTAATAGAGATAAAAATAATTCTCGCAAAAAACTGTTGTTGGGAGGCTATAGCAGTTGCTTCGGAATACTACAAACGGGTATGGGTTCCATTTTGTGTTTGTTGGCGTTGTGATGTGACAAAAACACCTCAAAAACACGTGCGTTTTCTCCTACAAAATCTGCTGGAGATTTTCCTGCTGCATGCTGAGTCATCGCCCATTCTAATTGTTCATAGGTGGCGTCTAATTGTTCTTCGTCATTTCTACCATCATCCCAAAGACCATCTGTTGGAGGTGCATTTAAAATTTTTTGGTCAACCCCCAAAGTACTTGCCAATGCGCGTACTTGTGTTTTTGACAGGTCTGCAATTGGGCTTAAATCAACGCCGCCATCGCCGTATTTCGTATAAAAACCAACACCGAAATCCTCAACCTTGTTTCCTGTGCCCGCAACCAAATAGCGCTTACAGGCGGCATAATAATAAAGTGTTACCATGCGTAGCCTAGCTCGTGTATTGGCTAGCGACAATAAGTCTTCATTTTTTTGCTCATCAGCCTCCACGGCTTTGGATAAAGCATCAAAAACAGGATATAATAAGACCATCTTTTCCGCTACATTGGTGTGATGCTTGCGCAACCAACGGATGTGTTCTTGCGCACGATCAACCTGACTTTGTTGTTGTTTTATAGGCATTTCCAAGCATAATGTAGGAAGTCCTGTTTTGGCACACAAAGTTGATGTTAGGGCAGAATCAATTCCGCCAGAAACACCTACAACAAATCCATTCATCTTGTTGTCTTGTGCATAGTTTTTGAGCCAATTTACAATGTGATTAATTACTTCT
>PKDU01000053.1 GCA_002862705.1 Flavobacteriaceae bacterium
GTGACCTCGGCAGGATTCAAACCTGCAACCTTCTGAGCCGTAATCAGATGCGCTATTCAGTTGCGCCACGAGGCCGTTTAGGGGTGCAAATATATCTTATTTTAACAATGCAGCAAAACTAAAGCGCACGCATTGTTATATATGTTCGCCAAGCCAACAAGAGCAGCTGACTTTTTGATGCGTTGCTCAAATCAACTTGTTTTTTGCTAAGGCTTGGTAATATTGCTTTATTGCATCTTGCTACCGCTCTAAATAAAATCTTTTGCATTTCACAAAGGTAAAGAAACCCAACAGACCGTATATTCGCTAAAAAAATAAATGGATGCCATTTTTCTTATTGTGGGCTTGGCCTTATTACTGCTGGGAGGAGATTTTCTTCTGAGAGCAGCCGTAGCTGCCGCCGCACGCTGGCAAGTGCCTAAGGTAGTTGTGGGCATGACCATTGTTTCTTTTGCTACTTCACTTCCAGAACTCATTACGGGCATACGTGCTGCGCTTGCAGGTTATCCCGACCTGTCACTTGGGAATGTGATTGGCTCCAATATCGCAAACTTGGGATTCGTCCTGGGACTCGTTTTGCTGTTCAGTAAGATGGATATTCAAAAAAGCTTTTACAAATTCGACTGGCCCATTGTCTTTGGGGTCTCTTTGCTGTTGTTGTTTTTTATCTATGACGGAACCATCAGCCAAACCGAAGGCGTACTATTACTTTGTGGTTTGGTAGGGGTGATGTATTACTTAATTAGGTACCAACCCCCAGTAGTTGCTGAGCATGCAGCAGAAGTTGTTGCAACTAAAAGTTGGTGGTGGATTATTGCTTTTGTGGCTTTGGGTTCGTTGGGCTTGGCTTTTGGATCTCAATGGTTGGTCAAAGGAGCTGTGGGCCTGGCACGTGCCTTTGATGTTAGTGAGCGTATTATTGGTATTACACTGGTTTCCATCGGTACTAGTTTGCCTGAACTTGTGGCTTCGGGTATGGCTATTGTGAGAAAGGAGTCAGGCATTTCAATAGGTAACCTTATTGGCTCTAACTTATTTAATATCCTAACCGTATTGGGCGTTACCGCAGTTATTCACCCGTTGCATGTTGTTGACGATAGGTTGTTGTCTTTTGATATTTGGGTGATGCTGGGATTTACATTCCTACTCTTGCCCTTGGTTTTTGTGCCAAAAAAACTCGAGCTCAACTGGCGCGAAGGAATTATTTTAAGCGCGGCCTATATTGCCTATTTGGTTGTAACGCTTGCATAAAAAAAGCACCTGATTGTCGAGAATGTCGAGAGACAGATGCTTTTCTAGCTAAAATTAAAGATAAGCTTACACGTCAGCAGACTTTACCGTCTTGATGATACGTGCAGCAATTTTGTATGGATCAGCGTTAGAAGCTGGACGACGATCTTCTAACCATCCTTTCCAACCTTTCTCAACCGTCATAATCGGAATACGAATAGAAGCACCACGGTCAGAAACCCCATAGCTAAATTCGTCGATAGATTGCGTTTCGTGATCTCCTGTAAGGCGTTGGTCGTTGTAAGCCCCATAAACCTCAATGTGTTCTTTAACTACAGGACGGAATGCCTCACAAATCTTGTCATAGGTTTTTTTAGAACCACAAGTTCTAAGCGTTGTGTTAGAGAAGTTGGCGTGCATACCCGAACCGTTCCAATCTGTGGCACCAAGTGGCTTTGGGTGATAGTCTATAGCCAGACCATAGTCTTCAGCCAAACGCTCTAAGATGTAACGTGCAATCCAAATTTGGTCGCCTGCTTCAGCAGCACCTTTAGCGAAAATTTGAAATTCCCACTGACCAGGAGCAACCTCACCGTTAGTACCTTCAACATTTAGCCCAGCATCCAGACAAATGTCTAGGTGGCGGTCCATGATTTCACGTCCAAAAGAGTTTTTTGCACCAACAGAACAGTAAAACTGACCTTGTGGTGTTTGATCTTTAGGGAAACCAAGCGGAAGGTTAGTTTCTGGATCCCAAAGGAAATATTCTTGTTCAAATCCAAACCAGAAATCATCATCATCGTCGTCAATAGTGGCACGCCCGTTAGACTCGTGAGCTAACCCATCTGCGTTAAGGACTTCAGTCATGACCAAATATCCGTTTCTTCTTTCCGGGTCAGGAAAAATGGCAACAGGCTTTAAAAGACAGTCAGAAGACCCTCCTTCTGCTTGTAGTGTAGAACTACCGTCAAAAGACCACATTTCGACATCTTCTAGTTTTCCAGAAAAGTCACTTACTACTTTTGTTTTGCTTCGCAGGTTGGCAGTTGGCTTATAGCCGTCTAACCAGATGTATTCAAGTTTTGATTTATTCATAATTTTATATAATGATTAAACAAAAATAAAATTATTATTAACCCCACTAATGTTGAAGGGTATAATTTTATGAACATTATATGTATTTTTGCAAACCCCTTAAAATTGAAGGGGTATATTTAATAAATGTATAATTTTAAATCGTTTTTACATTAAATTCAAAATACAGGAACTCTTAATTTAATAGCGCTATTTGATGTATATTTGTTACATCCTAATACCTTAACATTATGAACAAATTGCGCTTCCAAGCCATTCAGGACGCTGTCAGCCGCCTACCCAAACCATTTCACGCCGACCAAAAAAAATCGGCAATATTTGCTAGTCACGTCTTTACCAAGAAAGTGATGCGAACTTTTTTGACCAAGCAAGCTTTTGCTGAAGTCGACGAAGCCATTGAAAAAGGCACTAAAATCAAACGTACCATTGCCGACCATGTAGCCGCTTCTATGAAAGATTGGGCCATGTCTATGGGCGCTACCCATTATACCCACTGGTTTCAACCCTTAACGGGTGCTACTGCCGAAAAGCACGATGCCTTTTTCGATTTTGATTCTAACGGCAACAGCCTTGAATATTTTGGCGGCGCGCAATTGGTGCAACAAGAACCCGATGCGTCTAGTTTTCCTAGTGGCGGCATTCGCAACACTTTTGAAGCCAGAGGATATACCGCCTGGGATCCTTCTTCGCCTGCCTTTATTTATGGTACGACCCTTTGTGTACCCACCATATTTGTCTCATACACGGGTGAGGCATTGGACAACAAAACACCACTGCTGCGCGCACTTAATTCCATAAACGATGCAGCTACGCAAGTTGCCAAGTATTTTGATAAGAATGTCACGCACGTGGACGCAACCCTTGGATGGGAACAAGAGTACTTTCTTGTTGACAAAGCTCTCGTATCTTCCAGACCAGATATTATGCTTACGGGAAGAACATTGGTTGGTCATCCACCGCCTAAAGGACAGCAATTAGACGATCACTATTTTGGTTCCATTCCGTCACGTGCCCTTAACTTTATGCGGGAGCTAGAGTATGAATGTATGTTGTTGGGAATACCAGTAAAAACACGCCACAACGAAGTTGCACCCAACCAATTTGAATTGGCACCTATTTTTGAGGAAGCCAACCTAGCCGTTGACCACAACGCCCTGCTTATGGACATCATGGGTAAGGTGGCAAACAAGCATCAATTTAAGGTACTGCTTCACGAAAAGCCTTTTGCTGGCATTAACGGTTCAGGAAAACACAACAACTGGTCTTTGTCTACCAACACGGGAGTAAACCTTTTAAGCCCGGGGAAGACACCCATGAGTAACTTACAGTTTTTGACATTTTTCATTACCACCATCAAGGCGGTTCAAAACTATGAATCACTTGTGCGAGCTTCAGTCGCTAGTGCAGGAAATGACCATCGCCTAGGGGCGAACGAAGCACCACCAGCCATTGTTTCCATATTTATTGGATCTCAGTTGACATCCGTGCTTGAAAACCTAGAGCATGTTTCCAAAGGCAAATTGTCACCCAAAGAAAAAACCGATTTAAAACTCAACGTCGTAGGCAAAATTCCTGAAATATTATTGGATAATACGGATAGGAATAGGACTTCACCATTTGCATTTACCGGAAATAAATTTGAATTCCGCGCGGTGGGTTCTGATCAGAACTGCGGTATACCTATGACCGTTTTGAATACCATAGTTGCCAAGCAACTAATTTCATTTAATACCGAAGTTGATACGCTTATTAAATCCAAAAAACTTAAAAAAGACGATGCCATTTTTAATGTGCTACGCGAATATGTCAAGACAACAAAGAGCATCTTGTTTGACGGAGATGGCTACAGCAGCGCTTGGGAAAAGGAAGCTAAAATAAGAGGACTTTCAAATTTAAGGAAAACACCAGAAGCCCTGTCCGTGCGCATGAACAAAGACGTTATTGATTTGTTTGACTCAATGCATGTAATGAATCCTGTTGAACAGAAGGCACGCTATGAAATTCAACTGGAGCAATATGTTCAAAGAATTGAGATTGAAAGCCTCGTATTGGAAAACCTTGTGAATAACCAAATTCTTCCAACAGCATTTAAATACCAAAGTGTACTGATTGAAAATGTAAAGGGTCTAAAAGAAATTTATGGCGAAGATTTCTCTAAACACGCGCCAGTTGCCTTAAGTACCATTGAGAAAATAAGCAGTCTTACAGACAAGCTTGCTTCGACTTGTGAAGCCCTTGCTAAAGAACGAACCAAAGCCAACAGAATGAGTAAATCAGATGATCAGGCTCAGATGTATGCTAAAAACGTACTTCCTATCTTTGATAAAATTCGTGAATGTGTTGATGGCCTCGAACTCATAGTTGATGATTCAGCTTGGCCATTAGCCAAATACCGAGAACTATTATTTTTACGTTAATATGACACAAAACCCTTCCAGTGAACGTTATCAAATGCGTGGTGTGTCTGCCGACAAAGAAGATGTTCATGCAGCCATTGAGAATATTGATAAAGGACTTTTTCCAAAAGCGTTCTGTAAAATTGTTCCTGATTACCTAACTGGAGATGCGGATTATTGTTTGGTGATGCACGCCGATGGCGCTGGTACAAAGTCGTCCTTAGCGTATATGTATTGGAAAAAAACAGGAGATTTGTCTGTTTGGAAAGGGATTGCGCAGGACGCACTCATCATGAATATTGATGATTTGTTGTGTGTAGGCGCTGTGAATGAAATTCTTATCTCATCGACTATTGGGCGTAACAAGAACCACATTCCTGGAGAAGTCATTAAAGCTATAATTCAGGGAACCAACGAGCTTGTAGATGAGCTTAACGCTCAGGGTATGAAACTAACGCTAACAGGGGGCGAAACCGCCGATGTTGGTGACTTGGTACGTACCGTTATTGTTGACTCTACCGTAACGGCACGTCTTAAGCGCGACAACGTAATAGATAATGCTAACATAAAAGCGGGTGATGTAATTGTAGGAATGGCCTCTTATGGACAAGCCTCCTATGAAACCCAATACAATGGCGGTATGGGAAGTAACGGGCTTACTTCTGCACGTCACGATGTGTTCAACAAATCGCTGGCCGAGGAGTTTCCAGAAAGTTTTGACCCATTGGTGCCAAATGATTTGGTTTACACTGGATCTAAAAACTTAACCGACCCGGTAGCAGATGTTTCTCTAAATGCAGGTAAGTTGGTGCTTTCGCCCACACGTACTTATGCACCAGTGATGAAAGCAATCCTAGATAAATTTACCCCACAGCAGATTCATGGGGCAGTACACTGCAGTGGAGGCGCCCAAACCAAAGTACTTCATTTTATCGATCACGGACATGTTATCAAAGACAATTTGTTTCCCATACCGCCGCTGTTTAAGATGATTCAAGCCGAATCAAAAACCGATTGGCGTGAGATGTACAAAGTCTTCAATATGGGGCACAGAATGGAGCTCTACGTATCCCCTGAAAATGCGGATTCGATTATTGAAATCGTCAAATCGTTTAATATTGACGCTCAAGTTGTGGGACGTGTGGCGGAGTGCTCAACAAAAAAACTTACCTTAACCACACCAAACGGAACTTTTGAATATGCGTAAGCTGCTATTGATTTTTACGATTGCTGTTAGTGCATCCAACTTGTCATTCGCACAAGAAGGGGAAGACCTTTTTATGCTGATTGACGAAAACATTCAAGCACCACCCTTGCTTCCAGCGCGTATGGTTTTTACGCAAAGACTGCTATGGGGAGAAAAAGGCGTCTTTAGGACTACTGGCCTATCTCCCTTAAACATGGAGCAACGCCAAAAAGAATTGAAGGTACGCCGTGTAATGCTCACCACGCACCAAGTATTAGGCTACGCAACCTTAGCAGCTATGGTCGCACAAGGCATTATTGGCGGGAAATTATATAAAGGTGACGACAGTTTGTATGAACTGCACAAAACCATGGGGGACGTAGTGAATATTGGTTATTTTACTACAGCAGGAATGTCTCTCTTTGCACCACCACCCCTTATAAACAAAAAGGTGCGTGGATTTTCATCTATAAAAGCACATAAAATATTGGCAACCGTTCACTTTTCTGCAATGGTAGCTACGAACATATACAAAGACAAAAATCGCGATATTCACAGAGGGGCTGCTTATACCGCTTTTGGTAGTTATGCGATGGCTGTTTTGGTTTTTAAATTTTAAAATGACACGTTTCTTAACTCTCTTTTTATTTGTTTCCTCTTGGTTGGGTGCACAACAGCTTCGCGTAGAAACCGCTGCATCAGAAATCACTTATGAGGCCTCACATGTCGTACACGATTGGTCTGGTACTTCTAAACAAGTCCAAGGAGTCGTTGTGCTTGAGGACGCTGTTCCAACCCGAATGGCAATGGTAACTTCGGTTGCTTCGTTCGACTCAAGAAACGAAAGCCGTGATGCCCATGCGCTTGAGGTATTGGAGGCGTTGCTGTTTCCAAAAGTTTCATTTTATTCAGACAAGCTTGCTCTGGAAGGGGAGACCCTGAACATCACTGGTGATTTAAAATTCCACGGAAAGACCATCAGCCTAACAACAACTGCCAACTGGGTTAAAAAAGAAGGTGTGTGGTTACTAGAGGGGAATTTTGATTTTAAGCCATCTGAATTTGATATTACGCTTCCTGCTTTTATGCTTGTCAAGATTCGTGATAACATCCATATCAGCTTTAGGTTGGAGTTGCGTACCTTTGCGCTATAGTCCATGTTACAAGAGAAACTACAGATTGTAAAACAGCGTTTTGATGAGGTTTCTGACCTTATCATACAACCTGATATTATCGCAGATCAAAAGCGATATATTGCCTTGAACCGCGAATACAAGGATTTAAACGCATTGATGGAAAAGCGCGCTGAATTTTTAAGTCTTTCGAGCAATAAGAAAGAGGCGGAAGCCATTATATCAGAAGAAAAAGACCCTGAAATGCTCGCAATGGCAAAAGAAGAATTGGATGTTTCCTCAAAAAAACTAGTTGCTCTCGAAGATGAAATTCGTTTTATGCTTATTCCTAAGGACCCAGAAGACGTTAAAAACGTTATGATGGAACTTCGCGCAGGGACAGGCGGAGACGAGGCAAGCATTTTTGCTGGCGACTTATTCCGTATGTACACAAAGTATTGTGAGAGCAAAGGCTGGAAGGTTAATGTCGTGGATATGAGTGAGGGTACTTCTGGAGGATTTAAAGAAATTATTTTTGAAGTAAACGGCGACCAAGTATACGGCACATTAAAATTCGAATCTGGTGTTCACCGTGTTCAGCGTGTGCCACAGACAGAAACCCAAGGTCGTGTGCACACCTCGGCAGCTACCGTCATGGTATTGCCAGAAGCAGAGGAGTTTGACATTGAACTCGATATGACCGAGATCAGAATTGAGCGCACTACTTCAACTGGCCCTGGAGGTCAGTCGGTAAATACGACCTACTCTGCCATTAAGCTGCATCACGAACCAACAGGAATGATTGTGAGTTGTCAAGATCAAAAATCCTCTCACAAAAACCTTGAGAAGGCTTTGAAAGTACTTCGATCTAGGCTCTACGATATGGAGCTAGCCAAAAAACAAGCTGCCGATTCGGAAAAACGAAAAAGTATGGTTTCTTCTGGTGACCGCTCTGCAAAAATTAGAACCTATAATTATCCACAAGGACGTGTCACAGACCACCGTATTGGATTAACTTTGTATGATTTGCAAAACATCATCAACGGAGATATTCAGAAGTTGATTGACGAAATGCAACTCTATCAAAATACAGAGAAACTCAAACTCTCAGACGAATTACTGTAGTATGACACAACAAGATTTATACAATCAAATTCAGCTGAAAAAATCATTCCTGTGCTTGGGTCTAGATCCCGACATAGAAAAAATGCCTGATCATCTTATTGCTTATAGTGAAGAGCCTCTTTTTGACTTTTGCAAGACCATAGTCGATGAGGTTCAGCACCTTTGTGTGGCAATTAAAATAAATACGGCTTTTTTTGAAGCCTATGGTGAAACGGGCTATGCATCTCTAGTTAAATTAATACACTACATAAAGGCGCATTATCCCGATTTGTTCACCATTGCAGACGCCAAACGTGGCGATATAGGCAATACATCCCTGCGCTATGCCAAGGCTTTTTTTGAAGCCATGCCATTTGACTCCATTACCATTGCGCCTTATATGGGCAAAGACTCCGTTGAGCCTTTCTTGACATACAAAGACAAGCATGCCATTTTGTTGGCTTTGACCTCAAATCAAGGGGCAGCTGATTTTCAATTCACGCAAAACACGGACAAACCATTGTTTAAAGAAGTACTTGCTACTTCTTTGAAGTACGACAATGCCGACAGGCTTATGTATGTAGTTGGCGCAACCAAGGCAGACTACTTAAAAGAAATTAGAGACATTGTGCCCAATGCTTTTTTGCTTATTCCTGGCGTTGGCGCTCAAGGTGGTAGCCTCAACGACGTTTTTGAAAATGGCGCAAACAAACAGGTTGGCCTTTTGGTTAACTCCTCCCGAGGCATTTTATATGCCAGTAGGGGTGAAGATTATGTTGCTGCTGCTACTAAAGTTGCTGCTTCACTACAAATTCAAATGCAAAAACTACTCGCCTAATGCTGCATTACAGTTGTTATAAACATCAAACTTCTTCCGAATGGGTGACTTTTGTTCACGGAGCAGGCGGTAGCTCGTCTATATGGTTTAAACAGGTACGTGACTACGCCAAGCATTACAATGTTTTGTTGCTAGACCTTCGTGGCCATGGGAATTCGAAACCAACAATCAAACGTGCATTTGAAAAGTGTTATACGTTTGATAGTATTGTTGATGATATTATTGAAGTGTTGGATTATGAAAAGATTGAAAAGTCACATTTTATAGGCATCTCTCTAGGTACCATACTGATTCGTCAATTGGCTGAAAATCATCCAGAACGTGTTTCAAGTATGATTATGGGAGGCGCAATCATGAAGCTCAATATCCGGTCTCAGATTTTAATGCGCTTGGGAAATATCGTTAAGTCGGTGATTCCATATTTATGGCTTTACCGTTTTTTTGCATTTATAATCATGCCCAAGAAAAATCATCGTGAGTCTAGGTTGCTTTTTGTTCGAGAGGCGAAAAAACTTTACCATAAAGAATTTTTACGTTGGTATAGGCTCACTTCAGAATTAAAACCATTACTTCGTCTCTTCCGACAGGTAGATGTGGGTATTCCTACACTATATGTTATGGGTGAAGAAGACTATATGTTTTTACCAAGTGTTCAACAGTTGGCTGGCATGCATCAGGCTTCACAAATTGCAGTAGTACCAGATTGTGGTCACGTGGTTAATGTAGAACAGCCAGAAGTTTTTAATAAGACAACCCTAGGTTTTCTGAAATCCCTTAGCTAGGTAAATATTACGGTTTTGTTTCCGTAGACCAACACTTTTTTCTCAACATGGTGTTTAACGGCATTTGCTAATACCATTTTCTCTAAATCCCGTCCTTTAGCAATCAACTGTGAAACACTGTGATTGTGCGATACTTGCGCTACTCCTTGCTCAATAATGGGCCCAGCATCAAGTTCTTCTGTCACGTAGTGACTGGTAGCACCAATGATTTTCACACCGCGCTCAAAAGCGGAGTGGTAAGGTTTTGCACCAGGGAATGCAGGTAAAAACGAGTGGTGAATATTGATGATTTTGTTTTTATAAACTTCAATAAGGTCTGCTGGTACAATTTGCATATAACGTGCCAAGACTACAAAATCTACCTTGTGTTCTTTTAGTAGTGCAAGCTGTTGTTTTGTGGCGGTTGCTTTGGTTTCTTTGGTAACGGGAATGTGAAAGAATGGAATTTCAAAAGCTTTTGCTATCGAGTCCAAATCTTTATGGTTACTGAGGATAAACGGAATTTCTATGCCAAGTTCTCCAGATTTAAAACGTCCCAACAAGTCGTAGAGACAGTGATCGTATTTTGACACAAAAACAGCCATCTTGGGTTTGTAGTTCAGCGGCTGATGACTCCACGTCATGTTGTAGCCGTTTGCCAGTTGATTTTCAAATAGGCTAACAAAATTTTGATAGGAGCAAAGCTGCTCGTCTAACTCAGCTTGTAAACGCATAAAAAATGCGCCGTTTTCTCGGTCAACGTACTGGTCAATGTATTGGATGTTTCCTTTCTGTTCGTAAACAAAAGAGGTTACATCGGCAATAATTCCTTTCTTGTCTGGACATTGAATAACAAGTGTAATGGCGTACATATGTTGTTTTGCTGCAAACATACATAAAAAACAAACCCGAGTGTTTATAAAAAACACCCGGGTTTAAACAGATAATTAGTTGTTTTCTATTTTTTAGAAACACTGAAGTCTGCATAAGCTGACATGCCGTGTTCCGCATCATCAAGTCCGCCAATTTCATGTTCCTTAGTTACGCGTAGCCCGATTGTGGCTTTTACGATAAGTACTATTATTAATGCACTCAGAACACAGAATGCGCCAACGATACCTACTCCGGCCAGTTGCAGCATAAATTGTTTTGTGCTGGCCATATCACCAAAGATCCCTACGGCAAGTGTTCCCCACATGCCTGCAAAGAGGTGAACAGCAATGGCACCTACCGGATCATCAAGCTTTAGTTTTTCAAGCAATGCAATCGCTAATACTACGATAATACCACCAACGGCACCAATAATCATGGCTTCACTTGTTGACATTTGATCTGCTCCAGCTGTTATGGCAACCAATCCACCAAGAACACCATTCATAAACATGGTTAAGTCGTAGTTTTTGTAAAGTATATGTGAAAATACAGAAGCAACTATCCCACCTGAAAAAAGTAACTCCAGCATCGTGAAGTTTGTTTTTTACATCCTCAAACTGGGTTTTTCGGATGAGTGCTTCTATTCTTTTCATCATTTAAATAATTATGGGGCAATGATAAACAAAAAAA
>PKDU01000010.1 GCA_002862705.1 Flavobacteriaceae bacterium
GGAACATCACTTTTTAATAACGCATGGATGTTTTCAGGTAACTCGGAAACATAGTTGGATAGCATGTTTACGTCAGCCACCAAAGCGATAAGCGGTTTTGATAAATCTCTTTTTTTTAGTGCATATATTTTTGCTACAGCCGCTTGATTGGTCGCATCACAACCCAAGCCCCAGATGGTATCTGTGGGGTAGAGTAGGGTTTTTCCCGTTTTTAAAATGGAAACGAAATGGTTAATGTTTATTTTCATTCTTGTAGTCTAATGCAATTTTTGCCTTAAGCCACGTTTCTCGGGTACGTAACTTACAAATGATCCACCCTGTTTTTCCATCTAAAATGCCACCTCTAATAAAGTAACTATTCAAAAACTTAAAAGCGGGTTTTAAGTAGAGATTAAAAACGCCAATTTTTTTATTCTCCTTTATGTATGTATGGGCTGCATTGTATGCATAGCGCTCAATTTTTTTGGTGTAGTGGTCTATATTGTTTGTGGTGTAATGAATGATGTTACTATTTAAACTTCCAAAAGGTTTGGTATACTCAAGTTCCTCGTGTACCATTTTGTTTTCATACTTATGGAAATCTCGATGAAAAAATCGCGCTACGCGATCGTTTTGCCAGCCACAGAAACGCACTTTTTTACCTAAAAAATAGTTGACTCTTCGTATCCAAAAGGCTGTATTTTTTGGTCTTGTGTGTAAGATATTTTTTATCTCAGCGGCCATGTTTGGCGATGCCATTTCATCTGCGTCAAGTAAGATAATCCAGGGGTATTTTGCTTGCGTAATGGCCCAATTTTTTTGGTCTGCGGCATAGTTGTATTTACGTTGTAAAACGCGTGCACCAAACTTTTCACAAAGCGCAACAGTATTGTCTGTGCTAAACGAGTCGATTACTAAAATCTCATCTGCCCACGTAATCGAGTTTAAGCAGTTTTCGATATTCTTTTCCTCGTTATACGTTGTTATAATTGCTGATATTTTTGGGGTTTCTTTTTTAGTAAGATAGTTGGCTAATCTTCTGTTTAGCATGCTTTTGTCAAACGAGCCCAAAATATGTTTTCGTGCAAAAGCCCCCATTTCAACAATGCGCTCTCGATTTTTATCAAAAGCCATAATTGCGTTACAAAACGCGATTACGTCATTTACGGGTACCAAAGTTCCAGATTTATTTCCTACAATTATTTCTGGATTTGAACTAATATTAAATGCAATGGTAGGTTTTTGGCTTAATCCCGCTTCAGCAATTACATATCCAAAACCTTCCCACAGTGATGGCAGTAAAAAAATATCACCGCTCATATACAAATCCTTAGGATTTTCTACAAAACCAACTAACTTAATAAAAGATTCAAGTTTGAATGTATTTATTTTCGCTTTAATTGATGCTTCAAGCCTTCCACTTCCACCAATTATCATATGAAAATCTAATCCTCGGACATGGAGTTCATTTGCCACATCGACTAAGAAAAGCTGATTTTTCTGCTCTTCCAAGCGCCCAAGGTTTGTTAGAATCAGCTCGGATGACTTTCGTTTGTAAAATGGATTAAAATCCTTTTTAACAAAGCCTAGTCCATCAATCCCGTTTGGAATAACCTTGATGTAATCTTTTGGGAATAGTGCCGTGTTGTTTTGTAAGATACATTCTTGTGTAGCTTTAGAGTTAACAAGAACTTCATCAATGATATTTTTATATAAAAACCGATTTAAGCTTGAATTTCGTACAGGTATGGCGCTTCCTCTTCGATAAATAATGCGCTTAACACCCGATAACTTTGCTGCTATCCCACCAGATTTTACATCCTGTGATAGGTTCAGCACTATCGTGCCTATTTTATGTTTTTGAAACAATTTAGAAAAGTATAGCAACTTCAAAGGATTCAAAAAGGTGGTATTGCTGTTGCCAATTATTTTATTGGGGATGTTTTGTGCTTTTGCTTTTTCGAAAAGAATGCTCTTTTTTTGACAGAAAATCACAACAGAATGCCCTGATTCGTGGAGGTGTTTTGCCATTTCAAAATGCCATTTTTCTCCGCCGCCCCAAGGAATTGCTGTATTAAAAAAACAGATGGTTTTGTTCATGTCAATAGTGATTTGTAAAGCCTATTCCATTGCTCAGCTAAGACGTTGTCGTTAAATTTTTGCACATAATTAAACCCCGATTCAATACGTTTCTTTCGAGATTTATTAGATTCGGCATATAGGCTTTCAACGGCTGTTTGAAGCTCGGTTTCGCTGTGTGGATCTATATAAATACTAGATGAACCACCTGCTTCAGAAAAACACCCCCCCTTTGTGGTAATCACGGGTACGCCACTGTGTAGCGCTTCAATAATGGGAATTCCAAAGCCCTCAAAAAAAGACGGATAACAAAAAACAGTAGCATTTTGATAAATTCCTGCCAAGTCTTCAATATCGATATGATGGATAAACAACACGCGGTCTTGCATGTTGTTTTCTTTGACATACGTTTTTAATTTTTCCCCGTGTGCTTTTACCTTTCCAACAAACACCATGTGGTGATTTGTGTCTTTTAATCCCTTTGCAATAGTCATCGCATTTTTTCGCGCTTCAAGTGTACCCACAAACAACACAAACTTTTTCGGCAGTTGATATTTTTTTGTAATGGTATTCAGGAATTTTTTTGAATAAGGCGTTTTAAAAGCAGGATGACAACCTTGGTAAATCACTTCAATGTTTTGTGCGGGAGTTGCTGTAAATTCAATCAAGTCTGCTTTTGTCTGTTCACTAATGGCAACGATTTTGGAAGCCGTTTTTACGGCGTGATTTACTTTTCGTTTATGGATCTCTACATCAATGGATTTGTAAAGCTCGGGATAACGATAAAAAATAAGATCATGAACAGTTACCACAGCGGGTATGTCAAGTCCTTTAGGTAACTCTCCACTTAATCCGTGGAAAACGTTAATACGGTCTTTTTTTAATTGACGCACAATAGGCCCTTGCCGCCAAAGGGAATGCAAACAACGCCAAATGCCCTTTGGTTGGTGTTCTGTGGTGTTGGGCAGTGCTTTCCAACGGCTCAGTTTTTGCTTCTTTGGATTGTAGAGGTGGTAGTGGTTTTTTGGGAAATAGGTTACTAAAATACGCACCAAGTCACGGCTGTAGTTTCCCAAGCCACTAGCGTTGTGAAAAATTCGCTTTGCATCGTATCCAATTTGCATATGGCAAAACTACTCTATTTTAGAGTAATGGACATAAAATACTACCTTTGGATCAATGAAAATAAGTGGCTTTACTTTTTTGCGGAATACGTCTAAATTGTATTACCCTATTCTTGAATCCATACAATCGGCGTTGCCGATTGTAGATGAATTTGTAATCGCCCTTGGCAAAGGCGATGCCGATGACGACACAGAGGCTAAAATTCGCAGTTTGCAATCAGATAAAATCAAAATTATTCACACTGAGTGGGATTTGGAAACCTTTACAGGCGGAACAGAATACGCGCATCAAACCAATATAGCAAAGACGCATTGCACGGGCGATTGGTTATTGTACCTGCAAGGCGATGAATTGATTCACGAAGAAGATTACGATGAAATTACCACAAAGTGCAGGCAATATTTGAACAACGCAGAAGTTGATGGTTTTTTGTTTAATTATTTTCATTTTTATGGCGATTACGATCACTATTTCCGTGATCATTGCTGGTATCCATTTGAAATAAGAATAGTACGTAACGACCCTGAAATCCATTCTTTTGCAGACGCGCAATCGTTTAGACGCATAACTGATTTTGATGGCAAAAGCTACCCCCAAAAAGAAGGAACTTCTAAGCTAAATGTGGTAAGCCTAAATGCCAACATGTATCACTACGGATGGGTTCGCCCACCATCGTTGATGCGAAAAAAGCGTATGTATTTTGCGAAGGCTTACCGAGGAGATGCAGCAACTAAAATAGAGTATAAAAAATATGCCGAAGGTTACGACTACGGACGCATGGATTATTGTTTAAAATTTAAAGGAACCCATCCAAAAGTTATGCACGATAAAATTAAAACGCTTGACTGGAAAGATTTACTCCGTTTTTCAGGACCAAATGTTATTGGCAGGCCTAAAGCAAAACACGAAAAATGTAAATATCGAATGATTATTTGGATAGAACATGTGTTTTTTGGGGGTAAGGTATTAGGGGGGCATAAAAACTACATTGTTATTAAGTAGTTATTTTAAAGGGATGTTAATTTTTATTAGAAAACGATCACTTGACTTGACGTTTATGTATGCTATCGTTGTAAATAAACGAACTGTCGTGCTTTTCGCCTAAAGCAAAACAACACGCCAAAACATAAACTCCAAAAGTATCTGAGGTATAATTATTTTAAAATCACTAAGATTTCCTTTCTCAATTAGGTTGGATTAAATCAGTATATACTTTGCCAGTTTGATTGATAATTTTTTCCCAACTGAACATTTGGGCATAAGCAAAAGCAGCATCTAATTTTTGTGCATCATAATCCAGAAGTGCATCAATCCCATCTGTTATGGCATTAATGTCAAAGGGGTGAGCAATCTGCGCATGGCCACCTGCAACTTCTGCAGATGCTCCCAGACTTCCAATTAAAATGGGTAGTTTGTGATTCATGGCTTCGAGAATGGGAATTCCAAACCCTTCGTACAAAGTAGGGAAAACAAACCCACTGGCATTATGATATAAAGACTGAAGTTCTTCATCTGAAACATACCCCATGATTTTAACTTTATTTCCAAGGTCATTTTCATTAAAAAAAGCGTGAAATAGGTCTGATCCAAAACCGTTTTTACCTGCGAATACCAGCGTATGTGTTTTTGATGCTTTGGAAGCTAAAAAGCCCTTTAAAATATTTAATGAATTTTTCCTTGTACTTATGCCGCCAACGCTTAGTAAATAAGGTTTTTTACTGTCTTTTTTTGTTTCCGCAATGGACTTTGAATTAAAGATCGGAGCCAAGTGCACAACATGAATCTTTTCTTGCGGATAGTCAAAGTGTTTTAAAAAATCTTCTTTAGTTTTTTGGCTGACTGAAATAATGGCATCAGCATATTGTGAAATTTGCGATAGCAAATGAATTCGTTTATTGACAAAATATGGTGTTGCTATCTCAACACCTTTCAATTCATCCGCCATAAAGGCAAGGTCATGTATAGTCGCCACTTTTTTTACGCCTTTCGCGTTTATGAATGGCGCATGCGTAAAGTGCATTATTTTTACGTTATTAAAATTCCTAAAAGGAGCGCCTTTTAAATACCAGCTTTTTGATATGTTTTGGGTAAAAGGAGCTAGATATCGTTGCTTAAAGCGGCGTTTAAGCGGAAGAAAAAGATTTGGGTTATAGGAATCGCTAGCATCAAACCCCTCAACTAATTTTTTGATATAAAATGGAATCCCAGTATATCCTTTTGAAAATAATGTCGATCCTTCGAAACCAATTCTGATGACGTGGTTAGGTCTTAAGTCGGGGTTATCTGAGCGCATCATCTAAGGTTGCTTATTAAAAACATGAGTTATTCAAACGGATAGATACTGTATGTAGTTTTGCTTACTCAAATATAAAATAAACATTAGATACGAAGGCGGTCCGTATAGTTAGTGAAATACAGATAGTATCGCAGCTACAATTATACATAATAATTTATTCGCTAGTTGTTACTTAACCCAATCCAAAAATTTAGGCGTATCCACCGCTATTGTTTGGGGTATATTTCTATTGATTTCTTTTCCCTGAATTACGTTCTCATAAAGATTTAGATAAGCTTTAGTCATCTCTTCTGCATTAAAATGCGTTGCGGCATAATCGTGACACGTTTTTGGGTTATAGTCTTGACAATGCGCCATAGCTTCACTGAGTTTTGTGCTCGAATTGCTAAGAAATCCTATGTCTTGATTCACAAGTTCAGGCAAAGAACCGTAAGGCGTACCAAAAACGGGTGCCCCAAAATACAAGCTTTCAATGATGGCCAAACCGAAGGGCTCGTGCCAGCGCACAGGAAAAACCAACCCTTTAGAGTGCTTTAGTTGATTCATTTTTTCTTCACCACCAACCATACCATAAAATCGGGCGCTAGGCTGCCAAGTAAAGCGAAACCCCATTTTTATGTTTAAACGGCTACCTCCAAGCACATGGAGTCTTTCCCCTTTAAGCTTGAGCGTGGTATTAATTGCTCCTTTTACATTTTTCACGCGCCATGCAGCTTTTCCTAAAAAATGAAAATACGAACGTTTGTTATCCAATTGCGGATTTCCATAGTCATCCCAGTCTAGGCCATTGTGAACAAAAGCCTCTGCGTTATGTCGTATGGCATGATTTTCAGAAACAAACACGGCATTTTTATCGAGTAATTCAACTGGATTTGGATTTCCGTGAATGGTTATTAAATAAGGAACTTGAAGCTTTTCTACCCCTTTTGGTGTAAAATGAAAATGCACCAAATCAATAGCTGCGGGGATTTGATCAATCACATCAAGCTCGGGATTTCGCTCAATGATTTCGGCAAAGTCACACGTTGACCCTTGCGCTACTAAAAAACTAACCTTATGTCCTAAGCGTGATAATGTTTTTCCTAAATACCAAATAACGCGTTCAGTTCCACCGTAATAGATAACGGGCAACTTACTGTTATTGACAATTAGAATGTTCATTGTAGTTATACCGCCACGTTATGCTCTCTTAACGCATCGTTTAGTGAGGTTTTCTTGTTGGTGCTTTCCTTTCGCTTTCCAATAATCAGGGCGCAAGGCACTTGATAATCACCGGCAGCAAAGGTTTTGGTATAACTACCCGGAATGACTACCGAGTGCGCAGGAACAACTCCCTTTCGTTCAACAGGCTCATCACCCGTGACGTCAATAATTTTAGTAGAACCCGTCAGTACTACATTAGCTCCCAATACGGCTTCTTCTTCAACACGGACACCTTCTACTACGATACATCTGGAACCGATAAACGCATTGTCTTCAATAATTACGGGCGCAGCTTGCAAGGGCTCTAAAACACCGCCAATGCCAACACCACCACTGAGGTGAACGTTTTTGCCAATTTGTGCACAGCTTCCAACAGTGGCCCAAGTATCGACCATTGTACCTTCGTCTACGTAGGCGCCTATGTTAACATAAGAAGGCATCAATATGGTACCGGAAGAAATATAGGCTCCTTTACGTGCCACGGCATGGGGTACAACACGAATGCCTTTTTCTTTATAACCTGTTTTTAGTGGAATTTTATCATGAAACTCAAGAGGTCCAGCTTCGATGGTTTCCATTTTTTGAATCGGGAAGTAGAGCACCACAGCTTTTTTTACCCATTCGTTGACTTGCCACCCATTGTCGGTGGGTTCAGCCACACGGAGTATTCCTTGATCCAGCTGGTCAATGACCGAACGAATGGCTTGCTGTGTTTCTTCTTCTTGTAAAAAGGCTCGGTCGTCCCAAGCGGCTTCGATTATAGCTCTACTCATTTGAATTTTTTTCAAAGATAAGTTTTGAGATGAAACCAAATCCATGATTTCCAAAAATTCATTACTTACCTTTGTACCATGGCTAGAATAATGGCAATAGATTATGGAACAAAACGCTGTGGCATTGCTGTTACAGATCCGTTACAGACCTGTGCTTTTGGCTTGGATACTGTTTTACAGAATGACTTATTACCATTTCTAAAAAATTACACCAGCCACGAGGAGGTGACCCACATCGTTGTTGGCGCTCCCAAACAGCGGGATAACACCCCTTCAGCAGTAGAAATTAAAATAACACCCTTTGTTGCCCAATTAAAAACGCAGTTTCCTGATATCGATGTTGTACGTCATGACGAAAGGTTTACATCCAAAATGGCAAAACAGTCGCTTTTGATGAGTGGCGCTCCAAAAAAAGTGCGTCAAAAAAAAGAAGTTATTGATAAATTAAGCGCAACACTTATCTTGCAGGGGTATTTAGATCAACAGCAAAACGTATGATACTTCCCATTGTAGCCTATGGCGACCCTGTATTAAAGAAGAAAGCCGTTACCGTAGAAAAACACCATCTAAAACTCAAAGAACTCATCAGTGATATGTGGGAAACCATGTATGCCGCTCATGGCGTGGGCCTTGCAGCTCCTCAAATTGGGGAGTCCCTTCGTTTGTTTATTGTTGACGGCAGTCCATTTGCCCAAGATAAATCACTTGATCACGTCGAGCAACAAGAGCTAAAGGCATTTAAAAAAGTATTTATCAACCCCGAGATTATCTCGTATAGCGGAGTAAAAGAATCGTTTAACGAGGGATGTCTTAGCATTCCCGATGTCAGAGAAGATGTTACCCGACTCTCTACAATTGAAATTGTTTATTACAATGAGCAGTTTGAAAAGGTAGAAGAAGAAATAAGCGGCTTGTCTGCTCGCATCGTGCAGCATGAATTTGATCACATTGAAGGGATTTTGTTTACAGATAAATTGGGCCCACTTAAAAAGAAATTGCTCAAACCCAAACTCGCACAAATATCCCGTGGCAATATAAATCCAGATTACCTTATGCGATTTCCTAGCAAAACCAGCATTCGGTAATGGATAGCAAACGCACCAAACAGCTTAAGGCATTTGATCGTTTATTGACCATTATGGACGAATTGCGTGCCAATTGTCCTTGGGACAAAAAGCAAACTTTTGCTTCCTTACGTCACCTAACCATTGAAGAAACCTACGAACTCAGCGAGGCCTTATTGTCGGGCGACTTGGAGGAGGTAAAACATGAGTTGGGCGACCTGTTGTTGCATATTATTTTTTACGCTAAAATTGGAAGTGAACAAAAGGCTTTTGATATTGTTGATGTAGCCAATGCCATCTCTGAAAAACTTATCGATAGGCATCCACATATCTACGGAGACGTAGAAGTCAAAGACGAAGTGGATGTGAAAAAGAATTGGGAAAAACTCAAGCTCAAGGGAGGCAACAAAGGCGTTTTATCGGGAGTTCCCAAAAGCTTGCCCAGCATGGTCATGGCCAGCCGTATGCAAGATAAAGCTGCAGGTATTGGTTTTGATTGGAAAACTATTGATGGGGTAAAAGATAAAATCCATGAGGAATTAAGTGAATTGGACCATGAAATTATTCATGGTACAAAAGAAAAAATCTCAAATGAACTGGGGGATGTGTTCTTTTCGCTCGTCAATTATGCGCGTTTTTTGAACGTCAATCCCGACGATGCACTCTCGTCAACAAATAGACGTTTTCGCAGCCGTTTCGAAGCCATGGAAAAAATGGCCGCACAGCAAGGGAAGGCGCTTGACAGCCTAACAACTGATCAATGGGAACAGCTTTGGCAAGCAGCTAAAAAGGAGCAGCGCTAGCCTTTGTTTAACGATTTTACCAAGCGTTTCTTTTCTTCCAACCCGTCTAAGCGTTTTTGATGCTTGGCAATGTCTTCATGAACCTTTATGACAATAGGATTTTTGTCTTGGTTTTTCCCAAAAAACTGTAAGTTGGTTTCCAGTTGGATGATTTCCTGTTTTATTTCACCAATGCGACGATTTAAAGATTGCACCTCCTTGCGTATGCTGTCATCATTTTCTTTGATGTTATCCAGTTTGTTCTGATAACTTTTCTGCGTGATATCCGAAGATGACAGACCAATGGTTTTGTACGCTTTGTCGACCAAGGTTAAAAAGTCTTGATTTATACCCATTTTATTTCTCGGGATAAAGCCAATAGCATTCCATTGTGAAACCATGTTGTCAATGTCTTTTTCACTGGGCTTATCATCCGATGAAATCATTTCTTTCAACGATGTTAACAGTGTCATTTTCTCTTGGAGGTTTGCTTTCTGTTTTTCGTTTTGCTGATTGCGATTGGCGTCTTTGTTCTCAAAATATGCATTACACAAGGCTCTAAACTCCTCATTGAGCTTAATAAAGTCTTCTTTTCGCACGGGACCAGCCACTTTCCATTCCTTTTGCAGCGCAATGATTTTTGGTGTCGTTTCTTTGTGATTGGTTTGATCTTTCAAGATTTCGGCTTGCTCAATAAGCGCTTTGCGCTTGGCTACATTAACCGCATACGCTTTCTTTAGCGACTTATAGAAGCGGTTTCTTTTTTTGCTAAACTGGTTTGATGTTCTTTTGATAGCTGACCAAAGCGCATTGCGTTGTTTCTCGGGCACCTTGCCAATGGCAAAGAAGGCTTCTCGAAGTCCATCATAGGTTTTTGAGAAATTATTGATATTGGTTTTGGTGTTAAATTCTTTGGCTAATAATTCTTCCATTTGAGAAAGGATAGCTCTTTTTTTGACAAGATTTTCCTCAAAAATTTCTTCCTGATTCTTGATAAAATATCTTCGCTTTTCGTGAACAATTTTCGTGGCATCACTAAATCTTTGCCAAACCTCTTCGCTGTGTTCTTTGTCCACAGGTCCAAGTTCATCTTTCCATTTTTTGTGTAGTGTTTGCAGGTGACGAAAAGCCTTTGGAATATCTTCCATACTTGCCAATGCCTCTGCTTGTTCACAAATTTTTAGCTTTTGTTCTAAGTTAAATTTGAAATCCAACTCACGTAGTTCTCTGTTTAGATGCAAGAAATCATAAAAATGCCCCACGTGGTGATGGTATGTTTTCCAAACATTGTTGGCCTCCATTCTAGGCACTTGACCTGTTTCTTTCCAACGCCTTTGTAAATCTTTGAATTGCTTGTAGGTAGCGTTTATGTCTTGATTGACATTTATAAGTCCTTTTAATTCCGCTATAAGCGCCAGTCGCTGCTCAAGACTTTTTTGCTGTTTTTCTTCAACGCTTCTGTAGTATGTGCCTCTGTCGGATTTATACCTACGAACAAGATTATTGAAGTCTTTTAGTACAGGAGGATTGAAATAAAACGCATCTGGGTTGCCTCCTTCGTCAATAAAAGCCTGTCTTTGGGAAGCTTCCAGGGTAGCCATTTCTTTTTCAAAGGCCTTGGTCAAAGCGTCTACGGTTCTTTTTAAACTTTGTATGGGTTTGCTGCTCAAAGCTTCGGAGAAATACGCCAGCATTTCCTTTGGGTCCATGCCG
>PKDU01000013.1 GCA_002862705.1 Flavobacteriaceae bacterium
CAAGCAGCTAAAGTTACTTTGCAAGACCAGCAAGTAGGAAGGCTGTTGGATAAGTTAGCTTCCACTGGTGAATTAGACAACACCATAGTGTTGTATACGAGTGATAATGGGGCTCATTTTGCGGCAGATGGCAATGGTCACGACTTGGAATTTTTTAACAGCAATGGCAACCTTAGAGGTGGGAAGCGAGATTTGTATGAAGGCGGCTTACGTGTTCCATTGCTCGTTTATTGGAAAGACAAAATTGCAGCAGGAAGCACAAGCGATCATATTTCGGCCTTTCCTGATTTAATGCCAACATTTGCTGACATCATTCAAACGGAAAAACCAGCGCAAACCAACGGCATTTCTTTTTTGCCAACACTATTAAACAAAGCACAAGAAAAACATGGATTTTTAAACTGGGAATTGCAGCTGAGCGGTTGGTTTCAAACCATTTCAAACGGCGGATTTAGACAGGCTGCTCGAATGGATAAGTGGAAAGCCGTCCGTTATGGTATTGATAGCGACATTGAACTATACGACCTAAGTAAAGACGAATCAGAATCCAAAGATATTGCAGCGGACCATCCAGCAATCGTCCAAAGGTTTAATGAAATATTTGAAAATGAAAGAGACAATACAGCAAGCTTTCCTTATGGGGGCGTCAAACAAGATTACAAATCACAAGACAAATACACAAACAAGAATGGCAGCTTGGAAAAAATTAACTGATATGATTATTTATAAATTTAAAATTGTTCAAAATGCCTTTTGGGTGTTTTTAGCTACTATTTCTATAATCGGTTGTGTTGAAAATAACGAGTATATAACCATATCTTCTCCTTCCGAGACTAACACACTACAACTGACAGTGGATGAGGGTCAATTATTTTATCGTGTAAATCACGGCAATAAAAAGGTTGTTGCACTGTCTCAACTTGGATTTAAATTTAAAAACGGTCAGTCGCTTTTGGACGATTTTGAGGTTGTAGATGTTGATTTCAATGATGTAGATGAAACTTGGGATCAACCTTGGGGAGAGGAAAAGTTGATTAGAAATAATTACCGTACTTGTACGGTTTCACTTCAAGCCAAAGGAAATGTTGATCACCAGCTTGATATTATCGTGCGGTCTTATGACGATGGTGTTGCATTTAGATACCATGTAAAAAAATTAGGTGATATTGAAAAGGTCATTATTTCCGATGAGATAACCGAGTTTAACATAGTTAAAGATGCACAATCGTGGTGGATAAAAGCATACGGACCCAACCGATACGAACAGCTTTATACCTCAACACCAATATCGGAGATCGACACGGTTCATACCCCGTTAACGATGCGGTTTAAAAATGGGATACACCTAAGTATTCACGAGGCTGATTTAATCAACTATTCTGCCATGCAAATTGCCGGGCGACAATCAACAAGCCTTCATTGCGATTTGGCCCCATGGTCTAATGGTGATAAAGTACGCCTAACCATACCCTTTAAAACCCCTTGGCGCACTATCAAAATTACAGATACAGCACGTGATTTAATTGCTTCGCACCTCACGCTTAACTGTAATCCGCCCAATAAATTGGGCGATGTGTCGTGGATTAAGCCTTCCAAATACATAGGAATTTGGTGGGGTATGATAGTAGGAAAGTGGACATGGGGCGAAGGCTTTAGGCATGGGGCCACAAACGCGAGAGGAAAAAAATACATTGATTTTGCAGCAAAACATGGCTTTGATGAGGTATTGATTGAAGGAGCATCTGCTGGATTTACGGGCTTGTTTCCAGGAGACACAGTAACAACAAGCTACACCAAAACTACGCCAGATTTTGATTTGATTGAAGTTCAACAATATGCCAAGTCTAAAGGAGTTTCCTTACAAGCATACCATGAAACAAGCGCAAGCACGCATAATTATATGGCTCAAATTGATGATGCTTTTTCGCTAATGAATCAGATAGGTATGCAAAAGGCAAAAATTGGTCACGTTGGTCAAATGATGGATAAGGTAGAATATCACTACGGTCAACATGGTGTAAACTACTACAGAAAAGTTTTGGAGAAAGCAGCTGAATACAAGGTAGGGGTAAACTTTCATGAGCCAATAAAAGACACAGGAGAACGGCGTACATATCCTAATATGTTAACTAGAGAAGGTGCGAAGGGAATGGAATACAACGCTTGGGGGAATGGCGGTAATCCCGTAAGCCACACCACTATACTTGCATTTACTAGAATGTTGGAAGCTCCTATGGATTTCACACCTGGAATTTTTGACTTGCTTTATCAAAAAATGGATGTAGAAACAGACAATGAAATTCCGGTAAAAATCATTTTTGTCGATGAAGGCAATGGCTACTCTAATATCCGTTACAAAGGCGGGGAGTCGTTTTGGCAAACCAAACCCATGATACTTGAGAGTAGTGCCGATGGTGCTGCTGTTTGGTCCATTACGGAGATGATGAAACCCGGAGAGTGGGAATGGGGAATTAGCGCACACGACGTATTAATAGATAATAATAATGCTTGGTTGCCAAGTTTATTAAACCTAAAAAACAGAAAAATAAATATTTCGGCGGATGGTAAAATCTCAGGGGATGTTAGCATTAGGATACCCAATCAAGGTTTTGACGCTAAAGCAGGCTTCACCGCTTCCAAAGAGGATATGGAATCCATTGGTACCAATGTGTTTGGAAAAACACAACGTGTCAATACTACTTTAGCCAAGCAGCTGGCCTATTATTTGGTGTTGTATAGCCCTATGCAGATGGCTTCTGATTTTATTGAAAATTATGAAAATAAACCTGCCTTTGCATTTATTAAGGAAGTACCTGTAGACTGGCAAACTACGGAAGTTATTGATGGTGAAATCGGCGAATATGTGACCATCGCAAGGAAAGATAGCAACAGCGAGGACTGGTATTTGGGTTCAATTACGAACGAGAAAGCCAGAGATTTTTCCATTCCGCTTGACTTTTTAGATGAGGATAAAAAATACGCAGCAACCATTTATAGAGACGCTAACGATGCCCATTGGGAGCACAACCCATTGGCTTTAACCATTGAAGAAGCAACATTAGAAAAGCCCGACAAACTGCGTTTAAAACTCGCTCCTGGAGGAGGAGTTGCTGTTAGCATTAAAGCGCTTGATTAAAAGCTTAACAAATTAATAGACACATAAATAACATGAAAACCGTTAAAATGAAATTCATATATTATCTATTGGCTGCAATAGTCATCATTTCTTGTGATATGACTTCAAAAAAAAGTAATACACCTCCGAATATCATCATAATTTTTACAGATGATCAAGGTTATGGAGATTTAAGTTCTTATGGCTCTAAAACCATAAACACTCCCAATATCGATAACTTGGGTGCTGGTGGTGCTATCTTTTCAGATTTTTTAACGGCTTCATCCGTTTGCTCACCATCTAGGGCAGCACTTTTGACAGGGGCCTATCCAACACGCGCAGGCGTTGTTAATGTACTTTGGCCTGAAGGTGGTGGCAATTGGGGAAACACAAATGCGCCTGCCGCAGGTTTGCATCCCAATGAAATTACCATAGCAGAAGTTTTAAAGGATGCGGGGTATGCCACAGCGATGACTGGAAAATGGCATTTGGGGGACAACCCCAATTTCTTACCTACTAGGCAAGGGTTCGATGTCTATTTTGGTATTCCGTTTTCCAACGACATGAATAGAACTAAACTTCCTCTTTTGATAGACGAGGAGATTTCTGAAATCAATCCCGATCAAGCATTACTTACAGAGCGGTATACCGATTTTGCAATTGATTTTATCGAAGAGAATCCCGATGATCAGCCCTTCTTTCTTTACCTAGCCCATACCATGCCACACATTCCCATTTATGCGTCAGAAAAGTTTAAAGGAACTTCTAAAGGCAGTGTCTATGGCGATGTGATTGAAGAAATAGATTATAACGTAGGCCGATTGGTTCAAACGCTTAAAGCAAAAGGACAGTTTGAAAATACCATTATTGTATATACCTCTGACAACGGCCCATGGTTAAACTTTGGAAATCACGCTGGTACTTCTGGCGAATTGCGTGGCGGTAAGTTTGATGTTTTTGAAGGTGGATACCGCGTGCCTTGTGTTATTTCATGGCCCAACGGCATTGCTCCCAAAACCCACATAGACCAATTGGTTTCGACCATTGATTTGCTACCCACAATTTGTGCAGCGACTGGCGCCAAATTACCCGAAAACAAAATTGACGGCGTTAATGTATTAGATTTACTACAAAACAAGCCCATGCCCGAATTAGAGGACCGTCCGTTTTACTACCACAAAGGGGATAAACTGTTTGGTACTCGTCAAGGACCTTGGAAGTATTTAGCCCCTTCAACTTTTAATGCCATTCATCAGCCTGGAGAGGATGGTAAATCGGGTGTTTCAACCTGGGAGGAAAATCACCCAGAGGCGCTATATCATCTCGATACGGATTTAAGAGAATTGGATAATCGACTAGAAGATTTCCCCGAAAAGGTGACTGTGTTGAAGAACCAAATGGCACGTTTTCAGCAAGAGCAAGATACAGAGGGAAGACCCTTAGGCACATTGGATAATATCAACAAATAGCATAAACCTTAAACATTTAATTTGTTATACTTCTCTTTTTTGTGGCATCCAGATATTTATTTATTTGAAAATGATGTGTTTTCAATAAGGTGGTATAGCCTCCTTTTTCTATCAGGGTTTATTATTGGTCGATTTATTGTGGTAAGGTCATACAAGCTTGAAAATGGCTATGATCTAACGGTTGATATGCAAATGATTTACATGGTTTTAGGCACCCTGATTGGCTCAAGAATGGGGCATGTCCTTTTCTACGAACCCGAAATATTAAAAAGAGATTACTTAGAGCTTTTCTTTTTTTGGAAAAGCGGTCTAGCAAGTCATGGTGCAGCTATTGGTATTTTGTTGGGCATGGCCATTTATTCCTATGGATTAAAAGTAAAGGGTTTAAAATTTCGTCTCGTTGACCGATTGAGACGGGGCTATGATTTTTTCCAAGTAATGGACCGTATGATTATTGCAGTTGCTATTGGTTGTGCACTTATTCGCATGGGAAATTTTGTCAACTCCGAAATCATTGGTATTCCTACAGATAGCGATTATGGGGTGTTGTTTGTAAAACCAGTAGAAGATAGGATTAAAGGGCAGTTGCCTTTTGTTGAACGTGTTCATTTTGAGGAAACAGGTGCTTTTTATGCACCTGGACAAGCTGTTATAAATACCAAAATATATTTTGAACATGAGTCTTATAAAGAGCAGCGCATCCGAAATAGCGTTCAAAAGAGATTAGATAATTTATTGCCCAGACAAGGTAATGATTACAGCCATGTGATCAATCCATGGGCAGCGAGGTTGGTACATGAATTTAAACGAAGTCCCACGCAGTTTGTGCTGGAATTTGAATCTGTGGGTGTATATCGTCATCCTGCACAACTATATGAATCTATAACCTATTTTTTGATAGGCGTTTTTATGTTTTTTATTTGGCGGAAACACCGCATAAGACTTCGCCCAGGTAGTTTGTTGGGCTTCTTTTTTATTACAGCCTTTATGGGAAGATTTTTATTGGAGTATGTAAAAGAAAATCAGATAAAAAATGAAGTCATTACGATAAATAGCGAATTGGCTATCGGTTTAAATTTGGGACAAATATTAAGTATACCTTTCATTGTTTTGGGCTTTTACCTTTTATTTAGAAATGTCAATGGGAATTCGTTTTTTAGGCGCGTCCCACAAAGCAATAACGAGCTTATCTAAAAGACTATGTTGAGGATTAAGTTTGTACTGTTAAATTTCTTTGTTTTTCCTTCCAGTGTTGCTTACGCACAACAAGCCAAAACCCTAGCTGCAACAAGAATAACTGAAGCGCCCGTAGTAGATGGACTACTCTTAGAAAATATTTGGGAAACACTACCTCCAGCAGATGATTTTACATTGATTTGGCCAGCTACCCGATCGGGTATGAAAATACCTGAAGGTTATGAAACCACAGCATATATTGCTTATAATGAAAACGCCATTTATGTAGGTGCAAAATTGCTTCACCCAAACCCAAGCCTTCTGCCCAAAGAGTTTAGCGAACGCGACGATATTTGGGACGTAAACGCAGAAACATTTTTTGTTTCCATAAACACTTACAACGATGACTTGAATTTTTTCAGCTTTCAAGTTACTAGTGCGGGTACCATTGGGGACTCCTATTCTTCTGGCCCGATACAAGGGGTGGATTACAACTACGATACTGTTTATGATGCAAAAATCAGCCATGTTGCAAATGGATGGACTTTAGAAATGATTATTCCATACAGTGCAATTAGATTTCCTAAAAATGACCCGCAACTGTGGGGAATTAATTTTGGAAGAAAAGTGGAGGAATTTGATGAAACCTATGTTTGGAGCCCTGTAGATGTTAATGAGCTGGAGTTTCATGAGTCTAAAGGTGAATTAACTGGAGTAAAGGATATCAAATCACCAGTAAGGCTATTTTTACTTCCGTACTTGCAAACATCACAAAATGCAAAGCAGGGAGCCGGCCCCTCATCTTCGTATACAGCAGGTGTCGATTTAAAATATGGCATCAGCAGTAGCTTTACTTTAGATGCCTCGCTCATACCTGATTTTGGGCAAGTAGCCTTTGATAAAAAGCGACTTAATTTAGGTCCTTTTGAACAACAGTTTTCTGAAAACAGGGCCTTTTTTACAGAGGGAGCAGATATGTTCCGAGTAGCTGATCTAGGTTGGTTTGCTGGACAGTTTTTTTACAGCCGACGTATTGGTCAAGAAGTTTCCTTTGATGAAGACATACACCTAAACGCCAATGAAGAACTCCGACGTTATGATGGCAAGCCTAAATTGATAAATCTGCTTAAATTAAGTGGTATTACAAATAAAAAACTGAGTGTTGGGGTACTAAATGCCATTACAGACAAGACCATAGCAACCATCCAAAATACCGAAAATGGCCTACAACGCGAAGCGATTATCAGCCCCAAAACCAACTACAACATTATATCATTAACGCAACAGTTCTTGAACGATTATTCGTCTGTTAGTATTATTAACGCCAACCTCAACAGGGCCAACGGAGGACACAATGCCAATAACTATGCGTTTGCTTTAGACCTATTTGATCAGAACCGCGATTTTAACATAAAACTAAACGCAATGAGCAGTAATGCGCCTATGTATTCTGAAACCAAAGGCTTTAGGGGTACGTTTAATTTTAGTGAATTAAAAGGCAATTTTCGATATGACTTTTTCTGGAGTGGGGTGGATCAATTTTACAATCAAAATGAATTAGGTATTTACAACTTGCGTGACCATCAATATTTTTCAGCTAATGTTAACTACCAAATACTGGAAGAAAGTAAAAAGCTAAGAAGTCTATATTCCTATATATATTTTACAAATCAATACACCTATCACAGTTTTGATCATAAGAAGTGGAGTCTTCGATTTGGCAACAATTTTACAACCAAAAGCTTGACTTCATTCTTCTTTGATTTTACATATGAGTCTGAAAATCGGGATTATGACGAGCCACGAGTGTACAGTAGGTATGTTATTAAGCCGTCTAGGTTTGAAGTGGGTGCGGGGATTCGGACAAATAAGAACAAAGCGTTTTCATTTAATCTTAATTTTAGCAATAACAGCTTTTTTAATCAAGATTTTGAAGAGGCAAAAGCTAGACAAACACTTAATTTTCGAGCACTATACCGCTTCTCCAAACGGTTCTCCCTAAAATTGGGCTCCTTTCACAACCAAACCATCGACGATATTGGTTTCTTGGAATCTCATGCAGACGAGATTTATTTTGGCAGGAGAGATATTAAATCCATTGAGAATACCATAAGTATGCTTTGTTTTATAGATTGTAAAAAGTGGATTAATGTTCGTTTAAGAAATTTTTGGAGCAATGCTGATTATGATCAAGTGTTGTTTAGTTTGTTGGACAATGGCAGAAGGACAGTAGCGGATTATGCCATTTTAGAAGACGACCCCAACACGAATTTCAATATTTGGAACCTCGACGTTAATTTTGAATGGTGGTTTGCTCCAGGAAGTAATATGGTTTTGCAATACAGAAACCAACTTTTTGAATTAAATAATGCCTCAGCATTAGATTATTATGCGAGTTTAAGCAATCTATTTGAAACTCCTATCGAGCACCAACTCTCTTTGAGAATAAACTATTTGATTGATTATAATCGTCTGAGAAAGAAACGCTAGTTTATCGTGTTAAAATCTTTTTGTTACCAAATAAAACCATTTGTTATGTAAAGTTAACTATTTGAAATAGTTCTAAGTTCTCATTAATGAATTTAGAGGCCAAAAGTCAACATCATTTTTTTAAGCAATGTTTTAGAGTCACTTCCAAGTAAATTTTTGATATAATAGTGGGGTTTTTTACTGTTATTCCCGTGGTGCTATTTTGATGCCGAAACCACCAGCTGGAACGGTAAGTAATTTTAATACAGTCTGAGAAGTGACCTTTTTTGATTCAATTACATAGGCTTGTGGGTTGGTTTTATAATCGGCATTTTTGTGATCTCTATAGATGGTGGCCGTGTATTTTTTGTCTTTATCTAAAAATGATAAATCTATAACGGCTTTTCGCATGTTATACCCATTACTATTTCCAACAAACCAATCTTCACTGTCTTTGACTTTTCGTGCAATGGTAACATATTCACCTGGTTCTGCCTCTACATACACAGACCTATCCCAATCAATTGCCACGTCTTTGATGAATTGAAATGCATCCATGAACCGCTCATAGTTTTCAGGAAGGTCAGCCGCCATTTGCAATGGCGAATACATCACCACATAAAGTCCAAGTTGATTGGCCAAAGTCGTGTTTACACGGGAATTGTTGTTAGGGTTCAATTTGCTGACATCCGTTTCAAATACCCCCGGTGTGTAGTCCATGGGGCCACCTATAAGACGTGTAAATGGCAAAATGGTTGTATGATTGGGTTTGGAGCCACCAAAGGCTTGAAATTCGGTTCCTCTAGCCGACTCGTTCGCCACTAAGTTAGGATAAGTACGTCCAATGCCTGTAGGCCGTACTGCTTCATGCGCATTTACCATGACCTCATAATCAGCAGCCTTCTTGATAGCATAGTTGTAATGGTTAACGATATATTGGCTGTAATGGTGTTCCCCTCTCGGGATAATATCGCCAACATAGCCGCTTTTTACTGCATTGTAGCCATTGTCTTTCATAAACTGGTAGGCCTTGTCCATATGTCGCTCATAGTTGCGAACTGATGACGAAGTTTCATGATGCATAATAAGCTCAACGTCTTTTGCTTTGGCATAGGCATTCAGCATTTTGACATCAAAGTCAGGATAAGGAGTAACAAAGTCAAATACAAAGTCCTTGGATTCTCCAAACCAATCTTCCCATCCTTCATTCCATCCTTCAACCAAGATGCCGTCAAAGCCATGGGTTGCTGCAAAATCAATATAACGCTTGACATTGGCATTGTTTGCTCCGTGGGTGGCGTTGGGGGTTGCTTTGCTATAATCTATCTGACCTAATTTTATGGCGGCAAAGTCATCGGTATAGTGCCATGATTTTTTTCCTGTAATCATCGCCCACCAAACACCAATATACTTCATGGGTTTTATCCAAGACGTATCCTCAATAGCACAGGGCTCATTTAAGTTATACGTCATTCTAGACGCCAATATATCCCGCGCATCATCACTAACCATGATGGTTCTCCAAGGGGTATTGTGCGGGATAGTCATATAGGCCATATTCCCTAGCGCATCTGGTGTCAACCACGACTCAAAAGTCAAGGTTTTAGGCGTTAAGTTGAGGTGCATGGCAGGATAATCGATTAGTGCTGCCTCATGAATATTGATATATAATCCATCATCTGATTTAAGCATTAAAGACGTTTGCACACCTGTATTAGAAAACTTCTCCTGAGATGCGTTTCTAACGTATGCCTCATCGAATAAAGATTCGATTTCAGAAATACGCGAAGTCATATAATCAAACTCTTGGGTGTCGTAATCCCCCGGAATCCAGTGCGCAATGTGATCTCCTGTCAAGGCAAAAGACGTTCGCTCGTGCTTAATAACAAAATTGCCTAAATTTTCTTGTGTTGGAAATTCATATCTAAACCCAACGCCCTCGTTATAAACCCGAAAACGGATATTCATTCTGCGCTTACTTTCTCGCTGCTCCACAGCTATGAGCATTTCGTTGTAGTGGTTTCGGATTTCACGCTCCTCACCCCAAACGGGGCTCCAAACCTCGTCCTTGGTATCGTATATAACATCCAGCACTTTAAAGTCCTCCATCAAATCATCATCTTGAACAAGTTCAAAACCCATGCTGCTTTCCAAGATAACGGGCTTTTGATTGTATTGAATTTGGTATGTCGGAACGCCTTTATCGCTCACAGAAAATGCAATATTCAATTGTTTGTTTGGCGAAAGACAACGCTGTCCTACAACAGGTTGTGTGATAAGTATAATCCCTAAAATAAGTTGAAATAAACGCATGGGTAACGAGTGGTTTTTAGTATTTAATTTCTGACCAGTCTATACGACCAAGACTCTAAGTTTAGATTGTTTATTTGGACTTCTTTTTCTGTAAAAACATCTGTATATGTGCTGTTGTCTGCAATAGAAACTTGTTGTGGCACATTGGATAAATTCCCAACAAAAATAAGCGTATCATCTCCCTTTTTTCTAGAGAAAGCAATCACATCAGGGTTCGAGTTTTCAAGTAAGTTAATGTCTGCTGCATCCTTACCAACATCCAATGCATCCGAAGTCTTTTTTAGTGTGTTGAGTTTTTTAAATAGCGTCATATAAGACGACTCTTTTTTGGGTATTAAATCCTTTTCAAAAAACTCAAGACGCTTGTCTAAACCATATTCCTGACCAGAATATATGAGAG
>PKDU01000004.1 GCA_002862705.1 Flavobacteriaceae bacterium
GGCTACAATCCTATACCAAAGCTTATTGGATCGGTTGTAGCTGAATGGAGCACCGACTCTTTTCTTGTTGAGAAAGGCACACGGTTTTGGATCGGTGCAAACATGCGGTATCAACTTAATCGCAAAAACAGCTTACAACTATTTGTTGGAGAGCGGCGTGGTGGTACGGCCTGCAATGCTGGGGTTTGTTATGAAGTATTAGATTTTAAAGGGGTGGAATTGAGGTTAACCTCAAAATTTTAACTGCTACAGAAGAAGGTAAAATCCTGTTGCAAAAACTACTTCAACGCTATTCTAAGAAGCATGTTTGTTGTGGTCGTATATAAATAGTTTTGATCGGAATCAAAAGCACAATTGGCCGAACGCTTCCCCGTCTCAATAGTAGCCAGGTGTTTCCCCGTTGGACTTATGATATGCACACCTCCAGGACCCGTAGCGAATATGTTACCGCTCTTGTGAATTTTCAATCCGTCTGGCATGCCTTTAAATTGATTTGTGAATGGCCTAAAATCAAACAACACCTTCCCATTGGCAAGCGACCCATCTGCTGCAATTTCATAGCGGTATAAAAAGGGTTTTTCTTTGTCGGACTGATTGACATAAAGCATTTTTTGGTTGAGTGATAAAGCAATTCCATTTGGACGGTTAAGGCTGTCAATCAACATGCTAACCGCACCGTTTGGTGTAACTTTAAATACACCGTTAATCCCAATTTCCGCTGTTTTAGTGCCCGGCTGACCATAGGGTGGATCGGTGAAATATATGTTCCCATCGCGATCTATATCCAAATCATTTGGACTGTTAAATGGTTTATCATCAAAGGTATCGGCTAGGGTTATAAACTGCGGTTTTGGATCGCTTAAATCAGCGTCAAGGCGGGCAATACGCCTATCGCCATGCTGACACAACAGCAAGTTGTTTTTACTGTCCAACAACAAACCGTTAGAACCTCTGTTGGAATCTTTATTCCCCTCCCCCGTATGACCGGCATATTCAAGGTAAATGCTCAGGCTGTCTTTTGGACTCCATTTGTAAATCTTATTTGTAGGGACATCGGAAAAAAGTACCGCCTGTAAGCTGTCAACCCACAAGGGGCCTTCACTCCATTTGAATCCAGTAGCCAGTATTTCAAAAGAAGCATCTGGTGCTATGAGCGACAACGCTGCCGTGTCGTGTATGCTAACGTTAAACTGTTCGGCAATCGTGTTGGCAGCTTTATTTTGCTTGGCTTTGGGTTTATTGGTGCACGAAACAAGAAGTAGCGCCGTGACAACAAGACTGTAACATATTTGTTTATTCATGATTTATTTATTTGGGATCATAAAGATATAATTTAAAACCTAATTCAAGCGTTCGGCCACCAAGTCCAATACGTGGTCTCGCATACTTTCGACAGTATACTGGGTCGCATCTAGCACTATGGCATCTGCAGCTTGCACTAGGGGTGATTCGGCGCGGGTACTGTCAAGATGGTCACGCTCGGCGAGGTTGTTTCGCACTTCCGCTACCGAAGTTAAGGTGTTTTGAGCGCTGAGTTCATCAAAGCGGCGTTGCGCCCTGATATTGACATCTGCCGTTAGAAAAAGTTTTATATCTGCCTTGGGGAACACTACCGTGCCTATATCGCGTCCGTCCATAACAACAGATTGGTTAGCGCCCATAATGCGCTGCTGCGCCACCAAAAAGGTACGCACTTCTGGAATAGCAGCTACCAAGCTAACCGCTTCAGATACCTGCATGCTGCGTATTTCAGCGCTTACATCAACGCCGTTTAGCCAAAAGGTATCGCCTTCAAACCGCAAGTGAATATCGTCCAATTGTGACAACAGGGTTTCGGTTTTTACTTTTTTGTTTTCAATAAGGCCATGTTGCTGGACATAGAGGGTAACGCCTCGGTACATAGCGCCTGAGTCTACATGTGGAAAGCCCAAGGCCTTGGCAAGTCCCTTGGCGAGGGTGCTTTTACCCGTTGAAGAGGCGCCGTCTATGGCAATTACAAAAGGTTTTTTCATCGTCTTGGTTCTAGGGTTAATCCCAAAAACGTACGGTTTCCAGCTATGTTATAGCGTGCATGACTTATTTGAAAACGCAAACGGCGCAGTTGCATACCCACGCCAAACGATAGACCGGAAAAATTACGCAGCTCTAAAATACGCAATTCTGCTGCACGCTGTGCATGATAACCCAAACGAATGGAGAACAATGATTCTGGAAACACTTCAACACCAAATGAAGCATGACGCAATAGTTTCTTGGCCAGACCAGCAGAACGCTGGTTGGTGCCACCACCCAGGGTTTGGCTTGCATCCTCTGGATTGTCAAAATACAAGGGATACTTGTTTAAATGATGGAACGTCAAGTGCCATCGCAAGGGCAAGTGCTTGAGCGCACTGGAGAAGCCCAAGCTAAGGTTAGAGGGCAAGGGTTCAAATACATCTTCATAAGCCGTCAATTGGCTACCCAAATGCTGATAGACCAAGGCAATCCGCAAAGGCTTTGAAATAGGATTGTAATAAAGCCCTATGTCACCAAGGATGGCAGAAGAACTATACGATTCCAAATTGGATAGCGCATAGCGTAAACGCACACCTAAGTGTATGTTTTGCCGAAGAAAATAATGGGAGCTCGCAAGGCCAAGAGCTACTTCACTTCCCGTAAAGCTACCCGTTGGATTGCCGAGTGGGTCGGCGCCTTCAAAAGTGCCGTAGTTGATGTAGTTTACATCAAAAACCAAGGCTTTTTGTCTGTTGATGGTATAGGCATAGGCAGCGGATCCTCGATTGATGCCGTCAAAATAAGGTTCATAATTGACCATTACCTGACCACCTTGCTCACCCCGAATCATTGCAGGGTTGGCAAGCGTGGAACTAATATCCATATCACGAAGCGTAATGGGATCGCCCAATGCGAGTTGACGCGGGGAATTGGAAAGTTCCAAAAAGCGAAAGGTGGCATCACCACCAATTTGTGCGCTCAAAAAAGCCGCACAGCCCAACATACAACAAACAGCAAAATGCCTCATCCCTACAAAAAACGCAAATTAACGCTTTTTCGTACTCGATGCACGTTGTTTGGTGATGGTAATGGCAAGTACCTCGTCTATGGAAGCTACAAAGTGAAACTGTAGACCTTTGAGGTACTGTGGTGGAATCTCATTGATATCCGCTTGGTTTTTCTCACTTAAAACAATCTCTTTGATGTTGGCGCGCTTGGCTGCCAGTATCTTTTCCTTGATACCACCAACAGGTAAAACTTTACCACGTAGGGTAATCTCACCAGTCATGGCAATACGGTTTTTGACCTTGCGCTTTAAAATGCTCGAAACCAGAGAGGTAATCATGGTAATGCCGGCACTAGGACCGTCCTTGGGCGTTGCCCCTTCGGGCACGTGTATGTGAAAATTATATTTAGAAAAGAAATCTTCTTCAATCTCCAATTCAGTTGCATGAGCTTTGATATATTGCAAGGCTATCGTCGCTGATTCTTTCATGACTTTCCCTAAGTTTCCAGTGATGGACAAGGTGCCATTCCCCTTACTGATAGTGGATTCAATAAATAAAATATCGCCACCAACTCTTGTCCAAGCAAGACCAGTAACGATACCGGCAAGGCTGTTATTTTCGTAGGTATCGCGCAACATCTTTGCAGGACCCAGTATGGCTTCTAGCTCCTCACTAAGTAATTTGGGCATTCTTGGCGTCTCTTTTGCTTCTAGCATGGCAAAGTGCCGCACTACCTTGGCAATTTGCTTTTCAAGACCTCTTACTCCCGACTCACGTGTGTATCCAGCTACGATGCGCTGCATGGTTGCCTTGGGCAGTTTTACGGCCGATTTGTTAAGCCCGTGTTCCTTAAGCTGTTTTGGCAATAAATAACGCAGTCCAATCTGTACTTTCTCCTCAACTGTATAGCCCGAAACTTCTATGATTTCCATACGGTCACGCAACGCGGGTTGTATGGAAGAAAGTCCGTTTGCCGTAGCTATAAACATTACCTTTGAAAGGTCATAGCCTGTTTCCAAGTAGTTGTCGTAAAAAGTAGTGTTTTGCTCTGGATCCAATACTTCTAGCATGGCCGAGGATGGATCGCCATGAGCACTTTCAGCAAGCTTGTCTAACTCGTCAAGCACAAATACGGGGTTAGATGTAGATGCTTTTTTAATGTTTTGCAAAACCCGACCTGGCATGGCACCAATATAAGTTTTGCGATGTCCGCGTATTTCAGCTTCATCGCGCATTCCTCCCAATGACATGCGAACATATTTTCTACCCAAGGCTTCAGCAATAGATTTACCCAATGACGTTTTTCCAACACCAGGAGGGCCTACCAAGCATAATATAGGCGACTTCATGTCGTTGCGTAACTTCAGTACCGCCAAATGCTCAATGATACGCTGCTTGACCTTGTCCAAACCAAAGTGGTCACGGTCTAAAATTTTCTGTGCACGGTCTAAATCAAAGGAATCCTCAGAATAGGTATTCCACGGCAAGTCCAAATACAAATCCAAATAATTTCGTTGTACGGAGTATTCAGCTACCTGTGGGTTCATCCGTTCTAGTTTGGCCAGTTCCTTGTTAAAGTGCTTGGCTACTTTGTCGCCCCAAGCCTTTATCTTGGCACGTTTACGCATTTCGTGTACCTCCTCGTCATAAGACACACCTCCCAACTCTTCCTGAATGGTTTTCATCTGTTGGTGCAAGAAATACTCACGCTGTTGCTGGTCTAAATCTGTGCGTACCTTACTTTGAATGTCGTTTTTTAGGGAAAGCTTTTGGTACTCAACATTCATTTTCTTCAAACACAACATGGCGCGCTGCTCAAGTTGGTCTATTTCCAATATTTCCTGCTTTTCGGCAACGGACATGTTCATATTGGAGGAAACAAAGTTTACCAAGAACGAATTGCTCTGAATGTTTTTAATGGCAAAAGATGCCTCTGACGGGATCTCGGGATTTTGTGCAATAATCTTTAAAGCCAAATCGCGAATAGAATCGATGATTGCATCGAAATTGGGATCGCCTTCATCTGGTCGTACCTCCGCTAAGCTTTTGATTTCGGCTTTTAAGAAAGGGTGCTCACGGGTATAGGCAGCGGTTTCAAATCGTTTTTTTCCCTGCAAAATAACGGTAGTGTTGCCGTCTGGCATTTTAAGTACTCGTAAAACTTTTGCCAGTGTTCCTTTTTTAAACAAATCGTTAGGAGTAGGTGATTTGGTATCGCCGTTCTGTTGGGCAATTACGCCAAGTAATTTATTCCCACTGTTTACTTCTTTAATAAGCTTAACTGAGCGATCTCTACTGGCAGTAATGGGAATCACCACACCGGGAAACAATACCGTGTTTTTTAATGGAAGTATGGGCAGCTCTTCTGGAAGTGGTTCTTTGAGCATGGCTTCCTCATCGTCTGAAGTCATCAGTGGAATCAAATCCGCTTCATCTTCTAAATCTTGAGGTAAAAGGGTTTCTAAGGACAAAATTTTATTTTGAGACATAAAAATATGTGAGTGCCATTTTGTCCGATTTTAAATCAAAAACCCTAAAAACAGCTGGTTTTACATGATACACTTTTATTTTCAAACTCTGTGCCATTGTAACAATTAGCTTCAAAAGTCGTTATTTATATGCAAACTCAAATAAAATCATGAAAACAACACACCTACTATTAAGTTCACTACTCCTATTATTTGTTGGCTGTACCAATGCGCAGTGGAACAAAACGATTAAAGGAAACGGAAAAGTAACAACAGAAATACGTGACGTTGAGCCCTACGATATTATTAGCGTTCACGGCAGCATGGATGTTAGCCTCGTAGAAGGAAGCGAAGGAAGCATTACGCTCAAAGCAGAAGAAAACATCTTGGAATATATTGAGATGACCAACAACAATGGTAAGCTACGTATCAAAACCAAAGATTATGTTAACCTTAGACCCTCTTGGAAAAAGGGCATTCACATTGAGATTCCCGTTGAAGAAGTATCCAAAATTTCATTGAACGGTTCTGGTGAAATAAAAGGAGCGTTGACTCTAAAAACAGCAAAACTTAAATTAAGTGTAAGCGGCTCTGGGGATATAAAAGTAGCTGCCGATGCAATGGCAATCAAGGCTGCTATTTCAGGGTCTGGCGACATAGACGTCAGTGGAAAAGCAGATGCACTTGAAGCCTCAGTAACAGGTTCTGGTGATATCAACGCCAAATCACTAAAAGTCAATAACGCAACTGCACATATAACGGGGTCTGGCGATATTACAGCGCATGCAAAAAACCTAATCTCGGTTAAAATTGTAGGCTCTGGAGACGTTCACGTGAACAGAGATGTAGCTACGACAAACAAGAAAGTTGTAGGCTCAGGCAGTATCAATAAATACTAATTTACAGCCAGGTTTTTGTCCTTGCGATAGAGGCGAAATAACAATACAGCTCCAACAAAGAAAAAGAGCACAAAAAACAAGATGGCATTTCGCATGCTACCTGTTATTTGGTCTATGGTGCCATACATCAACATGCCAATAACAATACCCACCTTTTCTGCGACGTCGTAGAAACTGAAATAAGACGTGGTGTCAAGCGTTTCTGGTATCAGTTGAGAATAGGTTGAGCGGGCTACGGATTGTATGCCGCCCATACAAAGACCTACAAAAGCAGCAACAAAATAAAACTCAATGGGTTCATAGATAAAATAAGCACTTACGCACAAGGCTACCCAAATACCATTTAGCAATATAAGTGTTTTGATATTGCCCCATTTATTAGCGAGCTTAGAGGAAAGCAATGCACCGAAAATAGCAATGATTTGAATGAGTAAAATACTGATGATAAGCCCCATGGTTTTCTCTTGACCAGACCAAGAAATTTCTTGCTCTCCAAAATAGGCAGCCACTATCATTACCGTTTGCAAGGCCATGCTAAATACAAAAAAAGCACCCAAATAACGTTTTAATTGGGTGAGGTTGCGAAGGTTCTTCCAAACCATTGTAAGCTCGCGATAACCATTAAAGAAAATGTCTTTGGTGTATACCTTGTCTTTAAAACCACGTGGCAAGTGGTAGAAAGCGATATGGCTAAATCCAAACCACCATATACCAACCATCACAAAAGAGTAGCGCATGGCTTTCAGGGAGGCCGCTCCGCTTTCACCATGAATGTTGAACCATTCTGGCTTTAACACCATAAATAGGTTAATGAGTAACAACAATACACTTCCAATATACCCCAACGCAAAACCTCGCGCACTGATTTTATTGTGCTGTTCTGGATAGGCAATATCGGGAAGATAAGAATTGTAAAAAACCAAACTTGACCAGGCACCAACCAATGCTAAAAAATAAAACAACAAACCCCATAAAAGGTTGTCGATTTCAAACCAATACAACCCAACACAGGCAGCGGACCCCAAGTAACAATAAAACTGCATAAACCGTTTTTTGTTACCCATATAATCGGCAATACCAGAGAGAATAGGAGACCAAATCGCAATAAACATAAAGGCTAGGGCCGTTACATAGCTGATGAGCGCTGTGTTTTTAACCGACATACCAAACACTTCTAAATACGTTTCATCTGCGCATATATATCCATAGTAGAGTGGAAAAATAGCGGAAGAAATAACGAGAAAATAAACGGAATTTGCCCAATCGTATGAGGCCCAAGCGCTTAAAAGACGTTTGTCCCCTTTTTTGTGTGATGGCATATGTATTGTTTTCTCAAATAAACAAAAATGTTTCAAGACATAAAAAAAGATAAGCTTAAGTTTGTGTAATGAAAAAGGGAAAAAAGCTCAAGCAAGGAATGGCCGTACCCCTATGGTTGAAGCAATCGCTAAGGGTAATTGAAGGCATATCTCCTGAACTGGGCATGCGTGTTGCAGCCCATATTTTTTCAAAGCCCCTTAAATTTAAATTGCCCGAAAATGAGCGGATAGCGTTGGCACATTGCCTCCAAGCATGGGTTACTGTTCCAGAGATCAACGAAACCATTATGTGCTTTGAATGGAAAAACGAGGGCGAAAAGGTCCTGCTAGCTCACGGATGGAGCGGAAGGGGTACTCAACTCTATGCAATCGCAGTAAGCCTACACAAAAAAGGCTATCATGTGATTGCGTTTGATGCACCCGCGCACGGGAAATCCACAGGGAAAATTACCAATATGCTTCAATGGAGTGCCGCCATAAAGGCACTAAACAATCATTACGGTGCATTTGATATATACATTGGGCACTCGCTCGGCAGTATGGCTATTTTGAAGTATTGTGAACAGGTTTCAGAGGTCAAAAAAATCATCACCATTGGTTCTGGAGACCTAATGTGCACGATTTTTGATAGCTTCATTATGTCAGTAGGATTAACGCCTAAAACATCGGAACGCATGAAGACATATTTTGAAGACAAGTACAAGATTAAGATCAATGCATATGATGCGAGTCATGTTGTTCGCCAACAACAAACGCCAACGCTGATTATTCACGACGAAGACGACCGCGATATTGACGTAAGTTGTGCTAAAAACATACACAAGCAGCATCCCAACGCCACCTTGATGATTACCAAAGGACTTGGGCACCGCAGGATTCTACGTGACGAAAAGGTTATCCATAAAATAATATCATTTATACAAACACCATGAAAGCATTAGCATACCCCCTATTTTTGTGCCTCTTTTTTTCGCTAAAAGCGTGCGCACAAGAACCTACAAAACAAAAAGGAACCGAAACCGCTCAAGACATGAAAAAAACAGACGCGTACTGGAAAGATAAACTCAATCCAGAAGCCTTTAGAATACTACGCCAAAAGGGAACAGAATATCCCCACACTGGCAAATACAACCTTCACTTTGACGAAGGTACCTACAGCTGTTATGCATGTAAAGAACCCCTCTTTGCAAGTGGCTCAAAGTTTAAGAGTGATTGCGGATGGCCGAGTTTTGATGCAGCCATTGAAGGAAAGATTAGGTATGAGAAAGACACCACCCATGGGATGGTGCGCACCGAAATCATCTGTAACAATTGTGACGGACACCTTGGTCACGTTTTCAATGATGGACCAACAGACACTGGGCTGCGCTATTGTGTGAATTCCGTATCCATCGATTTTAAATCTGATGACAAAGGCAAAGAATAGCCATCTGTTTCGTATTTTTGCCGAAACGTTACCAAATGAGCAAATACGACATCATTGTTTTAGGAAGTGGCCCAGGTGGATATGTTACCGCAATCCGCGCCTCGCAATTAGGGCTTAAAACAGCAATCGTTGAAAAAGAAAGTCTTGGAGGCGTATGCCTGAATTGGGGCTGTATTCCTACCAAAGCACTTATCAAATCTGCGCAAGTTTTTGAATACCTAAAACATGCCGAAGATTACGGACTAAAAGTTAAAGAATACGACAAAGATTTTGATGCGGTGGTCAATCGCAGTAGAGCTGTGGCGGACACCATGAGTAAGGGCGTTCAGTTTTTGCTAAAAAAGAACAAGATTGACGTTATTATGGGTTATGGCTCACTACTACCCGGCAAAAAAATACACGTAAAAGCTGAGGACGGCAGCGAACAAGAGTTATCTGCTCAAAACATCATCATTGCCACGGGAGCACGCTCACGCGAATTACCAAGCTTGCCTCAAGATGGCAAAAAGGTCATTGGGTATCGAAAAGCGATGACCCTAGAGAAACAACCTAAAAAACTTATCGTTGTTGGCTCTGGTGCCATTGGGGTAGAATTTGCCTATTTCTACAACGCCATGGGAACAGAAGTAACCCTAATTGAATACCTACCGCGTATCGTTCCTGTTGAAGATGAAGAAATCTCCAAACAAATGGAGCGCTCGTTTAAAAAGAGCGGCATCAAAGTCATGACCAGTGCGGAAGTCACCTCAGTGGATACTAGCGGTAAGGGAGTAAAAGCAACGGTTAAAACCAAAAAAGGCGAAGAAGTAGTGGAAGCAGACGTGGTACTTTCTGCAGTGGGTATTAAAACGAATATCGAAAATATTGGTCTTGAGACGGTTGGCATTGCTACGGATAGAGACAAAATTTTGGTAAACGATTTTTATCAAACCAATATCCCGGGGTATTTTGCCATTGGCGATATTACTGCGGGGCAGGCCTTGGCACACGTTGCTTCAGCAGAGGGAATCTTGTGCGTAGAGAAAATTGCAGGGCAGCACGTGGAACCCCTGGATTATGGTAACATACCCGGGTGTACGTATAGCAGCCCAGAAATTGCTTCTGTAGGGCTAACCGAAGCTCAAGCCAAAGAGCAAGGACTTGATATCAAAGTTGGAAAGTTTCCCTTTTCAGCATCTGGAAAAGCCCAAGCAAGCGGCACAGCAGAAGGATTTATAAAGGTTATTTTTGATGCCAAATATGGCGAGTGGCTGGGCTGTCACATGATTGGTGCTGGTGTAACTGATATGATAGCCGAAGCGGTATTGGGACGGAAATTAGAAACCACTGGGCATGAAGTCCTCAAGACAGTGCATCCGCACCCGACCATGAGTGAAGCTATGATGGAGGCCGTCGCAAATGCCTATGACGAAGTTATCCACCTTTAAAGATTAAAAGGTCTTATGAAAAAAAATATTGTCATCACAGGTGTTTCATCTGGAATTGGGCGTGATGCCCTACGCCTGCTGCACCAAAAAGGCTATCACATTTACGGAAGTGTGCGCAAAGAAGCAGATGCCAAATCGCTTACGGAAGCATACCCGCAGCGTTTTACCCCACTGATTTTTGATGTTCAAGATCAAGATGCAGTAAACCAAGCGGCTAAGCGTGTTTTTGAAGCATGTGATCGCATAGATGCACTCATCAACAATGCAGGCGTTGCTGTTCCGGGGCCGTTGCAATTTGTTACAGAAGCAGATTTTGAAAGACAGATGGATATCAACCTAAAGTCTGTACGGCGTATCACCAATACGTTCTTACCCCTACTCGGGACCGCGCCT
>PKDU01000068.1 GCA_002862705.1 Flavobacteriaceae bacterium
AGCCTCATCTAGCTGTTCAGGTAAAAACTGCTCAATAATCTTAATTTGCGCCTCCTCTGGTTCCGCCAAATCTACACGCCCTTGCTGATGGAAAATAGCTGCACTGTCTTTACGCTGTTTGACCAACTTTTGTACAAGTTTAATCTCATCGTCTGGACTAAGCGCTGTTGCCCCTGCTTGGGTTTGTGTCATCATAATAGCTGTCTTTATGGCGCGTAACGATTCCAAGGCTACCGTATCCTTTGCTTTTATCGCAGCCTTAAGCTGCTCATTGACATTTTCTTGTAAGCTCATATTAATCTACGTTATCGTGTAAAAATGAATTGTTGGTTCTTATTTGGACTTGGTTTTGGCTATCAACGCTCAGTGAAGTGCGTGATGCTGACCCACCGTTCTCGGGATCACTTAATTCAACTTCTTGACGCTTATAAGCCGGCTCGCGCTCCAAGTCCTCTACCCTAGTGTTTTGGTTGAAACGATAGTTAAACTGCTTTAACTTTTCCTTACGCTCCGCTGTTCGATTTGCCAATCCTTCGGCAATGGTGCCATCAATAGGGGAAAAGGGCTTTTCTTCGATTGCCGTTGTTTCTTTTGGTGCTGTTTCAGGCTTGCGCATCTCCGGTGCCGTTGCTGGCTCCTCATCCATTTCCAAGACAAAGCGCGTAACTTCTTCCTCAGCTTTTGCAATGGGTGGTACTTGCTTTGCTTGAGGCGTTGACGCTTCTGCATCAAAATGAAACAAAACAGCAGGTTCATTTTCTTCTTCCGAAGGTCTTTTTTCCAAAGATTGGTCAATTGGATTGACTACCGCAGGCTCTGGGACAACCTCTTCGGCATCAACCACCTCAATGTCGTTAACCACTGGCGTCACATCGTGAATGGTAAACGCAGTTGGTTGCGGCGCAACATCTTTAACTGGCGCTTTTACTTCTTCAAACGAAACGTCCAAATCCCGTAACAAATCTGTTGTTGGGATAAGGCTCTCAACCGCTTCAGTAGCTGCTGGTGTTTCATGAACCGGTGCCGGCGCTGCCTCTGTTTCAAATAATGGAATTTGACCTACCGACAAATCGTGGGTTACTTTCTGCTCATCGTCAAGCGAATGAATGATTTTCTGTGGATCGGCATGAACAATTTCCTGTTGCATGTCTGGCGCAAAACCTGTAGCTATGATGGTAACCGAAATGGCATTGTCAAGTTTTTCATCCTCGCCTATACCCATAATAATATTGGTGCTGTTGCCCGCCTCTTTTTGAATGTATTCATTTATGGCGCTAATCTCATCAATGGTCACTTCATCACTTCCAGAGACAATAAGGAGCAATACATTTTTAGCGCCCAATATTTTGTTGTCGTTGAGCAGCGGTGAGTCCAGTGCTTGCACAATAGCTTCGGTTGCACGCTGACTGCCAGAAGCCACACCAGATCCCATAATAGCTGTTCCGCTACTGGCCAAAACGGTCTTGGCATCCCTTAAGTCAATATTTTGAGTGTAGTGATTCGTGATTACTTCGGCAATACCTCTAGACGCATTTGCCAGCACCTCATCTGCTTTTGCAAAGCCTTGCTTAAAGCCCAAATCGCCATACACCTCGCGGAGCTTGTTGTTGTTGATTACAATAAGCGAGTCGACGTGTTTGCGTAGGTTATTCAGCCCTTGTTGGGCTTGCTCGTTACGCAGCTTGCCTTCAAATTGGAAAGGCATGGTTACAATACCAACGGTTAATATGCCCATCTCTTGCGCCAACTTTGCAATTACAGGAGCTGCACCAGTACCCGTGCCACCACCCATCCCGGCAGTGATAAAAATCATCTTGGTGTTCACGCTAAGCATGTCCGATATTTGATCCAGGTTTTCAACTGCTGACTGTGCTCCCACTTCGGGATCGGCGCCTGCGCCAAGCCCTTCGGTTAGTGAAACACCCAGCTGAACCTTGTTGGGAATTAGACTGTTTTCAAGTGCTTGAGCATCGGTATTACACACCACAAAATCAACGCCGTTGATCCCTTGCTTGTACATGTAGTTAAGGGCATTGCTGCCGCCGCCGCCAATGCCGATTACTTTAATGACATTGCTCTTGTTCTTGGGCATATCGAATGTTATGTTGTCAAATGTTTCCATAGATAAAAGTTTATTCTGCGCTTTCTAAAAATATTTTTAATCTCTCTGTAAATCGGTCAATAACGGATGTCCGCTTTTGGGGTTTCGCAAGTGAATTTTCATCGCCACCATCTGTCTCGTCTGTTGGTGTCGTTGGTTCCGCGTCTAGCGTTGCCAATTGGGTTTCTGCAGCATTCATAACCAATCCAACTGCTGTGGCAAAAAGCGGACTTGCAGTGGCTTTGTCTGTATCGCCAGCCAAATGTTCGTTGGGATATCCAATACGTGTGTCCATACCCGTGATATATTCCACCAATTGCTTTAGGTGTTTGAGTTGGCTTCCGCCACCGGTCAACACAATACCAGCTATCAGTTTTTTCTTCTGCTCTTCGTGTCCATAATTCTTGATTTCGGCATAGACCTGCTCGATAATTTCTGTAACGCGTGCGTGTATGATTTTGGACAGGTTTTTGAGCGTGATTTCCTTGGGGTCTCTGCCACGTAGTCCGGGGATAGAAACAATCTCGTTGTCTTTGTTTTCGCCCGGCCATGCAGACCCAAACTTAATCTTGAGTAACTCCGCTTGTTTTTCAATGATAGAACATCCCTCTTTTATGTCTTCCGTAATGACATTTCCGCCAAATGGAATAACAGCAGTATGCCGAATAATACCGTCTTTAAATATGGCCAAATCGGTAGTACCACCACCGATATCAATCAAGGCAACACCAGCTTCTTTTTCTTCTTGGCTTAATACTGCATCTGCCGAAGCCAAGGGCTCCAATGTGATGCCGCCAAAGTCAAGTCCGGCAGACTTTACACAGCGGGCAATGTTACGAATGGAGGACACTTGACCCACCACAACGTGGAAGTTGGCCTCTAACCTACCGCCATACATACCAATAGGTTCCTTGATTTCGGCCTGCCCATCTACCTTATATTCTTGTGGAAGCACATGAATAATCTCCTCGCCTGGAAGCATAACAAGTTTAAACACCTGATTCTTTAGGCGTTCAATATCTGCCTCATCAATGACCTCATCTGCATTGGTACGGGTGATGTAATCGCTGTGATGCAAACTGCGAATATGCTGACCCGCAATTCCAACTACCACACTGGTGATTTTCTTGCCAGAAATGGCTTCTGCTTCATGCGCAGCCGCCTGTATCGACTGAATGGTCTGGGTTATGTTATTTACGACACCCCGGTGTACGCCTTGACTTTTAGATTTTCCAACACCAACGATCTCGAGTTTCCCATACTCGTTTTTGGTACCCAACATGGCCACTATTTTGGTGGTTCCAATATCTAATCCAACTGCTAATTGTTCTTGTTCCATATCATGTTATTTTGAACAAACTACTTGTCCGTGAAACGAAAGATTTACTGTTTTATAGGTTTTTAATACGGTGCTGTCTTGCATTTTTGCATAGAAAGCCTTGTAGTTTTTAATTTTATCTTTTAGCTGATCGGGCGTGCCAAGAACAATGGAATAGTCTTGGTGACGGGGCTCAACAATCAAGCCATCAGACATCCACTCATAAGCAACAATGTGGTCAGACATAAAAGCGTCATTTGATATTTGCTCAACTACATCAATTAGTGCGTGACGCTGCGCTGCATTTGGGTTGCCATAGACAAACGGCACTTGAACCGATTTAAAAGGAGACAATGGGAACGGCTCGCCATGATTATCTACATAATAATTGCTATCACTCTGTATACGCACTACTGGTATTTTGGTTGTAACGTGAACACCTACACCTCCATCAATGGAAACGTAACTCTGGGCATCTTCGAACCAGGCGTTTTGGTTAAGTGTTTGTTCAATGTTTCTCAAATTTAGACCACTTTTAAAAGCAGATACACTATCACTCAAGGCAAGTGTCAACAATTTATTAACGGAGTCTTTTGGCATCCAAATTGGACGGTTATCTTCCCATGTTACGTGCTTTAAGGTCACTGATCTTTTTTGATTGCGCTGCTGCATAACCACCCCAAGAACAATCGTAAGCACAAACAACAATATGGAAATAATCATCTTATGCATACTGTTGGTTTTTAAGGGTTTGTATGACTGCTGGGACTTCAAAAGCAATGTCTCCAGCGCCCATAATAGCCACAACTGTAGCTGTAGATTTTGCTATCATTTCGGATAGCATATGCTTGTCTATCAATTGCGTGGCCGTATGCGATTCATCTACCAATAATGCGCTAGTGATGCCCTCCATTGGCAGCTCACGGGCAGGGTAAATGTCCAAAAGCAATACTTCATCAAAGCGAGCAAGGGCTTGTTTAAACCCAGTTAAAAAGTCGCGTGTGCGCGAAAACAAATGCGGCTGAAATACACCCAGTTTGATTTGGTTGGGATAAAAGGCTTCCAAAGCATCGGCAACGGCATTGATTTCGGTTGGGTGATGCGCATAATCATCAATTACCACTTTGGGCGCGGTAAGCCTGATGCTAAACCTGCGATCTACCCCCTTAAATTTTGCTAATCCTGCTTTGAGTTGCTCGGGTTCGCAACCCGCCTCCAAAGCAAGTGCCAATGCAGCAGCTGCGTTCATCACATTGTGCTCCCCTGGATAGGGTAAGGCAACATTGGAAATACGTAACGTTGGTGTGACAAAATCGAATACATAGCTGCCCTTTGTTATGCGCAAATTATGCACCCTATGCGTTCCCGCTTCGATACCAAAAGTATTGCCATCAACCCCCAAACCGTTGGCAATAAATCGTTTTTCAGCTGATACTTTCTGGGCAAAATCGTTAAAGGTATTGGTCAACTCATTTGCAGTACCATAAATATCCAAATGATCCGCATCCATAGAAGTTAGGGCTATGGCTGTGGGCTTTAGATGCATAAAAGACCTATCAAATTCGTCGGCTTCCACTACCATATAATCATTCCCTTCAAGCAAGAAATTACTGTCAATATCAGCTGCTATACCTCCCAAAAATGCGGTAATTTTTTTACCACATGTGCGAAGCAAATGAGTGAGCAATGCAGATGTTGTTGTTTTGCCATGCGTACCTGCCACTGCCAAGCAAGGCATGGTATGGCTTATCTCCCCAATGACTGCAGCCCGTTTTGCTAGTTTAAAACCATTGTCCTTGAAATATGTGAGTACTGGTGATTTGGCTGGCACGGCTGGGGTGTAAATAACCTTGGTGTTTTTCGGGTCTCTAAACAATGTTGGAATAGCAGTCGGTGCATCCACATCGCTGATTTGAGCCCCCAGTGACGCTAGCTTTTGCGTTAGTGGTGTAAGCACACGGTCATAGCCCGCCACAGCATATCCCTGTGACAAGAAGTACTGCGCAAGCCCCGACATTCCTATGCCGCCTATACCCACAAAAAATACTGCCGCTTTATTCATGGGTTAAGATTTTGATTAGCCTATTCAAAATTTCTTTGGTTGCAGTTGGATGTGCAAAGCCTTTGATGTTTTCACCAAGCTTGGTGCGTAATGACGCATCCGTAATCAACGATTCAAGTGTTGTCCAAAACTGTTCATCTGCATCACGCTCTGCGACCAACAACGCTGCTTCTTTGTCTGCTAGCGCTTGTGCATTTTTTTCTTGGTGGTTTTCAGCCACATTGGGCGAAGGGATAAAAAGGGTTGGTTTGCCCATCAAACAGAGTTCCGAAATGGCCAACGCCCCTGCCCTAGACACCACCACATCTGCCAATGCATAAGCCGCTGGCATTTCATCGATAAACGGCATCACGTGAATGTTTGCCGATGTATAGGGCATATAATCGTCTGCATATAAATTTCCGCACTGCCAAATAAGTTGAATGTTGTGTTGTTGCATATCATCCAAATGTTGACGGATGAGTTGATTTATTTTTTTGGCACCCAAACTACCACCCAAAACCAAAAGGGTTTGCTTGTCTGCAGCAACGCCCAAGATTTCGGCAGCAACGGACTTACTGATGTTTTGCTTTAAGACCGCCCTAATGGGGTTACCTGTTACCACAATTTTATGCTTTGGGAAAAACGCACTTGCAGCCTCACTACCCAAACAAATGGCATCGACGCGTGAAGCGAGGCGTTTGTTGGTAACGCCTGGAAATGCATTTTGCTCTTGAATTAGCGAAGGCGTTTTAAACAAGGACGCCACAAAAAGCAATGGTCCACTGGCAAAGCCTCCCGTACCCACTACCGCAGATGGGCGGAAACGTAGAACAATTGCCATAGACTGAAGTAAGCTCCAACCAAGCTTGATAGGGAATAAGATATTCCGCAGCATATTTTGTCTGTCAAATCCAGCTATCCACAAGCCTTTTATTTTATAACCGGCCTTGGGAACACGCTGCATTTCCATTCGGTTGCTTGCCCCTACGAATAGTACCGATGCCTCTGGGTACTGCTCCTTAAATGCATCTGCAATAGCCAAGGCTGGGAAAATATGCCCCCCAGTTCCCCCTCCAGAAATAATCAGTCTAGGCTTCATGGCTTAATTCGGCTAAAGGGTTAGACATATGATCATTTGCAACACTAGGCTGATTTGCACTGACACTTAACACAACGCCAAGCGCCAAAAAGGTCATCCACAGCGAAGTACCACCACTACTGATAAGTGGCAAAGGCTGTCCCGTTACCGGGAGTAGTGCTACGGCTACGCCCATATTGATAAAGGCTTGGGTGACGATATGCAACCCCATGGCCAAGATGAGCAGCTTACCAAAAAAGCTTTCAGATTTGTTGGCGTTTATCAGAATCCGGAACAAAAGCAACATAAACAAAAACAACAAGGATATGGCGCCAAGCATGCCATACTCCTCAGCAATGATGGCATAGATAAAATCAGAAGTGCTCTGTGGCAATACATTCTTCATCATGCTCTTTCCTGCGCCTATGCCCACATAACCACCAACAGCTACAGCTGCCTTTGCACGCTCAATTTGGTAATCGGTATTGTCATCCCCTTTCCCCGTGAAACTCTCCACACGGCTCATCCACGTATCTACCCTATTTGGGAAAGCGTCGGGATAGGCTTTTGCAAGAAGGATGAATAGTGTCAAGAAAAGGACAGCAGCTCCAAGCAATGCAGTCAAATATTTTAAAGGATAGCCACCCAGAAAGGCAACAACCGTTACCATAAACAATATCAATAAGGCTGTGGAAAGGTTTGCGGGTAAAATCAATCCAACAACCAGTAGGACCGGAATCCAAAAAGGCAAAAGGCTTTCGGTGAATCGAATTTTATCCTCTTTTTTATTGGCAAAATAATCTGCTGCATAGGCCAATAATACGACCATGGCCAAGGTAGACGTCTGGAACGACATGCCTATAACCGGGATGTTAAGCCAACGGCTAGCGTTAGCGCCTTCAATGGTGGTGCCTTGAAAGGCAGTAAACAATAATAAAATGACTACAACAGGTATCCCCAATTTGGCCAAGCCAGAGAAATACTTAAATGGAATGAGGTGAACGGCATACATGATCACCCAGCCCACGCAAACAATGGCAACATGCTTCAATAAATGTCCAAATACAGAACCAGAACCTACCACATAGACCAAGTTTGAGCTTGCGCTATACACAGGAAGAAAGGAGAAAATGGATAGCAAAACCACTATTCCCCAAATAGATTTATCTCCCAATAAGTACTGACTAATTTTCACGTTTATAATTTTCTTACCGCTGCTTTAAATTGATCTCCTCTGTCTTCATAATTTTCAAACAAGTCAAAGCTTGCACAGGCAGGCGACAACAATACAGCATCTCCCTTTGAAGACAAATCGTAAGAAGCCTTGACGGCATCATCCATGTTTTTTGCCTCGACCAACACGTTGACCACAGACGAAAAAATGTCTATTATTTTACTGTTGTCTAGGCCCAAACAAACAATGGCTTTAACTTTTTCATGCACCAAGGGCAATAGGCTCGAATAGTCATTGCCCTTGTCTACACCCCCAACAATCCAGATGGTGGGTTTGGACATGCTTTCAAGCGCATAAAAAGTAGCATTGACATTGGTTGCTTTTGAATCATTGATATAGGCTACTTTGAGGATATTCACCACATGCTCCAACCGGTGGGCTGCGCCTTGAAAGGTTTGCAGACTGGCCTGAATATCTTGATCGCGCAATTGAAATAACTGCGCAATGGTCGCGGCAGCCATGGCATTTTTGGCATTGTGTCGCCCAAGTAAAGAGGGATTGTTAACTTTGAACATAGCGTTTTTGTTAGCGTTATTATAGGGGTGCTGTTGGGCTTTGATATTAAACTCTGCGACACCGGCATTAATGTTATCATCGTCAGCCTCATAGAGAAAATGATCTTCTTCTGTTTGGTTTTTAGTGATGTTAAACTTGGTGGCGCAATACGCTTTAAATGAGTTGTCATAGCGATCCAAATGGTCTGGGCTGAGATTTGTTATGACCGCAATATGTGGGTGGAATTTCTTGATGTGCTCAAGTTGAAAGCTGCTGATTTCCAATACGTATACATCGTGTTTGTCTTGCAAAAGTGCTTGGGCAAAACTGTTGCCAATATTTCCAGCCAAGCCTGCGTCAATCCCACCATCAGAAAGCAAGTGATGCGTGAGCATTGCTGTGGTTGTTTTGCCATTGCTACCCGTAATGCCAATTAAGGTGGCATCGGTATAATTACTTGCAAATTCAATCTCAGAAACCATAGCGATTTCGGCTGCCTCAATATCCTTAATTACAGCAAATGTATTGGGAATACCTGGGCTTTTAACCACAAGTTCGGCTTTAAGAATTTCATTCATGGTGTGGCCGCCTTCTTCATAGCGCACGCCAATGGTTTCAAATGCTTTCTTGGCCGCAGCAGTAAGCATGCCAGCATCAGAAACAAAAACATCCCAGTTGTTGTGTTTTGCCAAGGTTGCAGCCCCTATTCCACTCTCTCCACCACCAAGTACGACCAGCTTTTTCATTATCTTATTTTAAGGGTTACAAGGCTAATAATGGCCAACATGATGGCAATAATCCAAAAGCGACTCACGATTTTACTTTCGTGATATCCCAGTTTTTGATAGTGATGGTGCAGCGGAGCCATTTTAAAAATACGCTTGCCAGCACCTTGTCTTTTTTTAGTGTACTTGAAATAAGATACTTGAAGTATCACAGAAAGATTTTCAATAAGAAAGACCCCACACAATACAGGAATGAGCAATTCTTTGCGAACAATAAGTGCCAGTACGGCGATAATACCGCCTATAGTTAAACTGCCCGTATCTCCCATAAATACTTGAGCGGGGAATGCGTTATACCACAAAAAACCAACGAGCGCTCCCACAAAAGCTGCCACAAAAACAACCACCTCACTTACCTGGGGAATGTACATGACATTGAGGTAGTCAGCAAAAATGATATTACCCGAAACCCAAGCAAATAACCCAAGCGTGAGCACCGCAATGGAAGCTGTTCCAGCTGCAAGACCATCTACACCATCCGTAAGGTTAGCCCCATTGGATACAGCGGTAACTATAAAGATGACTGCCGGTATAAAAATCAACCAAGCGTAGTCTCTTGCGCCCGCTCCTGCCCATGCGATAATATCTCCGTAGTCAAACTCGTTATTTTTCAGCAACGGAATCGTCGTTTTTACCGACTTTTCTTCTTGTAAAAAGCTTTCGCCATCAATGGCTTTTTGCTTTATGGTTACACCAGGGTGAAAATATAACGTAGCACCTACAATCACTCCAAGGGTAATTTGCCCAACAATCTTAAAACGTCCTTTAAGGCCTTCTTTGTCTTTTCGTTTGATCTTAAGGTAGTCATCAGCAAACCCAATTATACCCATCCAAACAGTGGTGACTATTAGCAGTATGATGTAGATATTGTCCAGTTTTGTGAGCAGTAAAACAGGAATTAGTGTCCCAAAAATGATCATCAAACCACCCATAGTGGGCGTTCCTGCCTTTTCTTTTTGACCCTCTAGACCCAAGTCGCGAATGCTTTCACCCATTTGATAGTGTTGCAGCATTGCAATGATGCGTTTTCCAAGCACAGCCGTTACCAACAATGAAAAAATAATGGCTACCGCCGATCTAAAAGTCAGATATGAAAATAATGATGCTCCTGGTAACTGATAGGCAC
>PKDU01000021.1 GCA_002862705.1 Flavobacteriaceae bacterium
TTGGCACCCATGAAATCTACTTCATCATAGAAATCATCTTTGGCTATTTTTTTAGAACCTTTTCCGAGTAAACTGCCAGTGAGGTCGCTTAAACCTGCCTTGATTCCTTCCAAAATGGGTGGGTTGTCCAGTCTTAAACTTGCACTTACTTGCGGCAGTTTTCTGTTTTCAACCAGCATCACGGTGAGGCCGTTTTTTAGTTTGTATTGTTGCGGCTCTTTAACTTGAATGGTAGGTGCAGGACCAGGAACCGGTTGTTTACTTCGATCAATTTGACCAACTGCAGAAAAGACCAACAAGGATGTGAATAATACGAGTAATTTTTTCATGATAATAGGTTTAATTAGCTTTTTCCGGTTCTGGTAAATATTCAAGTACCAAGCGCTGGTTTGTGTTCAGGTATTTATTGGCTACCTCTCTTATCTCTTCGCGAGTAATGGAGCGGTAAATATCAATCTCGTTATTGATTAGATTGGTGTCTCCATAGAGCATGTGGTATCTGGCAAGTGAATTGGCAATGCCTTCCACTGAAGCATTTGAGCTTACAAATCCATTTTCAAACTTATTGAGCAGTTTTTGATAATCTCGCTCGGAAATAAGGTTGTTTTGAATTTTGAGAATTTCATCATCCATTTCAGATATTAAGTCTGTAAGTTTAAATTCTCCTTGTGGCAGGCCGAAAATGACATACATACCATAATCTTCTTGTGCGATATTGATAGCTCCTGATTGCAGTGCCATCTTCTTTTCGTCAACCAAACGCTTGTAAAGTTTCGAACTTGGACCGTCACTCAAATATGTAGAAATCATATCAAGTATACGAGACTCCCTACTTTTGAAAGAGGGTGTACGGTATGCGGTAATGATAGCAGGGATTTGAATGTTGCTATCAAAGGCTTCTGCTTTTAATTCCTCTTGAATAGGTTCTTCGGTCAAAGAAACTCTTTCTATGTCTGCACCTCTCGGTATAGCGCCAAAATATGCTTCAACCATTGTTTTTGTTTTATCAATATCAATGTCACCAGCGACAACGAGTACGGCGTTGTTTGGGACATAGAATTTTTTATTGAATGCTAGAAACTCATCTAGGGTTGCAGCATCTAGGTGATCCATTTCGCCAATGGTTGTCCAGCGGTAAGGGTGATTGACAAAGAGGTGTTTTTTAACGTTTTCTAAAAACTTGCCATAAGGTTGGTTGTCAACGCGCAATCGCTTTTCTTCCTTGACGACCTCATTTTGTGTATCCACACCGTCCTGTTCAATTATGGGATGTAACATCCGCTCAGATTCCATCCAAAGACCAAGCTCAAGGTTGTTAGAAGGAAAAACTTCATAATAATAAGTACGGTCGTCTGTGGTATTGGCGTTGTTGGACCCACCATTTTCGGTGACTATAGAAAACCACGCGCCGTTTTCAATATTTTTAGTGCCTTCAAACAGAAGGTGTTCGAAAAAATGGGCAAAGCCTGTTCTGTCAGGTTGTTCGTCTTTAGCACCGACGTGGTACATGACAGATGTGGTTACCACAGGAGCTGTGTTGTCTTGATGTAGGATGACATGTAAACCGTTAGTTAAATCGTATTCTTCAAAGGAGACCGATTGCGCTCTTACAAAACCCAATACAAATAATAGAGTTAAATAAAGGAGATGTTTCATGGTAAAATATTTTAGTTAATCTAAATTAATTATTTTGTGGGATATTTAATCCTTCAGTATCACATTGTTTATATTTTTTATGAAATCCCAAGCGATTTGCTAATATTAAGGTTATAATAAAAAAATATTGCCTGATATAATACAAGATTGTATATTTGCGAGCGTTTCATGAAAAAGCACTAAAAACAAAAGTTATGTTTGCAATCGTAGATATAGCAGGGCAGCAATTTAAAGTTGCAAAAGACCAGAAGGTATTTGTTCACCGATTGGACGCCAAAACAGGAGACAAGGTTTCTTTTGACCAAGTCTTTATGATGGCTGACGGTGACAAGGTTACTGTAGGCGCCCCGGCTGTAGCCAATGCTTCGGTAGAAGCAAAAGTGGTACGTCACCTAAAGGACGACAAAGTAATAGTATTTAAAAAGAAACGCCGCAAGGGTTACCGTGTTAAAAACGGTCACCGTCAGTCGTTGACAGAAATTGTCATCGAATCTGTTGGAGTTGGTAAAGCCAAAAAGGCTGCACCAAAAGCGAAAGCAGAAGCGCCTAAAGCAGCAGCACCAAAAGCTGCAAAAAAAGCTGCCCCTAAGGCAGCTGCTGATTTTTCATCAAAAACAGTAGCGGAGCTAAAGGAGCTAGCCAAAGCAGCAGGTATTGTGGGAATTTCATCTATGAAAAAAGCCGACTTGATTGCGGCACTTGAAGCAAAAAAATAAAAGATTAAGCCATGGCACACAAAAAAGGAGTAGGTAGTTCCAAGAACGGTAGAGAATCGGAATCGAAACGCTTAGGCGTAAAAATATTTGGTGGACAGCACGCGATTGCAGGGAACATTATTGTTCGTCAGCGCGGTACCGCACACCACCCAGGAGAGAATGTATATCTAGGTAAAGACCATACGCTTCACGCCAAAGTAGATGGCGTTGTTCGTTTTACCAAAAAGAAAAACAACCGCTCGTACGTTTCTGTAGAACCACAGCAGTAAACCCCTGCGGTACACTAAAAAACAAAACCCCGAGGCAATCGCCTCGGGGTTTGGTACAGTTCTAAAATGGAATTTTAGTAGCGGTAGTATTCAGGTTTATAGGGTCCGGCTACGGGTACGCTGATATAATCCGCTTGATCTTTATCTAATTCTTCTAGCTCAACACCGAGTTTTTCTAGGTGCAAACGCGCTACTTTTTCATCCAAGTGCTTGGGCAGCATATACACCTTATTTTCGTAGTTATCGGCATTTTTCCAAAGCTCTATCTGCGCCAACGTTTGGTTTGTAAACGAGTTGCTCATCACAAAGCTAGGGTGGCCCGTAGCACAGCCTAGATTTACCAATCGGCCTTCGGCAAGTACAATGATATCTTTGCCTTCCACCGTATATTTATCTACTTGCGGCTTAATTTCTACTTTGCTATTGCCGTAGTTATCATTTAACCATGCCATATCAATCTCGTTATCAAAGTGACCAATGTTGCATACAATGGCTTTGTCTTTCATGGCACGGAAATGACGCTCAGCAACAATGTCTTTGTTTCCTGTAGCCGTTACAACAATGTCTGCGTTACCAATGACTGTTTCTAGTTTCTTTACTTCAAAACCATCCATAGAGGCTTGAAGCGCACAAATTGGGTCAATTTCAGTTACGGTAACGATGGCGCCTGCGCCTTGGAAAGAAGCAACGGTGCCTTTACCAACATCACCATATCCAGCGACAACAACGCGCTTTCCAGCAAGCATGATGTCTGTTGCACGACGTACCGCATCAACCGCTGATTCTTTACAGCCGTATTTGTTGTCAAACTTCGACTTGGTTACCGAGTCGTTTACGTTAATGGCAGGTAACGGAAGTGTTCCGTTTTGCATACGCTCATACAAACGGTGCACACCCGTGGTTGTTTCTTCAGAGAGTCCTTTGATGCCTGCAGCAAGCTCAGGAAATTCATCAAGAATCATATTGGTTAGGTCGCCACCATCATCTAAAATCAAGTTTAGGGGTTTGCGATCTTCACCAAAGAATATCGTTTGTTCGATACACCAGTTGAATTCTTCTTCATTCATGCCTTTCCAAGCATAAACAGAAATTCCAGCAGCAGCAATTGCCGCTGCAGCATGGTCTTGCGTTGAGAAAATATTACATGAACTCCATGTAACATCTGCCCCAAGCGCTGTAAGTGTTTCGATTAGCACAGCTGTTTGAATGGTCATGTGCAAGCATCCAGCGATGCGCGCACCTTTGAGCGGCTGCTCAGCACCATATTCTTCGCGCAGTGCCATCAAACCAGGCATTTCTGCCTCTGCCAATTCAATTTCTTTTCTTCCCCAATCAGCCAACGTAATGTCTTTGACTTTATAGGGCACGTAGGTAGTCGTTTTCGTAGCCATATTTGTATATTTGATTTCTAGCAATTAGCTGACAAATTTACAACATATCATGCCCATTTACAAACAAGAACAGCTCCCTTACAATACGCAGTTTTTGGTGTGGCAGATAGATGAACCTGAGGATTGGTTGCGCCAAGATATTTCACTTACCGATATGTGTATCAACAGGTTAGTCACTATGAAATCGAGTGTACACCTGAAAGGCTTTTTGAGCGTTAGGCATTTGCTCAAGGCACTTGGATATACCCCAGCCGCATTGCATTATGATGCATTTGGAAAACCGCATTTAGCTGACGGAAAGTTTATTTCCATTACGCATTCTCATAATTTTGCTGCAATAGCAGTGGGTAACAACCCCCTGGGTATAGATATCGAAAAAGAGCGACCTAAAGTACAGCGAATTGCCCCCAAATTCTTGCACACCTCAGAGCGCCAATCACAAGAGACAGATCGCTACAGAACCACGCAGTGGTGCATAAAAGAAGCCGCCTACAAAGCCTTTGGCAAAAAAGGATTGAGCTTTCTTCAACATATCAGAACTACTCAAATGGAAAGTGAGCACCCCGTTGCAGCGGTTCATATAAATGAACAAATAATTGAATTAAAAAACTGGATTTATCATTGGCCACAATTTTCTTGTGCTGTAGCGCTCAAAACAAATTAATATGCAAGAACTTATAGACACGATTTTTGTCCAGTATACATCATATGCTTCTGTAGATATCACACTCGAAATTACAGCTGTGATTTTTGGTTTTTTAAGTGTTTGGTTTGCCAAGCAAAATAACATCTGGGTGTTTCCCACCGGATTAATTTCAACGGGAATCTTTGTTTATCTTCTATTTAAGTGGGAGTTACTCGGAGATATGATGATAAACGCATATTATTTTGCCATGAGTATCTATGGCTGGTACATATGGACGCGAAAAACAAACGATGCCTTTACTCCCATATCGCGTACTACAGTAGCAGAAAAAAAGTCTTCTGTAATTATTTTTGTGGCAACACTCGCCTTTGTTTATACACTATATGAGTCGGCGGGAAAGTGGAGTACCTGGACAGCCTATGTTGATACGCTTACCACAGCTGTATTTTTTGTAGGTATGTGGTTAATGGCACGTAAAAAAATTGAAAATTGGATTTTTTGGATTGTGGGTGATGTTATTTCGGTTCCCTTATACCTTTACAAAGGACTCGCTTTTACCTCCGTTCAATACCTTATATTTACACTCATTGCCATTTACGGTTATTTAGCATGGAAGAAAACCTTAAACAACACGCAAGCAGCTGTATAAGAGTTGTGTTTTTTGGACCTGAATCTACGGGAAAGACTACGCTAGCCAAGGCTCTGGCAAAAGCATTTAAAACAAAATGGGTGCCTGAATTTGCACGGGAATATCTCGAAGAAAAACGAGCACGTACAGGTGAAATATGTGCTCCAGAAGATATTTACCCTATTGCTAAAGGGCAGATGAGACTTGAAAATCAAGCACTTCAACAAGCCGATACATTTCTATTTTGTGACACAAATTTGCTTTCTACGGAAGTGTATGCAAAAACTTATTTTGATGGCTGGTGTGACACACGCGTTTTAGAGGCAAACAAAGTAAATCACTACGACATATACTTTTTAACGGATATTGACGTTCCTTTTGAACAGGACTTGTTGCGGGACCGCCCCCATCAACGCCACGAGATGTTAGCTGCGTTTAAAACTGCGCTAAACGAAAACAATATTACCTACACCATTTTACAGGGCACCCATGAGGTGCGCATTTTGAAAGTCATGGACTGTTTAAAACAATATGCATGAAAGATAGTTTTACGAAACAAGATTTAGCACTATTTGATGATATTGGCATCTCAACAGATGATGTAGCAGCACAACTTACACTTCTTGAAAAAGAAACCAATGCTGCCAAACTACTAAGACCAGCCACGCAAGGGGACGGCATACAAGTGTTATCACAACAACAAATGCAAGACTTTGCCGCACTATTTGATTCGGAAAAGGAGTCTTTTTCACTTGTGCGTTTTATTCCAGCATCGGGGATGGCCACTCGGATGTTTAAATTCTTGCATTACTTTGCCAATCGCTATGATCCCAAAAAAGAAACATTACGGAGCTACCTCAATAGAAAAAAGACATACAAACTCGCCATCTTTTTGGGTGGGCTCGAAAAACTTCCTTTTTACCAAAGTATCAAGTCTCAAATAACAGAACTTCAAAATGGTGCTTTTCAAAAAGATTACAGGTTTCTATTCATTCTTAAAACAGTAGAACTACTAAGTACGCTGCCCAAAGCGCTTATTCCTTTTCACAACTATACGGGTGAGATCCGAAATGCTGCAGAAGAACAGTTGTTTTTTTCAAAAGAATTTATGGTAGCTAACAAATCCATGAACATTCACTTTACCATTCCGCCGGCATCAAAAGAAAGCTTTCAGCAGTCGCTTTCAAAAAGCGTTAATGAAATAAACACAACTAACGCTATTTATACCCATGTTTCTTTTTCTCATCAAAAAAGAAGTACAGATGCCATAGCGGCCAAGTTAGACAACAGTCCTTATCGCGACCAAAAGGGTAATCTTTTTTTCAGGGCGGCTGGTCACGGAGCACTTATCGACAACCTAAACGACCTGAAAGAGGCAATTGTTTTTTTAAGCAATATTGACAATGTTGCTGTTGCAGCTTACCACAAAAAAGCAGGCTTTTACAAAAAAATACTGGCGGGTGTACTGCTATCCAAGCTAAAGCAAATCCATACGTTCAGTCGGGCACTTGAAGAACAGGACACAGCAGATTTGGATAGAATTAAAACATTTGTTCAAGATCAACTCAATGTAGACGTTCCCAAAAACCTGCCTGGAGAGGCTTTGCACGCATTCCTGCGACAAAAGCTCAACCGTCCATTACGTGTTTGCGGTATGGTTAAAAACGAAGGTGAGCCTGGTGGAGGTCCTTTTTGGGTTGAAAAGTCAGGTCAGACAAGTCTTCAAATTGTTGAAAGTGCACAAGTCAATATGTCAAATACCGCTCAAAAAGATATTTTTAAATCGGGCACCCACTTCAATCCAGTTGATATTGTTTGTGCAACCTATGACTACAAAGGGAATAAATATAATTTGAAAAATTTTGTGGATAACGACAGCTACTTTGTGGTTGAAAAGTCTTTAGGTGGAGTAGCAATAAAGGCCATGGAACGTCCGGGTTTGTGGAATGGTGGAATGGCAGATTGGAACACTATTTTTGTGGAAGTACCCGTCCGTACTTTTAATCCAGTAAAAACCGTAAATGATTTGTTGCGACCCATGCACCAATCGATTTAATTAAACTATATTTGTACCATCTCTAGGGGTGCCTAACGGCTGAGATTATACCCATCGAACCTGGGCAGGTAATGCTGCCAAGGAATTTGTTTCACTTTAAAAACCATCGTAAATAATACCCCTTTATTTGCTTCACGCAAATGAAATACATTATTACACTTATGCTTGGTTGTAGCCTGATGGCACAACAAGCAAACACCACACAAGACTCACTCACAGTAAGTACCGTAGCCCTATCATCTGTTACGGTTAGTGCCCTTAGGGCCAATGAAGATACGCCTATGGCGTTTACCAATGTCTCTCAAGAAGAGCTAAACAAACAAAACTTGGGGAAAGACCTTCCTGTTTTGTTGCGCTTTTTACCCAATGTAGTGACCACTAGCGACGCAGGTGCTGGGGTTGGATATACTGGAATTAGGGTTCGTGGTAGCGATGCCACCAGAGTAAATGTTACCATTAACGGTATTGCATACAACGATTCTGAATCACACAATACCTATTGGGTAGATTTGCCCGACTTTGCATCATCGATAGATAATCTTCAAGTGCAGCGCGGCGTAGGAACATCTACAAACGGCGGAGCCGCCTTTGGGGCAAGTATCAATCTTGAAACAGATAAAGCATCTGAAAAACCGTATGCGCAACTTGCTTCTAGCGCTGGTAGCTTTAATACCTTTAAAAATACGGTCAAGTTTTCAACTGGGCTATCCAAAAGCGGATTTGAGTTAAGCGGACGCCTGTCTGGCATAACTTCCGACGGCTATATTGATCGCGCATCATCAAATCTAAAAGGATATTTCTTACAGGGAACCTACAGCAGTGTCAATACCAAAATAAAAGCATTGACTTTTGGTGGTCATGAGCGTACGAACCAAGCTTGGTATGGAGTTACGGCTGATGTGTTAGCGGTCAATAGAACCTATAACCCTGCTGGAGAACAGTATGACGAAGAAGGAATGTTGGAAGGTTATTACAATGATCAAGTAGATAATTACAATCAAGATCACACCCAATTGCATATTGAACAGCGTCTTAGCAACTCTAGCAGGTTGTCTTTAGGGCTGAACTATACCCATGGCTATGGCTACTATCAAGAGTTTTACGATTTGTGGTATGATAAAAACGTAAGTTATGGAGGAGATACAGATTATGGCTATTTAAAATTACCACCGCTTTCAATCAACGGACAAAGCATAACAGCCACTGAAAATGCAGTGCGTAAATGGTTACATAACGATTTTTATGCCGCCAATTTGTTGTATCATTATCAAAAAGAAAAACACAACATTAGTGCCGGTGCTTATTACAGTTCTTATGAAAGTCTACACTTTGGCGAGCTCATGTGGGCCAATAGGGCTGATGTGAACCCAGGCCATCGCTTTTATGAAAATATAGGTAAGAAAAAGGATGGCAATATTTTTTACAAATGGGATGTATCCATCAATCAAAAATGGCATTTATATGCAGATGCACAACTTCGCTGGGTAGACTACAAGGTTAGCGGTGAGGTAGCTGGACCTGAGCGTTTTAACGTAAACGACGCGCATACATTTTTTAACCCTAAAGCAGGTGTCTTGTATAAACCCAATGCTAACAACCAATTTTATATCTCTTTTGCCAAGGCACACAAAGAACCCAACCGAACCGATTTCGAAAACGGCAATCCCGTTCCTGAAGAATTAAATGATTTTGAATTGGGTTGGCGTTGGAAAACAAGCAACGCAATGTTAAATGCAAATCTTTACTACATGGGCTACAAAAACCAATTGGTGCTTACAGGTGCCATTGATCAAGTGGGTGCGCCTATCCGTGCCAACTCTGGAGATAGTTATCGCCGTGGTATTGAGTTAGAAGGCGCATGGGCATTTGCACCCCATTGGAATTGGCAGGCAAACCTGTCTTGGAGTAAAAATAGAAATAGAGACAAATACTTTAAAAGAGATGGTGCACTAGAAGCATTGGGTGATACCCACCTAGCCTTTTCGCCATCGCTTATAGCAGCTCAACAATTAACCTATACGCTGAACGATTGGTCTGTTTCGTTTGTTAGCAAGTATGTGGGAGAGCAGTATATGGGGAATATAGACGCCGAACTTTCTAAGCTGGAAGGTTATTTGATAAACGACATTCAAGTACAGGCGTTGCTGCTGCATAAGGAAAATGGGCCTACTCTAAATCTAAACCTGCATCTACACAATATTTTTGATACATTGATAAGCTCTAATGGGTATTTCTATACGTATGACGATGATTATTCTGTACCAAATGTTGTGACTACAATTGAAGGGGTTGGATACTATCCACAGGCAGGGCGCCATTTCATGGCTGGACTTACGCTACAATTTTAATTGTAGATACGTACTTGGGTTCCATTTTGCTGCACTTTGTAAAACAATAGGCTATAGGTAGCTCCCTCTGTAAGGGGCTGCCCAGTAGCCAAGCTATACTGA
>PKDU01000027.1 GCA_002862705.1 Flavobacteriaceae bacterium
CGATGACCGTGGCTGTTTTATGGCTAATTTTAAGCCCAGACGAGGCGATTATGCTGCTGATATGTCTTTATATACTGTGGAGGCAGACTCATATGAGCCAAACGATTACGGCCTATACAATATGTCTGGTAACGTATCTGAGTGGACGCATTCAACCTACACGAAGGATACGTATGATTTTGTTTCATCCGTAAACCCTAACTATAACAACTTTACTGATGAACAAAAAGTAATTCGCGGGGGTTCTTGGAAAGATGTGGCTTACTACCTGCGCGTTGCGTCAAGAGATTATGAATATGCCGATAGTGCTCGAAGTTATTTAGGCTTCCGTTTAGTACGCGACTATTTAGGCGCAAATGACACACAACAACAATAAAAACAACATGAAAAAAAAGAAATTTCCAATTCCAGAAAATATAATTGAACTCCTCTTCGGAGCAGGTGCGTCAGTAGTTATTATTGGTGCATTAATGAAAATTACGCATTTCAACTCTGATTTTATATCAGCTAACACCATGCTTACTATTGGTTTAGTGACAGAGGCTGTAATCTTTCTTATTGCTGGGTTTAGAGGTTATGTGTTGTTAAGTGAAGACACAGCTACTGCGGGCACTGAAGACGCTACAGACTTATCCGATATTGCTGCTGAAGCAGATGCATTAAAAGCAGCTTATCAAAACGCGACATCACAACTTGAAAACTTAGGTTCAAACCTAAGTAGTGCAGTAAGCGCAACAGGCACATTAGAAGTTCCTGCTGATTTGCCTGATAACATGACAAGCTTAAATAGCAATGTTGCCCAAACGAACCAAGCATTAGAGCAGTTGTCTGCCGCGTACAACGCAACGACAGCTGCCGTTGCAACGGAACCAAAAGCGCACAGTGAGGTAGTTGCCAACATGAATGCATTGCACACTGAATTGGCAACAATGAAAAATACGATTGCAGACCTTAATGCCAAATATGCCGACATTTTAGGCGCAATGAAAAACTAAATATGGCTGGAGCTAAACAGGATACTCGGCAGAAAATGATCAATATGATGTACTTGGTATTCATCGCCATGTTGGCGTTGAATATAAGTAAGGAAGTATTGGCTACACTGGGTGTAATTAACGATGATATTGCTGCTGCAACCCAAGATTTGGTTATGGACAGTAACGAGAAATACGATTTGTTCAGTAACAACAGTAATAACGAATATTACAAAGTTGCCGCCCAAAACACCCCTCAAATTAAATCCATAGCTGATGCATACTACAACTATATTGATACGCTCAAAAATCGCTTGATTGCCACTGGTGAAAACGGCTATCGCATTAGTCGTGAGGACAGAGCCACTGGTGAAATTGATTCCATTGTAGACTATCAAGTAATGGACAAGTCTCAGTATTTAGACGAGATGTTTTTTATTGGTGATAACTATTCCGAAGCCGGACAGGAGTTTGTGGATCAATTTTCAGGTTTTCCATCTAAAATTCAGCAAGAGTTGGATGCCTTTTTAGCCGCTGATGCGGAAAAAGATCCGCCTACTGAAGACGCGCCGGAAGGTGAGTACGCTGACTTTGACTTTTCTTTCTTAAATGATTTATTTACGCGTTTTGCTTATTCCGAAATGGTCTTAAACAGAGAAGGTAAACAACAGCCTTTTCTAGACTATCACTATAAAGGTTTTCCATTAATTGCGTCATTATCCAAACTCACCAAAATCCAATCTGATATTCGATTTGTTGAGAACAAAATTCTGGAGAATATGTTGAGTACCATCAACGCACATGAGGGTGGCCTTAACAAATACCAAACGCTTTTAGAAACCTCTAAATCGTCTTACTACACAAGTGAATTGGTAGATGCTTCTATTGTAATGGGTAAGAAAGATTCGAATTTTAAACCCAACAGAGTTGAGCTTTCGATTAACGATCGACCTATGCGTCAAGGCAGGGATTTCGAAATTGCCGCGGGTGGTGTCCAACTTAATAAGCGCTTTAGTGCTCCAGGCTCTTATAAGTTGACCGGAAAGCTCTTTTTTGAGCGTAACAACAAAGAACAGTCTGTAGATGTTGCGCAAGTAATTTCTGTAATTGACAAACCCAATGATGCTGTTATTTCCGCTGATCAAATGAAGGTTGTGTATCGCGGTTTGCCTAATGATTTGTCTATTTCAATCCCCGGTATTCCGAACAATAAATTAAGTGTTCGTGCTACGAACGGTAAAGTACGCCGTAAAGGATTGAAATTCGAGGCAATTCCAGATGGCGACAAAGTAGGCGAGAGCATGCGTATTTTTGTTTCTGGAGAAATTAATGGAGCGACCATTAATGCGCCTGGGCAAGATTTTAGAATTAAACCATTACCGCCTGCGCTAGGCTCTATTGATTTGGGTGAGCGTCTTGGTAAATTTAACAGTGGTGAAATCATCAGAGAGTACGTCCCGGCTGGCACCATTGCCGCTAAATTCCCCGATGACTTCGATTATAACCTAAATGTAACCGTAAAGCGCTTTAATATCAAGGTAGGTAGTAGAGCGGCTATTCCAATTAATTCTAATAGAATTAAAGACTCCCGTGTTATTCGATCTTATTTGGAGAATGCATCACGTGGAGATATTATTTTCGTTTATAACATTGAAGCTCAGGTAAAAACGGAAACCCAAATTATAGATGATATTAAAGTAACAGACTTTGCCTTAACCATTAAGTGATGAAAAAGTATCTAAATCCTGTTTTCTTCTTTATGTGCTGCAGCATGTTCTTGCAAGCGCAAGTCAATGTACTCAACGCTGACCAACCAAGTGAAATAGGTGTGTTGTCAGATGAGCAAAAGTTAGAATTGTCAGAGAAAAAGTATTTGCAGTATCCTTATTTAGATGATAAAGATATCATGTGGAGTAAGGTTGTTTATGAAGAAATAGACTTATCTGAAAAATTTAACCACCCTTTGTTTTTTCCAAAAGACGGACTGTATACCAACGAACGGAAGTCACTATGGCGCACCATTAGTAATGCCATTTTATCAGGGAAAGTTGACAAAATTTACAATGACGCCAACCCTAACTTTACAGAGCTTTTTGATAAGGAAACGTACTTAAAGCGTTTGGAAAATAGAGATGGGCCTGAAGTTGTACCCTTAAAGTCCATGGATATTACTTCTTATAAAATCAAGGGCATTTGGTATGTAGACAAACGTATTGGTGAGATGCGCTACCGATTGTTGGGCATTATGCCGCGTGGAAAAGACATGAACAATTTGGCCAATGATGAGCCAGTTGATTTGTTCTGGTTATGGTATAAAGATTTGCGCCCCATTCTTCACGCACAACTTGTTTTTGATGATAGGAATAATGCAAGTCGTGTTACTTTTGATCAACTACTAACCTCAAGAAGATTTACGGCGCGTATCTATGCCCTTGACAATGTCTTTAACGACAGACCCGTGGATCAATATGTCGATGACCCATTCATGCAGTTGATAGAGTCTGAGCGTCTTAAAAACGTAATTCGAGACTTTGAGCAAGACCTTTGGTCTAACTAATTAATCTAAACCCACAACTGTGGGTTTTTTTATGCAACATGATGTACTTATTGTAGGCTTTGGTCTCGCTGGTTGGGCGCTTACTGAGGTTTTAAAGCAAGAGGGAAAGTCATTTGTTGCATTCGATGCAGAAAAAAAATCCAGCTCTAGTGTGGCTACGGGTATTTAAAACCCTCTTGTTTTAAAGAGATTTACCGCTATTTCTTATGCCCAAGAACTGATGGATTTCTCCATTCCTTACTATGCTAACACAGCAAATGGCAACTTTCAGCACCCCATGTCTATATACCGTGTGTTTGCCAAAGCCGCCGAACAAAACAATTGGATGGAGGCGTTAGATAAACCTGCTTTAAGTCCCTATATGGTCGGCACCATACAAAACCAGGGCATTAACAATATCGCAACACCTCATGGTTTTGGTGAAGTGCAGCATACGGGTAGGATAGACATCAACGGTCTTTTGCATTATGCAAGTAGCGAACTCACACGAAGCAGTGCTTTTGTTCGAGAACAGTTTGACTATGACGCTTTAAAAATGACAAACGAAGGCGTTACTTATAAGCAATGGAGCGCCAGACATATTGTTTTTGCTGAAGGTGTTGGCGTTAAGCACAATCCTTGGTTTGCGGCACTTCCAATTGTTCCCAATAAGGGGGAGTGGTTAACGGTTTCATGTAAGGGGCTTCAACTGGAACAGATGATTAAGGGAAGTGTATTCATTGTCCCCCTGGGGAATGATAGGTATCGCGTGGGGGCTACCTATGCGCGCGCTTTTGAAAGCCTTGCACCCACAGCCGAAAAAAAAGCGTGGTTAATGAATCAATTTAAGAAATATACCGACTTGCCTTTTGAAGTTTTGTTTCATGGCGCTGGTTTGCGCCCTACAGTCCCAGACCGACGTCCCGTAGTGGGTAGACATCCCCAATTTCCTTCACTAAGCTGTATAAATGGGCTGGGTTCCCTTGGGGTATTGTGGGCACCCTATCTCGCAAGCCTCCTGGTAAAGCACCTTTATGCGAGCCCTTTTTTACCAGAAGATCTCCAACTAAGACGTTTTATGCATACATAAAAAGAGATACCTTATTAACAAAAAGCGTCTTTTTAGTCCGAAATGGATGATTAATACATTTTGGTCTTACTTTTTATCCTCGAAGGGAAACCTGCAAAGTAAATGCATAATCATCACATTATGAGCAAGTTATAATATTATCAAAAAATCGTAACCTAGAATTCGAATTAGAATTTTATAAAATTTTAGAATATGTGAATAAAACCTGCATTTTTATATCACATACAGGGTAGATGTGCACTTTTTTTATTAACTTTAGAGAAATTAAATAATTATGGCTTACTCATTTCAAAACAGTAAAGGTAAAACGTATTACCTTCATACAAAAGATGTAACACTTAAAGGAGGAAGAAACCAAACCATCTATTACTTCGCTAAAGATCAACGCGACAACGCTTGTGATTTGCCAGCTGGTAAGAAGGTAGTTGAAAACGAACGTACGGGACTTCCTTTCGTAAAGTCTGCTTAATTTATTAAGCATTTGAAAAATTGAAACCCCTACCATACCGGTGGGGTTTTTTTATGTCCTTATTGCTGACAACGCCAGCAACCAAAGCTGCTGTTAAAAATAGAGTCAAACGTATAGGTTAGCGTAACTTCATGAACGCCATGTGTTCCCATCAATCCACTTAAATTAACATCATAGGAGTAGCCTACTTTTATAAAGTCCCATACAAAGCCTGTTGTGAGGTTTAATGAATTCAGCGCATGCGATTGGTCATCATACTTAACAGGGCTTGTGGCTAGTATTGCGCCCATAGTTAAGCCACTTTCTAACTCAACTTCTGCCCCAAAATCCAACCGCTTGTAAACGCCTTGATTCATGAAATTCATCATAAATCGTATTTGTGCTTGTTCCCAAGTATAAAATATGTTGTCCAATTGGTAGCTCAATCCAGCCTGTACGCTTACGAAAATATCGAGCTTTTCATTTCTGTTGTATTCAAACGATATGTTAGGTCTGTTTAAATGCCTTGCGCCAACCCCTAACCAAAAGTTATCATTCATGATTAAACCGCCGACAGAAAAATCAAAGAAGTTCGATGTAGCGTTCAGTAGCGCAGGATCTGCTGATTGCAGATTGATGATGCTATTTGGGATGTCAATTTGATCTTCCAGTAATAAGGAGTCAAAGCTGAAGTCCTTGTTACCAAATCCAAAACTTAGACTTGGAATAAATACCCATTCAGCACTTAACGGAACGCGATAGGCATAGTTTAAGGTTGCCTGCGTAAAACGATAGCGTGTATGGGTTTCTAATAAATTAAGCATCGATATACCAAAACCACTGTTGATGTTATCTACATATGCGTTAAAGTTCGCAAATTGAGAAGATAGATTATAGTTTAAGCCTGCCCATTGGCTTCTGTGTGCTACGTTTACTTTTGTGCTGCCATTCACGGCTGCAAACGATGGATTTAATGTTTCCGGCACATTGAAAAACTGCGTAAATATTGGGTCTTGACCCCAGCCAATCCCTGCTGTACACACCGCCAAAATTAAAATAATTTTTTTCATTTGATAAGTGTGAAAGGTCCTGATTGTTGAATTGCTAAATCATTTCTCGCTGTGGCTGTGAGTTGGTAGATGTAATTGCCATTTTCAACAGCTTTTCCATCTACAGTTCCATCCCAGCCTATGAATGTATTTGTTGTACTGCTTTCTACATACAGCAGTCCTCCCCAAGTGTCATAAACTTCCATTTTAACCTCCTTCATCCCAAGGTATACAGGCCTAAAGGTGTCATTAACACCATCATTATTAGGAGTAAATGCATTAGGCATTTCAATTTCATACCCGCGCCCTACAATAATGGTATATGAAACGGAGTAGGAACAACCGTAAGCATAGCCTACAGTTAACGTTATTTGGTAGGTACCTTCATTTACATAAGCATGTGTTGGGTTTTCGTCAGTCGAGGTATTTCCGTCACCAAAGTCCCAGTTGTAACTCAGATGGTCAGCCGTAGACGTGTTTGTAAATGAAATGGCATCGTTGATAGCCCAGATGTTATAGTCCGTATAAAAAGATGAATTCATACTGAAATCAGCATCTCCTAAATACAGTAGGTCAACAGGGACAATAACGGATGTTGTACAGCCGATACTATCTGTTATTGTAGCTACCGCATTTTCATTGACGCTGGTTCGCATAATGGTCGGATCACTTATGTCCACATTGCCATAGGACCATGATATGCTGTGTGGCGGGAATCCGCCTGTAATAAATAGTTCGTTTACTTGAACCACGTCCTTAGTAGTACAGTTTGCTTCAATAGTACTAACAACACTAGCGGCTAGTGGTGTTTGTCTTATGATTGTAAAATTCTCAGTTATCTGGCAGCCATTAGCATCTGTAATGGTCACCGCATAGTTTCCAGCTGGGATGGCGGTTAAATCTTCTGTTATCGCACCATTATTCCATGAAAAGCGTAGTGGTAGTGTACCACCGGCAACCGTAAGATCTATCGCCCCACTGTTGGGATCAGTACAATCAAATGCATTTGTGATAAGACCCGATGCTTGAATTTCAAGAGGTTCGTCAATCACATATGTTTCTGTTTGAATACACCCATCGGCACCTGTTATGGTAACGTCATACACCCCTGGACCTAAATTGTTTCGCTGTAAGCCAGCAGTAGGATCATCGTTCCAACTAAGCATCAGCGGCGCTACACCTCCTACAATGGTAAGGTCAATAGCCCCGTCATTTGCGCCAAAACAACTGATGTCTGTTTTGGTCCCAATAATATCAAATATTGGCGCATTCACAATTGTGATATTCTCAGTATATGTACAGTTGTTGCCGTCTATTATCGTAGCGGTGTAAGTTCCTGGAGACAAATTAGTCCTTGTTGTACCATTTCCTAAATCACTCCACGTAAGTTGATAAGGTAATACACCCCCTGTTGGGTTTATGGTAATGCTTCCATCATCGTAATCATAACAGCTTATGTCTGTTTTTGTGGTATTAAATACCACTGCAGTTGGTTCTGTTAAAATCGCTTGAAAGGTCTCTTGACATCCGTTGGCATCCGTAATTGTGAGATCATAGTTGCCTGCAGGGATATTCGCTAAATCCTCGGTGATGTACGTGGTACCTGAATCATGCACCCAATTGAATTGATAATCTGCGGCAACGCTGGTAAAGGGCGTACCACCACTTACTGTGATGTTTATAGCGCCAGTACGGGCTCCATTACATAATATGTCCGTTTTGCTGTCAAGTGAAACTTGTAGGCCCAAAGGCTCATTAATCACATAGGTTTCGGAAATAGAACAAGATAAGGTTCCTGTGTCTTCAACGACCAGCACATATTGACCTGCATCCAATGCACTTAAATCATCTGTTGTTGCAAAGGGGTTTCCATCCTTTGTCCAAGTGTAAGTATAATTACCTAAACCTCCGGTAACACTAACACTAACCGCTCCATCATCTGCTTGGAAACAGCTCATGTCTTGGAACGCATCTGTTGTAATGCTCAGCGCATTTGGCTCAGATAAGACAATCACTTCATTTACAGCACAATTCCCAGTTGCATCAGTTGCATTTAAGGTGTATGTGTCTGCGAGCAGATTAGTCTCATTAATTGTTGTGTCCTGACCAGTAGCTACAATGGTTCCTGAACTATTGGTTATGATGTAGTCGTAATATGCAGTTGGCAGCCCTTGATCAAAGGGTGTTCCGCCACTTAACGTAACATCAATAACGCCTTCATTGCTACCAAAGCAACTCAATTCAAAAGTGCCGTTAGGCCCCGTGAATGAAGAAGTAGTAATGCTGGCAGCAAGTCCACTTGCGGGCTGGCTAATCACAATATTGGTTATCACCACATCAGTTCCATTTGCATCGGTTACGGTAGCGGTGTAATCACCAGCGGCAAGGTTTTCAAATCGGTATAGCAGTGC
>PKDU01000065.1 GCA_002862705.1 Flavobacteriaceae bacterium
TTGGCACACAAAGTTGATGTTAGGGCAGAATCAATTCCGCCAGAAACACCTACAACAAATCCATTCATCTTGTTGTCTTGTGCATAGTTTTTGAGCCAATTTACAATGTGATTAATTACTTCTTTGTTCTTCATAGCATTTGTATCTTTATACCCATCATGAATCTAGATAATTACTGTAAAATTAAATCATTTTTTCGGCACTTGAAAGGGTTGTCCGTTGTTGTTTTTTATTTTTTAATTTCCTGTAACACATCAACCCATCCAAAGCCTGCCGACCTAGAAGAAATCCCCTTGAACTACGTCTCATTTGAAGCTCTTTTTTTTGGTGATTTAGACACCTCCTTAGAAGATATCAAGGCCCAATTTCCTTTCTTTTTCCCAAGTCAAACCCCCGATGCGGTATGGATCGAAAAACGCAGCGATTTGTTGCAGCAAAAGCTGTTTGACGCAACAAAATCAATTTCAAAAAACAACTTGAAATCACGTATCACGCAAGTGCTTCAATATGCGAACTACTATTTTCCAGATGAAAAGCTGCCCCAAACGGCTATTTCCTTGCTAACAGATGTTGACTATTCGCTTAGAGCTGTGGATGCAGACAATATGTTGTTGATTTCAATTGACACTTATTTGGGCATAGACCACCCTTTGTATGAAGGTATTCCAGCTTACATCAAAAACAAATTAACACTAGACCATTTGGAGGCTGAAATCATTGATGCGCTAGCGCCAAGATTTATTCAAACGCCAAGCGGCAGAACCTTTTTGGAACAAATGGTACATCACGGCAAGCGTCTGTTGCTTCATGATTATTTGGCACCCGCAATGGAAGACCATCAGCACATCCAATACACAACAGCACAATGGGAGTGGGCAATCACACACCAAGCCGAAGTTTGGCGCTATTTTATTGATAACCAATTCTTGTTTTCGACAGACGAAAATTTACCGTTTCGCTTTTTACTTTCTAGTCCATACAGCAAATTTTACTCTTATCTGGATGTAGATTCCCCCGGAAGGATAGGGCAGTGGATTGGCTATCAAATGCTAAAAAAATACCAAAAACGAACTGGAGAGTCCTTGCAAGAAATACTTGCTGCTTCGCCTCAAGAAATTTTAAAAAAATCAAAATACAATCCTTAAGATGAAACGAAAAACACAAATTACCTTGACGGTTACCTTAGACAAAAACAACACCCCCGAAGCCATGGAGTGGTCTGCGCCAGATGGCGGCGTGAAAGCGCAGTCTATGGAAGCTTTTTTCCTAAGCACATGGGACAAGGGTGCCCAGGAAAGTGCACGTATTGATTTGTGGTCAAAAGAAATGCCCGTGGATCAAATGCAAGTTTTTGTTCATCAAACATTGGTTGGAATTCGCGCGTCATACCTCAAAGCAACTGAAGATGCACAGATGGGAGAAGCCATGCAGCAGTTTTGTGATTTTTTCGCAAGTGAGCGAAACCTTAAGGACGTTAAAAAGGGGAATTAAAGCAGCGATCCCACATATGCCAACACTTCTTCTTTGCCTTTGCTTGTAGTAGCGGAAGTGATAAAGTGCGGGGGTGTTGCTGCCCAAACCCCTTCCAGCATGACGTTTAAATAGGCGCTAACCTTTGGGTCAATGTTACTTTCAGACAATTTATCTGCTTTTGTAAAAATGATGGAAAAAGGAATTTGTTGGGTTCCCATCCATTCCATAAACGCCAAATCTATGGCTTGCGGCTCGTGTCGGATGTCAATCAACACAAAAGCATTAATGAGTTGCTTGCGCTCCAAGAAATAAGAAGTGATATAGCTTTGAAATTCTTTTTTGGTTTTTTTTGAAACACGGGCATAGCCGTATCCAGGTAAATCAACAAGGTGCCAATTTTTATTGATTAAAAAGTGATTGATGAGTTGGGTTTTTCCAGGCCTTCCAGATGTTTTGGCAAGCTGCTTGCGACCAGTTAGCATATTGATTAAAGACGATTTACCAACGTTTGACCTGCCTATAAAAGCAAATTCGGGCAATGACGACTTTGGGCAATCGGATACCTTAGCGTTGCTGATCACAAAAGACGCGCTTTTGACACGCATGATTACAAATTATTTTCGCTTAGCCAACCTGAAAGAATATTGTTAAACGTTTCTGGATGCTCCATCATGGGTGCATGTCCACATTTGTCAATCCAATATAAAGTAGAATCGGGAAGAAGCCTATTGAACTCTTCTCCAACGCTTGGTGGGGTAACAGCATCTTGCTTGCCCCAAATAATACCCGTAGGCACTTTGATGTTTGGTAAATCTTTGGCCATGTTGTGGCGAATAGCACTTTTGGCAATGGTTAAGATTTTGATGAGTTTTTTTCTGTCATTAACGGTCTCAAACACATCATCCACAACTTCTTTGGAAGCAATGATTGGATCGTAAAAAACATCTTGTGTTTTCTTCTTGATGTATTCGTAATCTTCACGTTTTGGATAGCTTTCTCCCATGGCGTTTTCATACAGCCCAGAGCTACCCGTAATAACCAGTCCTTTGACTTTTTCTGGAAAGAGTTTGGTGTGTAATAGACCGATGTGACCACCCAACGAATTCCCAATTAAAATTACTTTTTCTTCACCCAAGTGCGTGATAAAATCACGAAGGTATATTGCAAATTGCTTTACGTTGGTCTTTAACAACGGCAAATCATATAATGGCAGCTCAGGGATTAGAACCTTGTAACCGGCAGTTGAGAAATGCGCCGCAACTCCGTCAAAATTGCTCAAGCCTCCCATTAAACCATGAAGAATAACAAGCGGAGCTCCCTCACCTTTTTCGTAGTAGGAGTAGCGCCCAGATACTTTTAGAGAATTGTGCATATTGTTAAATCAGAGACAAATATAGGTAAATAAACCCCAAGCAAATTACATTAAGCTAGCTGTTTGTAAAATTAAATGTTGTTAAATTTTTACGGTTTTAGCATAAACGATTATTTATAAAAAGTAAATTTTAAGATAACTATACGCGATATAAGTCATTGTGGAAGAACTTATTAACAAAGTGGTAAAATGTGGTAAAATGTGGGAAATTATATGTAATTTTGACTCATACCTAAGGGTAAAAACCATAAGCCTTGTCGCATTTAATTGGAACATATCAGTGTAAAGCAGACCCCAAGGGGCGGGTTAAAATCCCTACAGCCCTTTCCAAGCAGTTGGCTGGGTCCCGTCAGGAAGCTTTTGTGGTCAAGCGGGCTGTCTTTCAGCCATGCTTAGAGCTGTATTCACTACAAGAATGGAACGTATTGATGGCCAAGGTGAACAAGCTCAACAGGTTTAAGAAAAAAAATAACGATTTCATACGGCGCTTCACGGCTGGGGTTAAGGTTGTTGAGCTCGATGCCACAGACAGACTGCTTATTCCCCGTGATTTAGCACTATTTGCCGGTATAGAGAAAGCCGTAGTGCTTTCTGCGGCAGTCAATATCATAGAAATATGGGACAAAGAGCGCTATGAAAAAGCAATTGATGAAGCAGCTGTTGATTTTGCTGCCTTGGCAGAAGACGTAATGGGAGACGATGGAGACGATGTATCATAGCCCGGTTTTGCTTGCTGCGTCTGTCTCAGGATTGAACATTCGTCCTGCTTCGGTTTACGTAGATGCAACTTTCGGCGGCGGTGGTCACTCCCAAGAAATCTTAGACAACATGGACAGCCAGAGCAAACTGTTTGCATTTGACCAGGACGAGGATGCGCAACGCAATGCCATAGACGACAGTCGCTTTACACTTATTCCCCAAAACTTTGGTTATTTAAAACGCTTTATGAAGTTTCATAAAATTGATAAAGTAGATGGCATTCTTGCTGACTTAGGTGTGTCTTCGCATCAGTTCGACACACCAGATCGTGGTTTTTCCATTCGTTTTGATGGGCCGCTAGACATGCGCATGAATCAGCAACAAGCGCTCACAGCAAAAGAAATCGTCAACACCTATAGCGAGTCAGCACTGGCAGATTTGCTATTTGCCTACGGAGAACTGCGCAACGCAAAAAAAATAGCCAGTCTAATTGTGCAACACAGACCAGACGAAATCGCAACCACCATGCAACTCAACGAGGTGTTGCGTCAGGTATTACCCAAAGGAAACGAGCACAAGGTACTGGCCAAGATTTACCAGTCCCTACGGATGGAAGTCAATAAAGAAATTGACGTATTGCAATCCTTTTTAACCCAATCCAAAGACGTCTTAAAATCGGGTGGGCGGTTGAGCGTAATCAGTTACCACTCACTAGAAGACAGAATGGTCAAAAGGTATATTCAAAACGGAAATTTTGATAGCGAACCAGCGAAGGATGACTTTGGAAACCCCACGTTGTATTTTAAAAAATGCGGTGGTTTGGTGGTTCCTGATAAAGAAGAAATTAAACAAAACAACAGAGCACGAAGTGCAAAATTGCGGATAGCGCAACGCTTATGAAAACAGGAATCTTAAATCTGCTGAAAGGAACTTTTTTGGTGCAAGAGGGCGCATCAAAAAACTGGCGGTTTATCCTGTTTGTCTTTTTTCTCGCAGGACTGATGATTACTGCCTCCCACCAAGTAGATCAAAAAGTGGTGCAAATTGCACAAGCAAATAAAGAGCTTCAAGCTGTTCGCAGCGAGTTTGTATCGGTTCGTGAAAAGGTGATGCATCAAAGGATGGAAACTCAGTTAGCAAACGCCTTAAAAAACCAAGGGGTTTTCCCGCCAGACAAGGCACCCATAAAAATCACAATTCAATCAGATGAGTAAGCAGAAGAACATGATGTCTCGCAGCTACTTGGTTGTTTTTGTGCTTTTCGCACTTGGTGTAAGTGTGGGGTATCGACTGGTATCATTACAGCTCAATCAAGGAGATAAGTACCGTGAATTGGCAGAAAAACGCAGCATTCAGAATTTTGAAATTGTTCCTGTAAGAGGGAATATTTATGCCGACGACGGCAGTCTCTTGGCGACATCCGTTTCAAAATATTCCATACACTTTGATGCGGTTACGGTAAGTCAGCGTGTGTTTGACAACAACGTAGATGCCTTGAGCGACTCGCTTGCTGCGTTATTTGAAAAGCCAAAGCGGTATTACCGCAACTTGTTGGTGAAAGCGCGTAAAAACAAAAACAGATACCAGCTTATAGGGCGTCGCCTGCCCTTTGATGACTATCAGCGCATCAAGTCATTTCCCATGTTCCGATTGGGTGGCATTCGCGGAGGTTTGATAGTAGAGCGCAAATTTGTACGTGACCTTCCGCTTGGCAAAATTGCTGAACGCACCTTGGGCTATGAGCAGAAAAAACCAGACGGTACTTATATCAAAGTAGGACTTGAAGGTGCTTATGGAACCACCTTGCGCGGTCAGCCTGGACGTCAATTGCGACAGCGGATTGCCAAACAACAATGGAAACCCCTAACAAACGAATATCAACAAGAACCCATCGATGGGTTGGATGTTTGGTCCACGATTGATACCAACTTACAAGATGTTGCCCACCATGCCTTGCTTGCTTCTTTGGAAAAATATGAAGCAGAGCATGGAACAGTTGTGGTAATGGAAACCAAAACGGGTGCCGTAAAAGCCATTGCAAACCTTGGTAGAACGGACGGGGACAAGTATTATGAAAAATTAAATTACGCAGTTGGCGAGGCACATGAGCCGGGCTCTACTTTTAAGTTGTTTTCGATGATGGCTGCCTTTGAAGACAAGGTAATAGATACCATGACCAAGGTAGATACCGAAAAAGGAAAACTTACGTTTTACGGAAAGTATCACGTCAGAGATTCCAAGCGTGGTGGTTATGGTATTATTCCAGTAAGCAGGGTTTTTGAAAGCTCGTCCAATACTGGGATTGTTAAACTGATTTACGAAAACTATAAAGAGAACCCTTCTCAGTTCACAGACAGGCTGTTGGCCATGGGGTTGGACAAACCTTTGGGTGTAGCGATTTCAGGTGAGGGACTGCCCAAAATACCGCATCCCAAGGATGCCGACTGGGACGGTTTAGACCTGCCGTGGATGGCGTTTGGTTATGGCGTAATGCTTACACCGCTTCAAACCTTGAGCTACTACAATGCAGTTGCCAACAATGGCGAATTGGTAATGCCAAGATTTGTTTCGGCAGTAAAAACACTGGACGGTAAGAATGTCAAATCGTATCCCAAACAAGTGATCAATCCCGCCATTTGCTCGCAAGAAACCCTGGGTAAACTGCAACACCTTATGGAAGGAGTGGTAAAAAACAAATGGGGAACCGCTCATAATATTTATGATGAAAAGCTATCCATTGCTGGCAAAACGGGAACCTGCCAAATTGACTATACCACAGATGACGTCAAGTACGTTGCTAGCTTTGTGGGGTATTTTCCTGCACATAATCCGACCTATTCCTGCATCGTTGTGGTGCACAAGCCCAACAAGAAAATTGGTTATTACGGCAACGTGGTTGCTGCACCAGTGGTGAAACAAATTGCACAAGCAGTTATCCACGACATACCAGAATACACCACTCTCGACTTAAACAAAGTTGCTGACTTAGCAGCACCAAAGCCAGAAATTACCGATGCATATCATCTAGAAAAAATGCCTGACCTCCGTGGATGGCCAGCCATGGACGCAGTGACCGTACTCGAAAGCTTGGGTATAGAAGTAATGCTTAAAGGTAAGGGCAAGGTAAAGCGACAATCGCAACGACCAGGTGCAACTCTTAGCAAAACAAAAAAAGTAACACTAACGCTATCATGAAGCAGCTAAAAGACATATTGTTTGGTGTGCCTCTGAAAACCGTTTCGGGTAGCACGGCTGTTCAAATTAGTGGCGTTGCTTTCGACTCCAGAGCCGTAACCCATCAATCTCTTTTTGTAGCCATCAAAGGCACGCACCACGATGGTCATGCGCACATAAATGATGCTGTTAAGCATGGCGCAGTTGCTGTTTTATGTGAGCAGTTTCCAGATGTTTTGGCGGATAAGGTTGTCTATGTTTTGTGCGAGAATACCCGCCGCTCATTGGCGACAGTAGCTTCGCAGTGGTACGACACACCAAGCAAGGCACTAAAACTGATTGGCATAACGGGAACCAACGGTAAAACCTCCGTGGCAACCATGGCTTATCAGCTTTTTGATAAGATGGGATTTGCAACGGGCTTGCTGTCTACGGTTCAGGTTATAATCAATAAAAAAATCGTGCCGAGTACCCACACGACACCCGATCCATTGACCATCAATAAGCATTTAAGCGAAATGGTAGCCGCAGGGGTAACGCACTGTTTTATGGAAGTGTCTTCCCACGGCATAGACCAAGACCGAATAGCAGACCTTCACTTTTCTGGGGGTGTATTCACTAATCTTTCGCACGACCATTTGGATTATCACAAGGATTTTAAATCTTACCGAGACACTAAAAAAATATTCTTTGACGGACTTGCTTCTACTGCTTTTGCGCTTGCCAGCGCCGATGACAAAAACGGACGTTATATGTTGCAAAACACCAAGGCTTCTAAACATTATTTTGGTTTAAAGTCAGTTGCTGATTTTCATGTCAAAGTATTGGAAAAAGACTTTTCGGGCATGTTGTTGAAGTTGCAACACAACGAAGTGTGGACCCCCTTGGTTGGCACATTCAATGCATCCAATTTTATCAGTGTTTATGCCATAGCCGAACTCCTTGATATTAAGCAGAGCGATTTTCTGCCTGTCTTAAGTACCATAAAAGGCGCCGCCGGAAGGTTTCAAATGGTGCATACCGACAGACAAGTTACGGCCATTGTGGATTATGCCCATACGCCCGATGCATTGACGCAAGTGCTGAACACCATAACCGCTTTGCGTACGCGTAACGAAAAGCTAATCACGGTTGTGGGCTGTGGTGGTAACAGAGACAAAGCCAAAAGACCACTTATGGCCAAGGCCGCTGTTGCCAAAAGCGACCTGACCATTTTTACTTCCGATAACCCCCGAAACGAAGATCCAAACCTGATCATCAACGAGATGCTTGCGGGTGTTCCGATGGAGTCAAATCAAAAATATCTAACTGTCTTGAACCGTGCCCAAGCCATTAAAACAGCCTGTACCATGGCACAAGATCAAGACATCATTTTAGTCGCTGGTAAGGGACACGAAACCTATCAAGATCAGCACGGAGAACGCCTTCCTTTTGATGATATGCAAGAGCTAACACAAAACCTTAAATCCAAAAGATAATGTTGTACTATTTGTTTGAATATTTAGAGCGTGCCTATCAGTTACCAGGAGCATCATTATTTTCATATCTGACTTTTAGATCGGCGGTAGCCATTATTTTTTCATTGTTGGTAACGGCTGTGCTTGGAAAACGCATCATTGCAATGCTGCAAC
>PKDU01000054.1 GCA_002862705.1 Flavobacteriaceae bacterium
GCATTTGTGGATTAGGTCTACACATTAAACCTAAAGTGCATCACATCACCGTCTTGGACGATATAGTCCTTGCCTTCTACTCGAGCTTTTCCAGTTTCTTTGACCTTTTGTTCGGAGCCGTATTCATCATATACGCTGTATGAAATTACTTCGGCGCGGATAAAGCCTTTTTCGAAGTCAGTGTGGATAACGCCAGCCGCTTGCGGTGCTGTGGCACCAGCAGAAATGGTCCAAGCGCGTACCTCTTTTTCACCTGCCGTGAAATAGGTTTCTAAATTTAGCAAGGTGTATGCTGCGCGAATGAGTTTGGCGGCACCAGGCTCATCCAAACCTAAATCCTCCAAAAACAATTGACGCTCTTCGTAAGTGTCCAATTCGTTGATGTCCGCCTCTGTAGCAACGGCCAACACCAATACTTGTGCATTTTCATCTGCAACAGTCGTTTTAACTTGGTCGACATAATCGTTTCCAGTGGCGGCAGCGCTTTCGTCTACATTGCATACATACAAGACAGGCTTGTCTGTGATAAGCTGTAAGGGTTTAACATAGTTCAATCGTTCGTCATCGCTTAATTCAATAGCACGAACTGAAACGGCTGCTTCGAGCGATTTGTGCAAGCGTTCCAAAACCGTCAGTTCTTTTTGTGCGTCCTTATCACCCGTACGGGCAGCACGCTTAACCTTTTCCAAGCGTTTTTCAACGGCCTCTAGGTCTTTTAGCTGCAATTCGACATCTATGGTTTCTTTGTCTCGTATTGGGTCAACAGAGCCGTCTACATGCACGATGTTGTCGTTATCAAAACAACGCAACACATGAATAATGGCATCGGTTTCCCTGATGTTGGCCAAAAACTGATTGCCCAAGCCTTCGCCTTTACTGGCGCCTTTTACCAATCCTGCGATATCGACGATTTCTACCGTAGCAGGTATCACTTTTTCGGGATTAACCAGTGCTTCCAGCCGATTTAGCCTTGGGTCTGGAACATTAACCACACCTATGTTGGGTTCGATGGTACAAAAAGGAAAGTTTGCACTCTGCGCTTTGGCACTAGACAAACAATTAAATAAGGTTGATTTGCCCACGTTTGGCAGGCCTACAATTCCAGCTTTCATATCAGTCGGGATGCATAAAGCGTTGCTTGCCAAGCAAGACCTCTTCTGTTTCTACATGATCCTCATCGGGAACACAACAGTCAACAGGGCATACGGCAGCGCACTGTGGCTCGTCGTGAAAGCCCTTACACTCGGTGCATTTATCAGGAACAATAAAATAAACCTCATCTGAGATAGGTTCTTGCATATTGTCCGCATTTACAGCCTTTCCATTAGGCAATACAACCTCTCCGTTGAGTGAAGTTCCATCGGCGTATTTCCAATCAAAAGCGCCTTCGTAAATAGCCGTGTTTGGACATTCGGGTTCGCAAGCCCCACAATTAATACATTCGTCTGTAATGATAATAGCCATAGCAATTCTTTAACTTTGCAAAAATAGGGTATAAAAATTCTAAACCAAACCATGACAAAACATACACAAAGTATTCAGGCTTTTACTGCCTTGGGCAAACTCCTAAACGACTATACTTCCAAAAACAAAAGAGCCGATGACTGGATTGAAAAGCTTGATAATGCACTTGTTAGCGCCTCCGATCAAAACAAATGGTTTACAAAAGAAAATCTTGACTTTTGCATGTCTGTCTGGGGACAAACCCTAAACGAAAAAGACATTACCGATTGGCTGACCGCCTACCCAGCGCCACAAAAGGCCACACGACTGGCCGTGGTATTGGCAGGTAATATCCCATTGGTTGGCCTTCACGATGTGCTTTGCGGGCTTGCGAGCGGCTGTAGCATTGAAGCAAAACGTTCGTCAAATGATACCTTGCTACTACCGTTAATCGTCGATTTTCTTGTTTCTGTTATGCCCGATTGGAAAGATAAGGTTCGTTTTACAGAAGAAAAACTCGAAACCTATGATAAGGTCATTGCCACAGGCAGCAACAATACAGCTCGGTACTTTGAATATTATTTTAAAAAGAAGCCACACATCATCCGCAAGACAAGAAATGGTGTTGCTGTGCTGGACGGCAATGAAACCCAAGAAGATTTGGCTGCTCTCTGTCAAGACATGATGCAGTATTTTGGATTGGGCTGCCGCAGTGTTTCACACCTTATGGTTCCAGATGGCTATGATTTCAACAAATTGTTTTTGGCACTTTATGAACACAAAGACCTTATACAGCACAGTGCTTACGCCAACAATTACGACTACAACAAAGCAGTTTATTTGATGCAAGAACAAGAATTATTGGAAAATGGTTTTATGATGTTCAAAAAAGATGAAGGCCTAAACTCCCCCATTGCCTGTGTGCATTACAGTACATATACAGATTTAGAAATGGTAAAACAGCGCCTTCAAGATCAAGACGAGCAGATTCAATGCGTGGTTAGTAATTGTGTGGAAAATGCTTTCGCTTTTGGTCAAACACAGTATCCAAAACTGGGAGATTACGCCGACCATGTTGATACCTTGGCTTTTTTGTTGAAAAAGTAACAATAAAAAAGTGCGTAACCGCAGGCGTTTTTGTTACTTTGTCTTCAAATTAATTTGAAAATGAAAAAGCACAACTTTAGTGCTGGACCCTGTATCCTACCCCAAGAAGTGATGCAAAAAGCGGCCCAAGCAGTTGTCGAACTAGACAATTCAGGACTATCCTTAATAGAAATATCGCACCGAAGCCCAGCTTTTGTCGAAATCATGGGGAAGGCAACTTCGCTTGCACTCGAACTATTGGGATTAGAAGGCAAAGGATATAAGGCCATGTTTCTTCAGGGGGGTGCTAGTCAACAGTTTTTAAATGTTGCCCACAACTTTCTTGAAACCAAAGCGGGCTATGCCAATACCGGTACTTGGTCTACAAAAGCCATCAAGGAAGCCAAGCTGTTGGGTGAAGTGGTTGAATTATCCTCTTCAAAAGATGCCAATTTCAACTATATCCCAAAAGGATTTGACATCCCTTCAGACCTGGATTACCTGCACATCACAACCAACAACACCATTTTTGGAACGCAGTACAAAGTTTTGCCCGAAACAACTGTGCCGCTCATTTCGGATTCTTCATCGGATATATTCTCTCGATCTTTAGACTTTAGTAAGTTTGATTTGCTGTATGCTGGCGCACAAAAAAATATGGGCCCTGCTGGAGCTACACTCGTTGTTGCAAAAGAAGATGCCCTTGGTAAAGTTTCCAGACAGGTTCCTTCCATGTTAGATTACAAAATTCACGCTGACAAAGACAGCATGTTTAACACACCACCCGTGTTTGCTGTATACACTTCCCTACTGACCCTAGAATGGTTAAAAACGAAAGGCGGCATTGCAGCTATCGAAAAAGAAAACGACGCCAAAGCGGCATTGATGTACGGTGAGATAGACCGCAACCCCTTATTTGATGGGTTTGCAGCCATTGAAGACCGCAGTACCATGAATGCGACTTTCACGCTCAACGCGGCCGCACTAAAAGAACGCTTTGAGGCCATGGCCGGAGAAGCTGGCCTGAACGGCATCAATGGACACCGCTCTGTTGGTGGCTATCGCGCATCCATGTACAACGCCCTGCCGATTGAATCCGTCCAAGTATTGGTTGACGTAATGAAAACTTTGGAACAAAACGCATAATACAACATATGAACATTCACGCAAACGATGGGATTTCCCAATCTGGACAAGACGCCTTAGCTGATTTTGGTTTTACGCTGACAACAACTAACGTAGCGCAAGAACAGCTTGTCAACTACATCAACGAAAATAACATTGCCGGCATATTGGTTCGCAGTGCGACTACCGTTCGCAAAGAACTGATTGATGCCTGTCCGGGCCTAAAGCTAATTGGTCGCGGTGGCGTTGGTATGGACAATATTGATGTGGCCTATGCACGTGAAAAAGGCTTGCACGTCATCAATACACCTGCTGCCTCTTCTTCGTCAGTAGCTGAGTTGGTATTTGCCCATTTATTTGGCGCTGTGCGTTTTTTGTATGATAGCAATCGCAATATGCCACTTGATGGAGAAACCAAGTTTAAAGCCCTAAAAAAGGCCTATGCTGGTGGCGCTGAACTACGAGGTAAAACGCTGGGTGTTGTTGGTTTTGGCCGCATTGGACAAGCCACAGCAAAGATTGCGCTAGGCCTAGGGATGGACGTTGCTGCTTATGATCCGTTTATGGACGAAGCTACCGTCACTGTTGACTTTTTCAACGGACAGTCTGTTGATGTCAACATCAAAACACGTTCTTTTGACGATGTGTTGTCGCAGTCTGATTTTGTTACGCTGCACGTACCTGCACAGGACAAACCCACCATAGGCGCTGCTGAAATGGCAAAGATGAAAAAAGGGGCTGGTTTGATAAATGCTGCCCGTGGTGGTGTCATAGATGAGGAAGCTTTGGTGGCGGCATTAGACAGCAAGCAATTGAGCTTTGCTGCGCTAGACACTTTTGTAAATGAACCTACGCCTGCCATCAAGCTATTGATGCACCCAAACATTTCGTTAACGCCACACATTGGTGCTGCTACAAACGAGGCACAAGATCGCATCGGTACAGAACTGGCACAACAAATTAAGGACTTACTCGGCTAATGAAACGCCTAAAAGAGCGCTGGGGCATTCATTCCAACCTTCAGTTGGTCGCTATTCTTGTGGTATTTGCCGTTACCGGTTCATCGGCCGCAAAACTAGCTACGCCACTGACCAATTATCTTGGAATTACCCCTGAGAACTACTCGGCTTGGATTTTTTGGCCCGCAAGAATCATCTTGATTTTTCCCATTTACCAAGTATTATTGGTCTTTTTTGGTTTTATATTTGGTCAATTCAAGTTTTTTTGGAACTTTGAAAAGAAGATGTTGAGCCGTATGGGCTTGGGTTTTCTGTTTAATTCAAAATAAGATGTACAATAATATCGTTGTTCGCTTACTACTGGTTGGGTTTTTATTTCTCCCTACCCTAGTGCAACATGCGCATATATTTGAACACCACGATCACCCCATTTGTGACGAAAGTACACTCCATTTCCACGAAGGCGATACCACCTGTGACTTACTAGATTACGTATCCAACCCACAAGCTGTTCTTCCTTCGTTTTCGTTTTATTCGCTACCCGAATTATTTTTATTAGAAAAAACACTTCAAGTACAAAAAGTATTTAGCAAAGTATTATTTGCCAAGCAGTTACGCGCTCCTCCATTTTTATAGTTTTTCTTAGCACAAATCTTTCATAAACCCAATAATTTTTGGGTTTAACCTAATTTAATTTTCAAAAAACTATAAACATGTCAAAAAATATTTTTTTTAAAACCGTATTATTCTCTTTTATTCTTTTTTTAACATCATGTGATGATAAAGATGAGCCCGTAACCATTAATGAAGAGGAGAATTTTTCATTAGTAACACTAACTGTTACAAACGAAGCAAACAACACATCTGAAACGTACAGATTTGAAGTTGAAGGCCATGCTCATGGAGACGAAACGAATACGGGCTCACAAGATTCACATGACGAACACCAAGAAATTGAACTTGAACCAAATTTATCGTATCTTTTTGAAATTCGTTTTTACAACGACGATGATCCTACTAATATTGTGGATATTACATTAGAAGTCATTGAAGAAGCAGATGAGCACCATGTCTTCTATGAATTAACGGATGGTGCAAACATCACTATCACATCTGGACCCGGTGATACTACGGATAGTAATTCTAATCCACTTAACCTAATCACAAGATGGACAACAACAGCTGCAGGAGTAGCTGATGTAGAAGCTTATTTGATTCATGAACCAACGTCTAAAACAGGCGATACACGGGATGATTTTGGTGGTGCTACGGATGTTGAAATTGAATTTGAAGCGCACGTAGAATAAGTGTTTGATCGAAATTTTTTGAAGAATTTCCATATATCTTTTATTTGGAGTAACTGTTTAAATAATTTATTCGTTCACAAAGCAGTAGTCAGTATTTGCGTACTGACTACCAGCTTTGCTTTTTCTCAAGATTGTGCGCTTACCCTTACAGGAAAAATTTTTGATGTTGAAGACAACTTGCCTTTAGAGGCAGCGGTTATAGAAGTATTGGGAAGTAGCACAACTACTGTTTCTGATGCTGCTGGTGTATTTCAACTTAAAAATCAATGTAAAGGGAAAATTACGCTTAAAATATCCCATTTAAATTGCGTACCTGTTTTTAGGGAAGTTGATTTGTTTAAATCCAGTTCATTTAACTTTGAATTGGAACATCGTATTGAAAGTTTAGATGAAGTGATTGTTTCTAAACTGAGAGTTCATGAACTTTCAGCTACAAGTAAAGTTCATTCTTTAAGCGAGCTAGAAAAAGATCGTTTTAGCAGTAAAGGCTTAGCAGGTGCACTTGAGCAAATTAGCGGGGTTTCTGTCTTATCTACAGGAAACAGCATTGGTAAGCCAATTATACACGGCATGTTTGGGAGTCGCGTTGGTGTTGTCTATGACGGTGTAATGTTAGAAAACCAGCAATGGGGTCAAGACCATGCGCCTAACGTAGATTTAAATACTTTTGAAGAAATACGTTTAATTAAAGGAGCTGGTACACTCAAATACGGAACCACACCAGGAGGCGTGGTCATTCTCGAGTCCACATTGCCAAAACATGTGGATTCATTGTATGGAAAAACAATGTTAAGCGGTATGTATAATGGCCGTGGTTATAGTGCAATTAGCCACTGGGTAAAATCGTATAAAAGTGGTGCTTACATTAAATTTCAAGGAACTTTCAAGAAAAATGGAGACTTTACAGCTCCCAATTACAACTTAACAAACACCGGAAACAAGGAAAATAATTTATCTATTTCGCTTGGTCAAGATGGAATTAAGCATAAATGGAATGCGTATTTCAGTTATTTTGATACCAAAATAGCGATACTGAAAAGTGCTCATATTGGCAATGTTCAGGACTTGTTGCGTGCAATCGAATCGAATGTTCCCTTAATTATTGACCCCTATAAAAGTGACATTGATTATCCTATGCAGGATAACAGCCATTACACCGCCAACATTGAATATACAAATGCGCATATCGCTGATGGTGAATTACACCTCAAATACAGTTGGCAAAGGAACAGCCGAAAAGAATTTGATATAAGAAGGGGCGAACTTAAACACACGCCTTCTTTGGATATGGAATTAAATACACACAATCTATTATCGAATTACGAATGGAACACAGGTCTAGGAAACTTTGACTCAGGTGTTTTTTTCCAATTACAAGACAATTACTCAAGTCCTGATACAGAAATTAGAAGGTTAATTCCAGACTATTTAAAAACTAAGTTGGGGGGCTATTTTACAGCTGTTTTTAATAACACCAAAGACTTTATTTTTGATTTTGGTGCGCGTTATGAATACCACAACAATGTGGTTCAAAAATTTTATAAAGACAGTCGGTGGGACTTAAAAAACTATGAAACACCGTTCAGAAAATATGTTATTAGAGAAGAAAAAAGTCAAAAGTTAGTCAAGAGAACATTAGAGTTTAATACCTTTTCGTTTAATGCGGGAGTACGCCATAGTATATCCCCCAACTACAGTTTAAACTTTAACTATAGCCATACACAACGCGCGCCAAATATAGCTGAAATGTTCAGTGATGGGCTGCATCACTCCTTGGCATCCATAGAATATGGAAATCCTTTTTTAGAAAAAGAAATAACTCACAAGGCCGTTATCGACTTTGAAAAGAGAACAGGTGATTTTCAATTCACCTTTACACCGTTTATATCTGTTGGGAAAAACAATTATATTTTAATTGAACCCACTGGAGTTGAGAATACTATTAGAGGGGCATTTCCCGTTTGGGAATACTCAGCAGTAAGTACTTTATTTAAAGGTG
>PKDU01000003.1 GCA_002862705.1 Flavobacteriaceae bacterium
TTTAGTTTTGCTGCATTGTTAAAATAAGATATATTTGCACCCCTAAACGGCCTCGTGGCGCAACTGAATAGCGCATCTGATTACGGCTCAGAAGGTTGCAGGTTTGAATCCTGCCGAGGTCACGCATTCGGAGAATTGATTCACAGGAATTGGTTCTCCTTTTTTTGTGTTTGAAATTTCCTTTGATAAAATCGGAATTGAGCCAAAAATAGCGTTCACTTTTGGGGTTCGAACTTGGTCGTTTGACTTGTCGTAACCCAATCCGGATGGAAAGACTAAATGTTGTAGTTTTTGTCTTTGTTTTAAATCTCCATCTACCCAAATCTTCTCGAGAGATTCGGACAAAGTAAGGGCTTTATCAATGGCCAGTTCAAGGTTCGAACAAAACTTCTGATAGAAGATCTTTCTATCTAACATAAAAATCCCCACAAGTAGTGGGGATTTGTTCAAATTTACTTTTAATGATAAATGTTAGTTATAACCTTCGTTTTGAACTAATTCAGGATTTATTTGTAGTTCCGAAGCTGGGATAGGCCATCTAATTTCATGAGGTGTATATTGTGGTTGAGGGTTTCCACTATTGGACCATACAGGTTGAGATGAATTAATAGCCTCGTGATAAACCCCATTTCTAATTAGATCATTGCGTCTCCACCCCTCAAAACACAGCTCTTTTCTGCGTTCACTTAATATTTCATCAGCATTATATTGCTGTGTTCCGACTGTTAGATTTGGTAAAAGGGTTTCGTCTTTAACCTCATCGGGGAATAAACGTGCTCTCTCCCTTAAAATATTAACAGTCATATCCGCATCTGCTTGCGTTAATTTGCTTTGACCGTTAAGTGCTTCTGCATACATCAACAACACATCGGCATATCGTATATATGCTTCGTCTATTGGCGTATCGTTCCCCCAATTACTAGGTCTAATATTATGCCATTTCCAAGGCTTCCAATTTCCTTTCCATTCTCTACGTATAGATCCAAACATTGCGTCATCCGGCCATATTGCGCCATTCATGTACCCTCTATTTACATGGGTTTTGACAATATTATTCCTGGAGCGAATGTCATCATCTGTGTATGGTTGCGCAAAAGGATGATTGTTTCGAGGTTTACCACCTTTTCCTTTGGCCCAATTACCTGTATTTCCTGGGCCAGTAGCTGGCCCAGCCAGCTCCCAGTTTACGTACCAATTATTACCACTTGCACCACCATTAATTGAGGTTCCCAATGGACCATACAAAGTTCCAATTCTACCTCCTTGGTCCATGCCAGGTCCATCAAATCCAAAAGAGAAAATAATCTCATTGTTTTGCTCATTGTCTTGCGTGAAAATATCAGGATAATACGGCACAAGACTATAGACATTACTGTCTATTACACCTTTAAGTTCATTCTCAGCTTTTGCAAAATAAGAGGCGTCATTAATTGGATGCCCCGTCATTTGTAAATAGACTTTTCCAAGCAGCGCTTGTGCAGCCCCTTTTGTTGCTTTTCCACCTCCTTGAGTAGCCTCTAAATTATTTTTTGCAAAAATTAAATCTTCTTCAATAAATGCATAAACTTCTTGAGGAGTTGATTGACCAACTTCGAGATTTTCAAGAGAGACAGTTTCATTTTTCATTAACGGAACATTCTCCCATGAACTGACCAATCCAAAATTAATAATGGCACGAAGAAAACGCGCCTCTGCTACAAGTTTATCACGGTCAGCAACACTAATCTGATCTTCGGTCATGGCACCCACGCGATCAACAACACTATTGACTCTATTAAGAGAAACATACATGTTTTCCCATAATGTTCTAATAATATTATCAGACGGAGAAAGCGTATGCAAGTAAATAGGTTTAAAAGTACTCCAACCAGGAAGTACAACTTCATCTACGGCGATGACACCCCATATGTTAAGCCAGCCTGGCCAGTTGGAGGCAATTACGTTACGTGTTGCTTCATATGCGCCAACAGTGTATACTTCTGCCCCTGTCTTGCTCGTTAACAGCGTTTCTGGATCTATTATACTTGATGTTGGTTCTTCAAGAAAATCTTCTTGACAACCGATGAACAAAAGACTAATTAGTATTAGTTTAAAAGAAATTAAATTTTTCATAATTGTATTATATAAGTATTATTAAAATCGTGCGACAATTCCAGTTCTAAATGTTCTTGCTCTAGGGTATGCATCGGCATCAAGACCTGGTGTTAGCTGGTTATTACCCACACTCACATCTGGATCCCACCCGCTGTATTTTGTCCAAATATGAACATTATCAACAGACACATATAAACGTAAGGAGCTCATTCGTATTTGTTTCAAAATATTTTTAGGTAGTTTATATCCGAGAGTCATGTTTGCAATTCTAAAAAATGAACCGTCTTCAATAAACACGTCATAAGCTGCAGAGCCAACATCTCCACTTGGTCCGCCACCACTAAATCCAGTCCATGTTCCTGTGGGATTGTCAGGCGTCCAAGCATTTTTCACAATATCAAATTTATTTCTCCATGGTACAGCAGTATTGGCTCCTTTTCGCATCGTTTTGTTGTACACATCATTTCCATAAGACCATGCTGTTTGTACTGAGAAGTCAAAGTTTTTGTACGAAATATTTTGCGTCATTCCACCAAAATGCTTTGGCAGCGTATTTCCAATAATATGACGGTCATCGTCATTAATAATTCCATCAGCTGCATCTGGTACTCCGTCTCCATCAGTGTCTATGGTTAACTGATCTTTAAACTTTGTCATTCCTGGTCTATACGTCCCATTGGTAACAGTAGCGTTGACGGGAACGCCATCTTTTAATGTGTAGTCATTCATGGTCCACCACATACCTGCGTCTGCAAGTGCTGCCTCATCTGCTTTAAATGCTGCAGTTGCTTCTTCTAAAGTCATACCATCAAATTCAACAAAATCATCATATGTATAAACTCCGTCGTATGCCAATCCGTGTATTGAGCCCAGTGATTCACCAACCCGAATAACATAATCGTTATTCACTCCACCACCTCCAATTGAGGTAACATAGAATTCATCGGCACCTCCTAAGTCAAGCACTTTATTCTTATTGGTGCTTATGTTGAAATTCATATTCCACTTTAGATCACGTTTGTCAACAATATTTGCATTAAGAGAAAACTCAAACCCTTTGTTGCTAACAAGCCCTAAATTTTTAAATACCGTTTGATAACCTGAAGTAACAGGAACAGGAACTGCAAGAAGCAAGTCTTTGGTTTCTTTGTCATAATAGTCAGCCTCCATGGTTATTCTATCGTCAAAGAGTCCCAATGTTAATCCAAAATCTACCTCTCTTGTTTTTTCCCAACTTAAGTTGTCATTAGCAAGACGGATAATAGACGCACCTGGCGTGAGTGTGCCGCCGTTGAAAATATAACCCGCTCCGTCAGCTGCTGATTTTGATTGGAATGTTGGAATTTGTGTGTTTCCAGATTCTCCAAAACTAAATTTGAACTTGGCATCAGAAATAACAGAATTACCCATCAAAAATGGTTCATTGGATATACGCCATGCCAATCCAACTGATGGGAAATATCCCCATTGTTTATCGCCTGACGCAAACCGAGATGATCCGTCGTAACGTAAACTTGCTGTAAGTAAATATTTGTTAAATGCATCGTATTGTACACGCGCTAGAAAAGACTCAATAGAAGACTCAAACGCGTTGCTCACGGTGGGCTCTACGTTCACTGCATCTTGTAGTCCATCAAGATTGTAGCCTGGAATAGTGAAGCCTGTAGAAGCTGTGCGTAATGATTCTGATGTGTTTTTTTGTCGCTCATAAACCAATACTGCATTCAAACGATGATCACCAAAATCTTTTAAATAGTTAAGACTTTGTTCAGTAGCCAAACTGCTTCTATTGAAAAAGCTTGTGACGGCTTTTCCACCTAATGCTCTTGACCAGCCAAAACGTTCAGAAAACCACGCTTTGTTTTTAACAGAACTTGTATAGCCTCTGATCGATGCTTTATATGTTAATCCTTGGGCAACTTCGTAGGAAACAAACGCATTTAGTCGTGTTTGATTTGTTATACCAAGCATGCTGTTTTCGGAGAGCATCAACATGGGGTTAATGACATCCCCATTCCTGTTTGCAATAAGTCTGCCTGTTTCTGGATCATATTCATTTTCAGGCCATTGTCTTGCAGATTGAATGGGTTGGAATAAAACAGCGTTTGTGACAACTCCTGCGCGCCCTTGGTTGTTATCAGTTGCGGCAGTTACAACTCCCGAACGTTTTAAATATCCAACATTCCCATTAAAACCAGCTTGAAGCTTATCGTTTACTTTTGAGGTAATGTTAAAGTTTCCTGTATAGCGCTCAAGACCAGAGGTTTTAATGATTCCTTCGCGATCTTGGTAAGATAAAGCAGCATTGTACCTTGTTTTTTTATTACCTCCATTAGCAGAGAGTTTATAATTTTTAGTAATTGCAGTCCTTGTTATGGCATCTTGCCAATCATCAATTAACAAAGGGGGGTCAAAAGTCATGCTTGCCAAATCTATTGGAACAAAATATCCTGTATCAGGGTCTTCTACTCTAAATGACTCAGCTAAAAATTTGGCCTGACCACTCCCTGGGTCTGAAGTTAAAAAAATGGGGTCCCATCTTTGGTAATCATTTCTAAAATCAATAAAACCTTGCGCATCTAGAATAGGAAGTTTTCTCGCCAAAGAGGAAACGCCTAAAAAAGATTCAAAACTAATTCTTGAAGTTCCAGGCGTTCCCTGCTTTGTAGTGATAATTACGACACCGTTTGCTCCTCGTGAGCCGTAAATGGCAGTTGCAGAGGCATCTTTTAAAATATCGATAGAGGCAATATTACTTGGATCTAATGTTGCAAGTGGGCTTGTTGCACTGTTACCCATTTCAGTTGACGTATTAACGCCACCTCCTATCAATGGAAAACCATCAACTACATATAATGGATCGTTGCTTGCATTAATCGAAGTTCCACCTCTGATTCGAATTTTAAAAGCAGCATCAGGTCCACCTTCAGAGCGCACTACTTGAACACCTGCTGCTTTAGCAGCTATGGCACCCTCAAAAGAAGTGGTATTGATTTTTTCAATTTCATCTGATTTAATTGTAGAAACAGCACCCGTTAAGTCCTTACGTTTAACAGAACCATATCCTACAACCACAACTTCATCTAGTTTAGATACATCAGAAACGAGATTAACATCTAAATTAGATCCAGTCACTGTTACCTCTTGGGTTTTAAATCCGATGTAACTAAAAACAAGCACATCGTCTTTATTTGCGGAAATCTCGAAGTTACCATCAAAATCAGTAACTGAGCCGACTTGTTGTCCCTTTACTGCAACAGTCACGCCAGGCAGCAAACTACCGTCTCCAGTTACTGTTCCTTTTACTTTCGACTGCTGCCCATACACATATGTAAACGAAAAAAACAGCGCCACCATCGTTGTAAAAGTCGTTTTTAAAATTTTACTAATTATTAGTCTAGTCATAATTTTGCTTTCAAAGTTTATCATAAAAAAATTAAGTCATTGCTAAAGTATAAGTATGTGTCAAATTACATTATCAATAAATTAACAAGATGCGTTCAGAAATTAACAATTTGTAAAAAACACGTTGAAAAATTATCAATTTTAGTGCGTGGCCTTGATAACGTATGCCATTTAAAGGGTAATTTTATATATTCTAAAGTCAATTTTTTTTTAGTTTTTTGATAAAAATTATTCCATCTATGGTACGCAGTTTTATAAAGATAACTTATTGCTTGATTTTTATTTATTCAAGCCTACTTTCAGCCCAAGCATATGATACGATAGATAACATCTCACTCAACGGAAAATGGGCTATTCTTTTTGACCAAGATAATCGGGGAGGTATTGAAAAATGGCATCTAAAGCAAGAATTTGAGAAGCAGAAAGAGGTTTCAGACATTCAAGTGCCAAGTCATTGGGAAACCATCAAAAAAGATTATGAAGGTGTGGTCTTTTACAAGAAATCATTTCGTATACCCGAGTCGTGGAACGAAGGGGTTTTTAATCTTCATTTTGAAGCTGTCAATTACAAAGCTGAAGTCTGGGTCAATGACCAAGCCGTTGGTACACATGAAGGGGGGTTTACTCCTTTTTCCTTTCAAGTCGGTGAGGTTCTTAAACCCGGAGAGATAAACCACATTATTATGAGGGTTGTCGGTCCAATTCTAATGACTGACCAACGCATTGATGAAATGGGTCGTATGGAAGTACCCCAATGGAGAGGTGCGATTACAGGGGGAATTTGGCAAGACGTTTGGATTCAACGCAGCGGAAATGTTACCATTCATGATGTTTTTTTACAACCTGATATTGATAAATTACAAACGGATATTGATCTAGAGTTGTACAATCACCTATCTGCACAACAAAAAACAACTCTTTCAATTAAGGTCAATGACGCAGATGGCAACGCAGTAGGTGTTTTTGAAAAAAACATGCAATTGGATCCAGGAAAAAATAGCTTAAAAACATCCATCGATATTCCAAATCAAAAGCTGTGGTCGCCTAAAAGCCCACACCTATACTCGATTGACATTTCACTTACAAATGGCAAAGAAACAACGGACAACTGGACACACCGTTTTGGTATGCGAAAGTTTACAATCAAAAACAATCAATTTTATCTAAACAACGAACCGCTGTATTTAAAAGCAACCTTTTTTGAAGGGCTTTACCCTGTAGGACTTGCATATCCCGATTCTAAGGAAATGGCGATTAGAGAAATTCAGCTTGCCAAAGATGCGGGATTCAATATGATTAGACCTTGGCGAAAGCCTCCACCCAAAATATGGCTTGACCTGTGTGACGAAATGGGCGTATTAACCGTAGGTAGCTTGGCAATAGAATGTATGAACAGGCCTATCCAATCGGCTTATTTGCCTATGCGGGTGGAGAATGAACTTACCCAAAGTATTCTTAGGGACCGAAATCGAACAAGTGTGGTCATTTGGGAACTTTTCAATGAGCTTTTACAGCCAGTGATGATTCAAATGCTTCAACCCATGTCGCTCAAAGCCCGAGAGCTAGACCCAACAAGGCTTATTCTAGACGAATCAGGCGGATGGGCCAAGGGTGCAAGGATGTATTTGCCCTACGAAAAAACAGGAAATCAGTTTAATGATATTCATGATTATTCAGGTTCTCAAATTACGCAAGGTATTTATAATGGATATGCCAATATTGGCGAAACTAAAGAAGCACTAGAAGAAAAAGGGCTTTCCGGCTTGACAATTCCAGGAAAAAATATAGTTCCAGGACGCCTCTCATTCGTTTCTGAATTGGGTTATG
>PKDU01000070.1 GCA_002862705.1 Flavobacteriaceae bacterium
TTAACTGCTGCTATCAAACGTGCTCGTGCTGTAAACGGTGTTGAAGAAATATTTTAATTAGGTGTTGACACTAGCGCAGTAATGCGCTAGTGTACTACTATAGCAACACAGAGGAGCACAACACAATGCAAAACACAAAATATGAAAACGTAGTTATTGCAACTATTGAAAATTTAGCTGCACTAGTAAGCAACGCTGCCCATGACAGTGTAGTAGAAAAAAGTGACTACAGCATAGTAGACAATGTGCAAGCGATACAGTACGTATACGCAAACTACACACACCACACAAGTGTTGCAAGTTTAGCAAATGCAGCACTAAGCAGCAATATGGATACAGTAGTACGTGAAAGCATTTATGCACAATTAACGAAGGAACGTAACGTTTATTAATAAAGTAGTTGACACTAGCGCAATTATGCGCTAGTGTAATTACAGCAACAGAGGAGCACAACATGAGTTACTTTAATATAAACGGCTACGGAATGTTTAGCGCCAAAGGCGATCGCAAGGTACAAGAGATTGTGTACGCTGCAAGTCAATTTCCTCGTAGCACTAGCGACGAACAGGTATGGGAGTGGGCGCAAGTGCAGCTACTAACCCTAAGTGATCGTAAAGGCTTTGAGGAAGCATTTGATACTGATGTACGTGATCAAGTACATAGCGCAATAGTTAGTTGAATGTACATAGTGTATCAAGGAACTAAAGTAGTAGCCATATGCACACAGGCAAGTGATGCTGCTGCATATACAAATGTAACAACACGTAAAGACCAAGCACCGTATAAGATAGTTAAACAAACTGGTTGACATGTATACTATCTTATGCTAACATTAATTATAGGCACAAACAAACGAGGGAACGATGAGTAACATTACTTTTAATGAAGGCACATATAAGTTTAGAGGAGAGCATGTGAGCGTAGCAGGAATGACATTTCCACTAGTCACATCCTTTAAGAAAGCAAACAAGAACGGTGGCTATGTCACTGTAGATGGCACTGGCAACTATCCGTTTCCGGAGCGTAATATCAAAATTAGATGTGTTGCTGAAGACAGCTACACACCAGCAACAGCAGAGTTTACTGTACAAGAAACTGACGAACAGACTATAGAGCGTATGCGCAAACGTTTTGACATGCTTGAAGACATGACAAAGGCTGTTAAGAAAGGCGCAGTACGTGCAATGATTGTGAGCGGACCTCCAGGTGTTGGTAAGAGCCATGGTGTTGAGAAAGTGCTTGATCGATATCAAATGGTTGAGACACTTGGGGGTCAGAAGAAGTACGAAGTAGTTAAGGGTGCAATGAGTGCAATTGGATTGTACTGCAAGCTATACAAGTATCAAGAGAAAGACAACGTACTAGTGTTTGATGATTGCGATAGCGTGTTCAGTGATGAACTTAGCTTGAACATATTAAAAGCTGCACTAGACTCTAAGGCAAACAGAACTATTCACTGGAACACTGACTCGCACAAGTTACGCAACGAAGGTGTGCCAGATCAGTTTACGTTCAAAGGCAGTGCGATCTTTATTACTAACCTAAAGCTTGACAAAGCTAGAGGCAAGTTGAAGGAGCATCTAGCTGCACTAGAGTCACGCTGTCACTATGTTGACTTGACTATTGACACTGACAGAGAGAAGATGTTACGCATAGAACAGATTACCAAGGACGGTATGCTAGATGACTACCGACTGGGTAAAGAAGTTGACGAAGCTATTGTTGACTTTGTGCGTACAAACAAAGACAGAGTACGTGAATTGAGTTTGCGAACAGTACTTAAGATTGCAGACTTGGCTAGTGCGTTTCCAGATAACTGGGAAGCAATGGCAGAGAACACTGTGATGCGTCGAGCTGGTCTCCGCAAATAGTGTAACAGTGTAAGGACTGCGTGTGCCCTCTAGTTAGTCCTTACACAAACAAGTAGACGTTGCCCTCACGCTCTACTTGAATATACCCAAGCTGTAGATTGTGCCCTCGATTTACAGCTTGGGTATTCCTCTTAGGCCCCGCTGTTACAAGGTTAAGAATTAGGTTGATTTGTTTTTTAGAGTATGCTATACAATATAAAAATAAGGAGCAGTAACAATGAAGAAACTATTAGTAGGCACAGCACTAGCAGTGAACTTTAGCATTGCCACTGCAATGGGTTACGTAGGTGGTTACCATTACATTGAGCAGAAGACTATTGCAAGGCTTGCACCAATTACTGTAGACGACAGGTACTGTCTACAACAGAATATATACTTTGAATCAAGAGACCAATCGTTTGCAGGTCAACATGCAGTAGCATGGGTTACACTCAACAGGTTTAACTCAGCAGCGTTTCCGGATACCATATGCGGTGTGGTTTATCAATCAAAGAAAGACAAAGACGGCAAGCCCAAGAGAGACAAGTGTCAGTTCAGTTGGTACTGTGATGGCAAGTCAGACATTATTCCAACAGGAGTCATTGCACAAAGAGCATGGGGTGACGCAGGCATAGTAGCATCCAATGTGTTAGCAGAGTGGGCCGTTGGATCCTCAGGGCCAGTTGAAGGTGCTACATTCTATCATGCAGACTGGGTCAAGCCATATTGGGCGCCAGCGTTCCGAAAGGTGAAAGTGGTTGACAATCATATCTTTTATGTAGATGATAAAGAAAAGAAATAAAGGTATTGACAGCATAACATGATGATGCTATAGTTTGTGTATGAGTTGAACAAGAGGGTAAACAAATGGATAACTGGAATAACCAAGCAATAAAAGCAAACACCATAAACGACATAGCAGACTTGTTAAACCGTTTAGAGTGTAAGCTCGCACTACTGGATGCAGCGGATCGCGATGTTACATCAAATGACTGTATGGACTTAAACGATCAACTCACAACAATGTTACGGTCTATGGACTGTTTAACTGCTGCTATCAAACGTGCTCGTGCTGTAAACGGTGTTGAAGAAATGTTTTAATTAGGTGTTGACACTAGCGCAAGAATGCGCTAGTGTACTTACAGCAACAAGAGGAGCACACTATGGAACATGATGTAAGAGACTTTGCACTAGCAATGGTAGACGAAGGACACGCAGACGCAAATCACATGCTGCTAGCTTGCCTCAAGTACATGAGCACAGACGATGTACGTGACATGCTGCACTGTAATGAGTACCCAACTTGCGAAGAAGATTTATACGCAGAAGAGTAAATTAGGTGTTGACACTAGCGCATTACTGCGCTAGTGTACTACTATAGCAACACAGAGGAGCAAACACAATGGCAACTAGAGCACGTATTGGTTACGTTAAAGAAGATGGTACAATTGAAACTTCATACAATCATTGGGATGGTTATCCTAGCGCACTAGGCAAAACTCTACAAGAACATTGGACAGATACAGACAAGCTAGCCCCTAGTGTAGCCAAAGGCTATAGCAGTGACTGGGGCATTGACGAGGAAAGCATAGTCCGCAACAACCCAAACGAAGCCACGCTGATAAGCAATAGCAAACAGGAATTGATGCAAAGTGGTTTTAGCTGGGGAGAAGAATATATCTACGTGTTGGATAACGATGAATGGACAGTGTATGAGCGCAACGGGTTTTATTACCAGCTTGCAGATCATTTAGATTAAGTACTTGACACAGGCTATGCAGTATGTTATTAGTACTGCATAGCAACACAGAGGAGCAACGCTATGGCTTATTACACTTACACAAAAGATCCAATTGGAGTGTTTGTTGAGAAGGAACATGGTAACCACTTTGAGTATAGCCATAACGAAGACCATGCAAATGGATTCAATGAAGACTTCAAACACAAGGTTTGGGTAGGTGGCGAAGGCATAGCCGGCTGCTGGGGATGGCGCTATGCGACAGTGATGAAGACACGGGCATATGTTGCTGTGGACGAAGACGAGTTTGGCTTGCCTGTTATTGAAAAATGGTACCTCAAAAATAATAAAAAATATGTAATTAATGCTTGACAGCATGTTATATATTTGCTATAACAATTGCATAGCAACAGAGGAGCACATGCTATGGAACGTACACTTACAAAACAAGACGCACTTGCAATTTTTAAAGAAGACCGAAAAGGTGAAGAGTTTTGGAGAACACTAGACAGCATTGCAAAGCGTGAGAGCTGGAGCAACTACACAGACAGCTTATGCAGAGCAGGCTCCATCAGCTTAAAACAATACGAAAGCTGGAGCAATCCTTTTTAATTAAAACAAATGGTTGACACTAGCGCAAGGATGCGCTAGTGTACTTAAACACAATAGGAGTAAAGACTATGGGACAAATGAAACACATGCTAATGGAAAAAGCAGAACGCATTTGGGACTTTATTAGCGACGACATTGAAGGCGAAGAAAAGTTTTTTGGACGCAATTTAACGTGGGACGAAGCTTGGGAGATTGCAACATATGTACGTCATGCTGAGGACTTAGACGGCTTTGTAGAAGACGACGAGCTTGCAGAAGGCTTGGTAGAAACTTTGCACTACATGCGACACTGACGTTAGACAAAGGCACTGCAGAAATGTTGTGCCTTTTCTTATTTAAATGGTTGACGGGGTACACTGATGATGTTATAACTATTACATAGCAACAGAGGAGCACACGCTATGACTAAGGTACTTATTAAGCCGCGCAACTTAGCACAGAAAGCAGTACGTGATCCGCAAGGTGCATTCCGCCCGCGTGTGATACGTGACAAAACAAAATATACACGCAAGAAAAAACACAAGGGAGCATACTAATGAGAAGCTATAAAATATTTGGAATCAAAGATGGTGGTGCAGAGGAATGGGTCACTACAGTCAGCAATGCAGCAGACGGCAAGCAAGCACACAACGACATGAAGTCACAAGGATACTTTGATTATATCCGCTGCCGTGATGTACTAGGTGGATTGCGCTTTGAATATAATTTAAAAAGTGGCAGAAAAACTGCATAAGGGGGTTGACAACATAGCGTGTATACGCTATGTTGTTTGTACAAGTTAACAAGCATAGAGGGCTTTAATATGCAATATACAGAAAATAAAAAAATGTACGCAATGCTTAACAACATTGCAAAACTTGCTAAGTTTGCTTATGACGAAACAGATGAGCAAGACATACAAACGTGGGACGCATACGAAGCATGTGTTAGCATGTTACATGAGTTTAAAACATATGGGTATTGCTTAGACGCAATGCAGGAAAGCTTAGAAGAGCGCGAGCTTTACTAATAAAAAACACTTGACACTAGCGCAGTAATGCGCTAGTGTACTACTATAGCAACAAAGGAGCACACGCTATGAACACTAAACAAACACGTCAATATGTACGCAACTACTTGGAAGCAGCTGGAGGACATACAAAGATAAATGGTATGTGGACTGAAGGTGGCAGATGGCGCAAAGATGGCAAGCGCATTGTTGTAGCAAGAACGTATGGCAATAGATTGCACCACACAGACTTGGCTGCGATTAAACATGCTACAGGTGCAGACAAGGTATACACTACACAGCGTGGTATGTACTTGCGTGTTAATGGAGTAGAACTAGCACAATAAAAGACTTGACACTAGCGCAGCAATGCGCTAGTGTACTTACAGCAACAGAGGAGCAACGCTATGGAACAGTATACGTTTGAAGCTTATGGTGTTATTTTTGAAGACGAGTTTGGTACAATGAGTCGTGCAATGCAGACAGCCAACAAGACGCTGCTGCATCATAACCCGGCTGCCAAGCAAGGTGCATGGTTCCAGGTTGGAACTACTAACGAGTGGAAATGGAAAGAAGGGAATTACTTTGACTAAAGAGATTACGATAAACGGGCTCACACAGGATCAAGTTGACATGCTTGATAAACTGTGGAGCCTAGGCAACTGTGAGGCGCTGCACGAGTACACAACCAGCTTGTCTAAAGCCCAGCGCCAACAAGCAGCTACACTTATGGAGCTC
>PKDU01000041.1 GCA_002862705.1 Flavobacteriaceae bacterium
GGTGTGCTCGTTTAAGATTCCATCAAGAGGAATTATCGGACTTCGAAACCAACTACTGACGGCTACGGCTGGTGAGGCCATAATGAACCACCGCTTTATTGCCTTTGAGCCGTTTAAGGGAGAAATTCCAGGACGCATAAATGGATCTTTGATTTCTATGGAAAAAGGAACGGCAATCCCGTATTCTTTAGACAAGCTTCAAGATAGGGGTAAGTTTTTTGTTCCACCAGGCGACGAAATATATACCGGTCAGGTAATAGGAGAGAATTCCCGTGCAGATGATCTCGTGGTAAATGTCACCAAAACCAAAAAACTTTCAAACGTACGTGCATCAGGGTCTGATGACAAGGTAAAACTGGCTCCGCCAATTACCTTCAGCCTTGAAGAAGCCTTGGAATATATTCAAAAAGATGAATATGTAGAGGTAACGCCAAACTCACTTCGCTTGCGTAAAATATACCTTGATGAAAACGAGCGAAAGAGAAATGCCAAACAATATTCATAAGCACATATAGTTTTCTTATTTTAGAAAACTAAAACAAAGCATCATTTGTATCGTGTTCTCTCTTTTTCAGCAGTTGCATTAGCGGTTAAGTTTTTAGTTGGCTTTGTGTTGACAAAGCTTTTTGCTCTTTTTTTGGGTCCTTCTGGCCTAGCGCTATTGGGTAACTTAAAAAACTTTACCCAGTTATTACATTCCTACGGGACATTGGGTATGCAGAGTGGTATTATTCGATTTGCATCAGAGTGGAAATCTCAGCCAAAAAAAATTGCAAACTTAGTTGGAACCCTAAATATTATATTCACGATTTCCGCTCTTATAGGGGGAAGTTTCATTTTTTTCTTTTCAAGTGCGCTTTCACTTACTATATTTCAAAACACCTCTTTTGATTATATCTTTAAAATTATTGCTGTAATTCTTCCTTTACAGGGGTTTCACTTGATGTATTATTCAATCCTTCAGGGACTTGGTAATTATAAACGTGTGGTGTGGCAGGCAGTTTTAATGGATTTGATTAAGGTTGCCTTGACGTCAATACTGGTTTTAAAGTATGACTTGGTTGGCGCATTGATTGCAATGGTGGTTGCGCCTGTGTTCTATTTTTTATTAAGTGTTTGGAATACTGCTATAACATTAAAGATATTCAGATATAATTGGTCAAAAGCTGTAGCTAAAAACTTAGCCTTATATGCCATGATGAGTTTGTTTTCAAGTATTGCAATCCCAATTGTATATATCGTAATTAGAAATAAAATAACAACTGATTTGGGAGTTGATAATGCAGGTTACTGGGAAGCTGCAAATCAATTTTCATTTTTTTACTTCATGGTACTTAACTCCATTATCATGATGTATGTGCTACCAAAAATATCTGAAAATCAAAAAGTGTCTTTTTTTCGTAAACAAGCCTCGGAGTACTTTCTAAAGTTAATCCCTGTTTTTGTAGTTGGTCTAGTATTATTATTCCTTTTTAGAGATATTGCCATTTGGATTTTGTTTGATGATAGTTTCCGTCCAGTTAGCGAGTTAATGCTGTGGCAGCTATTGGGAGATGTGTTCAGAGCTGCTTCCTTGGTTTTGGTGGCTTATATTCATGCCCATCGCTTAATAACACACTACATAACTATTGACCTAGTTTTATCGTTTTCATTAATTTTATTTTCATTCTTTTTTATTGAACAGTTTGGATTGATCGGAGCTGTAAGAGCTCATTTTGTTTCATATCTAATTTATTTTGTCGCAATCGTTTTTTTATTGCGTAAAACCTTATTTTGGGCATCGGATGAGTAAAAAGTTGAATTATTTTTCGGACGCTTTAAATGTGGTTAAGCATTTTGTTTTTCTATTTATTGTGTTTTTGAGTGCCTACCTATTAGAGCTTTTAAGCTTTGGACACGATCCTACTCGTTTGGTCAATTTGGTTGAAAACATTGCTTTTTCTAGCTTACTGTATTCTATAATATTATTATTTGGCAAGCAAAAATTGTTTAAATATATATTTTACGGCTTGATGATTTTTACGGTTTTCGAGGGTGTGTATTTTTTGATTTTTAATGCAGAATTCACGCCATCCGCAATTTTTATTGCACTAGACACCAATACTAGCGAAGTAGGAGAATTTATCAAATTTAATATTAATGCCACTCAACTACTGTATACAGCGGGAGTGCTTGCTTCATTTATACTCTCCTGGCGCTATCTTAAACCACCAAAAAACAAGGTTAGCAACCTTGGGCGTGTATACTTGGTTCTTGTTGTTTTTTTTGGAATATTTTTAATCACCAGACCAAGAATTTATAATTACAATGCACCATATGCTGTTGTTCATAGTTTTTTTAAATACAACTCTGAGCGAAACCTTCTCGAAGATTTAAATGCAATACCTAATCCATTTTCAAACTTAAGTACATATCCAACCGGTAAGAATACGCATGTCGTAATCATAGGGGAGTCAACCAGCAGATTGCATTTCGGTCTTTATGGATATTACCGTAACACAACTCCAAAGCTAGGTGAGTTAAAAGACGAACTAAATATATTTAATGATGTTGTAAGTGGGGATACATATACCATAGGTTCTTTAGTTAATGCTTTTGTTGTAAAAGATAGTGATAAGGCTATAGGAAATGCAATTCAATTGATGAAACAGGCGGGTTATAAGACGTATTGGTTATCAAACCAGCCGCCGATTGGTATCTTTGAAACACTAGTAACTAAAATTACAATGTCGGCTGACGTCAGCCACTTTATCAATTCAGAGAACTACTATTTGCCAACCCCCTACGACGAAGAATTGCTCCCTAAGTTTATAAATGCATTAGACGATAAAGAAGAAAAAAAAATAATTTTTATTCACCTTATGGGTGCACATGCCGATTATGCATATAGATACCCAAAATCATTTTCTAAATTCCCAACAGACTTAAAAGACAAAAAGCAAAATACAATCAATCACTACGATAATGCGTTATTGTATACCGATTACGTTGTAAGTTTAATTATTGACGTTATTAAGGATAGAAAAAAACCATCTACGTTGTTGTATTTTTCTGATCACGGCGAAGAAGTGTATGATTCGATAGATTTTGCTGGGCATCCAGCAAATGGCACCTTTAGTTTTAATATGATTGAAATCCCTTTCTTGTTCTGGACAAGTGAAAATGACAAGCTGTCTAATGATTATCTAGCGCGTAAATTTTCGCTAAACGACCTGTCTCACTCAATGGCAGATCTTTATGGTATTCGTTCAGCAGAAATAGATACCACAAGAAGTGTTTTTCATAAATCATTTGTTGAAAGGCAAAGAGTGGTTTGGGATACTATTAAAGTTAAATAGCAAAAGTTAAGATGAAGATTGTTTATATAACGAATGACGCTTTTGGACATGGAGGTGTTGCTCGTATGCTATCAGTAAAAACAGCTGTGTTAGCTCAAAAATATGGACATCAAGTAGTTATCATTTCATCATCTTTTTTTGACAGGACTTTCTACACTTTTGACCCCTCAATTACAATAAAACCCCTTCCGTTTTCCCCAAAACTAGCAGTAGAATCTCTTTTCTATTTTAAAAAATTGAAAAAAGAAATCAAGCTTTTAAATCCTGATATTGTCGTCATATGTGATAATGGTATTAAAGGATACTTAATGTGCTTTTTAGATCTCAATGTCCCTGTGGTCTTCGAATGCCATGCCATTGACATTATTCCTATTATGAATAAACCTAAACATCACTTTAGTATAATGCATTTCGTACTTAAAAAGTTAGTTGATGTTGCTGTAAAACGCGTGGATAAACTTGTTGTGCTTTCTCAGGCACAAGCTGATTTTTTGAAATTTAAAAATGCTGTTATTGTGCCAAATCCAGCATGGTCAGGCCCTGTAGCCAAGGCATCGCTTAATTCAAATAAAGTAATTGCTGTTGGAAGGCTAATTGAGTCAAAAGGTTATGAGCGGATGATTCGTATTTGGAAATCAATTTATGAGATGTACCCTGATTGGATTCTTGATATTTACGGAGATGGGAACCAAAAAGAACACTTAATAGATGTTGTAAGTAAATATAAACTCAATGGGGTCGTTTCTTTTAAAGAAAGCGATGCAGACATAGGACAAGCCTTTTCTCAACATGCGTTTATGTTACACGCCTCTTATTATGAGAGTTTTCCTTTGGTTATAATGGAAGCCATGTCTTTTGGACTTCCTGTAATTGCTTTTGATTGTCCCGTTGGACCTCGTAATATTATAAAAAATAATAATGATGGATTTTTGATTAATGATTTTGATGATGAAGCTTTTGTGGCTAAGATTAAATTACTTATTAATGATGTTTCGCTCAGACAGGATATGGGCGCAAAGGCTTATGAAAACATAAAGCGTTTTGATCTGGATGCTATTGTGGACAAGTGGAATATGCTTTTTTATTCTTTGGTAGATGTTAACTTACGCTAAAGTGATATAGCCTATAGAAATCCAAAAAAAACATTGGAGCTCTATTTTTGAGTAGTAGTTTTTCTACTGGTTTAATCAAAAGCGTACCAGCCCACTTGAACACACCCAATAACCTCCATTTTTTTAAATAATTAAAAACAAGAACCAACTTATTGTCTTGATGTGTAATCTGATTGTTTTCGTAAAGCCAAAATATTGTTTTTACTCCCGATTTAGTTTTGTTTAAAAAAACGAGATTGCTCTCAATACCATTATGATAAGTTTCGTTGTCAATATGAGTAGGCTTTACCCCCAGCCTTTTTAAGGTAGTTGAGAAAACATAATCTAGCCCATACCTATTATTACTTTGATGGTTTGTTTTAAAAAACAACTCCTTCTCAATTAAGACATTTCCAGAATAAATATGTTTGTATGGGCTTTTGGACCTGACATTCGCTTTTTTATACTCTCTTTGAATTCCGTATTTGTAACGTAACAGGTGACTCTTGTTTCCATTCGGGTCATAAGCATAACCACCAAAAACTATCTTTTCATTTAAAAATACACATTCCTCATATTTTTTCAGGAAAGATTTGTTTTTAGGAGTCATATCAGCATCTATAAATAATAAGATATCGTACTTGCTTTCTTTGGCAAGTTTTTGCCGTGTAGCAACCCTTCCAATATTCTTTTTATTCATAGAATACCTTAAGCCCATTTTTTTACATGAGCTTTCATTCGAATTTCGATGTTTTGTTGATCCGTCATCAATGACAATTACTTCTGTTTTAATCTCAAGTGAGTGCATTTGATTGCGTAATGATTTCAGTAAATCTGTGCAATCAGTATTGTATGCGGGAATGCAAATAGATATCAAAATAACTAGTTTTTAACAACAACCTCAGTGACCAAGCCATCCTCACACTTGTATGTTTTGCCAGGGTATTTTTGAATGATTCCAAAATCATGCGTAGCCATGAGTATTGTAGTGCCTTGTGCATTAATATTTCGTAGTACCTCCATGATTTCCCATCTCGTAATGGGGTCAAGGT
>PKDU01000044.1 GCA_002862705.1 Flavobacteriaceae bacterium
TCAAATATATAAAATTTATGGATAAAAAACCATAAAATTATGAAAACATGTCCTTTACTTTATCAAAAAACGATTTATGACTTGATTTTGGGCTGGGCTTAAAATTGTCGTGTGTAGCCTGTTGCTCGAAAAATTGTTTTTGCTCTTTTGTTAGCTGTTCAGGGGTCCAAACATTAACGTGAACCAACATATCGCCCGTGCCGTAGTGATTAAGACTGGGTATGCCCTTGCCTTTCAAGCGCAAGATTTTTCCAGATTGGATACCAGAATCCAGCTTTATGCGCACAGAGCCACCAACCGTTTCAATTTCTTTGTAGGTACCCAAAACAGCTTCAGATAGGGAAATATATAAATCAAAATGAAGGTTATTCCCCTCACGCTTGATTGTTGGGTGGTCTTTTACTGATATTTGCACGATCATATCTCCAGAGATCCCCTGACCTGGTGCTTCATTTCCTTTTCCGGAGACCTTTAGCTGCATACCATCCTCAACGCCTGCAGGAATTTTAATAGATACGGTTTCTTCTTCTGAAATCATGCCGTAACTATCGGCTCCTGAAGGCCGATGGCGAAGGGTTTGTCCTGCACCGTTACAAGCGGCACATGTTGTAGCAGATTGCATACGGCCCAAAATGGTATTGGTAATACGCATGGTTTGTCCTGAACCTTGGCAGGTTTTACAGGTTGCATAGCTTACACCAGGTGCTTGTTTTTTGCGTTTTACTTTTATTTTTTTTTCAACACCAAGTACCATCTCTTCAAGCGTTAAGGTTACCTTAACACGAAGGTTGGTTCCCTTGGTACGACGCTGTCCGCCGCCGCCAAAACCGCCAAAACCACCACCAAAAGCACTGCCGAAAATATCTCCAAATTGACTGAAGATATCATCCATATTCATGCCGCCGCCACCAAAGCCTTGGCTGCCATCAAATGCAGCATGTCCATAGCTGTCATACTTGGCGCGTTTTTGATCATCGCCCAGTACTTCGTAGGCTTCCGCTGCTGCTTTAAATTTCTTTTCAGCTTCTGCATCACCCGGATTTTTGTCAGGGTGATGGGCAATCGCTTTTTTGCGATACGCCTTTTTTATCTCAGCAGCCGAAGCCGACTTGCTGACACCTAGTATGTCGTAATAATCTTCTTTCATAGCTATTGTGCCACCACTACCTTAGGGTAGCGGATAATTAAGTCGCCCAGTTTATATCCAGAAGCAACAACATCAATGATGCTGCCCTTTGGGTGATCGCCTGAAGCAGGCAACTGTGTTATGGCCTCATGAAGTTCAGCATCAAAAACCGCATTTGGCTCAATTTCCATCTTGGTTAACCCATGCTGTTTTAGGGTATCAAAAATTTTGCTGTAAATAAGATGAATCCCTGTGAGCTTTTCATCTTCTTTATCCAGTTCAGAAAGGGCGCGTTCAAAATCATCTAAAATAGGCAGTAAGGCTACCATGACTTCTTGAGAAGCTGTTTTGAACAGCTCAATTCGTTCTTTAGCTGTTCGTTTTTTATAATTTTCAAACTCCGCAAACAGGCGTAAAAACTTATTTTTCTCTGCTTCTAAAGCTTCTTGAGCTTCAACCAATAGCTCGTTGTTTTCAACAACTGGTTCTTGCGCTTCTTGCTTTGCCTCCTTTTTTACTGTTTTTTTGTCCTTTTTGGCAGCCATAATTGTTTTTTAAGTAAGTGGCAAAAGTACTGCCAAAAAAACATCTATGTCAAAATGACACTACTTTTTTAAATTGAGCGGCAATAAATCTTGAAGCGCCTCTTGCAATGTAGGAAAATCAAAGCAAAATCCTTGATTTTGGGCGTGTGCGCTAGAAACGCGAATGCTGTCAAAAAGCATGTTGGCCATTTTCCCCATAAGCGCCTTTATCACAAAAGCAGGGATACCAGGCATCCATTGGGGCATCTTATATTGTTTTGAAATGGCTTTAACCAACTGTTTTTGAGTCACGGGATTGGGAGACACACCATTATAAGTACCCGGATGATCAAGGGTAAATACAACTAATTTTACCAAATCTTGTATGTGAATCCAAGATTGCCATTGTTTTCCAGAACCAAACCATGCACCCAAGCCAAATGATGCAGGTGTTGCCAACGGAACAAGCGCACCTCCTGACTTTGCCAAAACCAAACCAATTCTGATTTTACTGACATGCCGAACCAAAGTAGCTATTTCATCTACTTGTTGTTCCCAAGCAGCCACAACTTCACCAGTGAAAGAGTTTGCGACTTTGGTTTCGCTCTCTTTGTATGTTCTGTCAAAATCTGATGGATAAAGACCAATAGCCGATGCGCTTATAAAGTGTGTAACATTGTGATTGGGGTTGTTTTTCAGGGCATTTTGAATGAGCTGGGTCCCTTTTACACGGCTGTCTAAAATGGCTTTTCTGTTCTTTTTTGTCCATCGTTGGTTGATCTTAGCACCTGCCAGACTGATGATTGCATCAACTCCATCTAAGGCTTTTTCATCAAAAATACCTTGGCTGGGGCTCCAATGATATGTTTTGATTTTGGTTGAAACCGGAGCTGAACGCTTGCGTGTGGAGAGTGTTGAAATGCGATAATCCCTTTGTTCTAAAGCATGTATAAGTGGTTTTCCAATCAATCCGCTTGCACCTGTTATGAGGATATGCATCTTTTTTTTGGTAAATTTAAGATACCTAGAATTATGCACCCAAGATTTTTATACTTTTGTTGAGTGAACCCATCAATACACATAACGCCCACCACTACATCTAGGATAGACAAAGTTGATTTTGACAGCCTCGTATTTGGATCTACCTTTACAGATCACATGTTTGTTTGTAACTACCGAGATGGACAATGGCAGACCCCTGAGATCGTGCCCTATGCACCCATGGAGCTTTCTCCTGCTGCAAGCGTATTGCACTACGGCCAAGCTGTGTTTGAGGGCATGAAAGCATTTAAAGACGACAGTGGAAGTGTTTGGTTGTTTAGACCTGAGCAAAACGCAAAACGTATCAATACGTCCGCTGAACGTCTTGCGATACCCCAATTTCCTGAAGCCCTTTTCTTAGATGGGATGAAACAACTTATCACACTTGACAAAGCATGGGTAAAAGCAGGAAAGGGAAATTCATTATATGTGAGGCCATTTGTTTTTGCTTCTCAAGCAGGTGTTCAAGCCTCTGCTGCAACCGAATATCGATTTATGATCATTTGCGCACCTGTTGCCAGTTATTACGGGGGTGAGGTTCGCGTCAAAATTGCCGATCATTACAGTCGTGCACCGCAAGGGGGCACTGGCTATGCCAAAGCAGCTGGAAACTACGGAGGTCAGTTTTACCCCACACAATTGGCGAAAAACGAAGGCTACCAACAAGTCATTTGGACGGATGCTGCCACGCACGAATACATCGAAGAAGCGGGTACCATGAATCTGTTCTTTCGCATTGGCGACACGCTTATTACGGCACCAACAAGCGACAGCATCTTAGATGGTGTTACAAGAAAAAGCATCTTGGACTTGGCCAAACACTTGGGGCTCAAAACAGAGGTGCGTATGCTTCGTGTTGCTGAACTTATTGAAGCGTCAAAATCTGGTACACTGCTTGAAATTTTTGGCAGTGGTACTGCCGTTGTCGTTCAAACCATCGACGGTTTTGGTTATAAAGGGGAAAAGTTTGAAACCCCACTTCCAGAAAATAGTTATGCACTTATGCTAAAAGAAAAGTTGATGGATATACAGTACAATAACGCTGAAGACCCATTTAACTGGCGCTGTAAGGTTTGTGACTAGTCTAAAAACTGCTTTAAATCTGGACGCCTGTAATTAGGTCCTTTCATTACCTTACCATCTTCTCTGTATATGGGTTTTCCATCTAAACCGAGTTTACTCATATTACTGTCCTGAATTTCTGCAAATACATCTTCAATGATGTGTTGCATGCCATGAGTGAGTATGGTTCCGCACAATATATAGAGCATGTCACCAAGTGCATCGGCCACTTCTACCAAATCGTTGTTATTTGCTGCTTCAAGGTATTCTTCGTTTTCCTCAGCCATCAATCTGTGGCGCAAGTTTAATATGTCTTTAGCTGTTGTTGCCGTTGGTTTTTGAGCGACTCCCACACCAAAGGCTTTGTGAAATGCTGCTACTGCATCTAATTGGTCTTGCATTTTTTTATAGTTTCGCTAAAAATAACATTATGTTCAGCATCGGTCAATTGATTTTTGCCCTTTTTTTTATAGTAAGCTTCACTTTTGCCATTATATACAGCTACAAAAAGGACAAACAAAAAAGCAAGCAATATTTCAAAGGGAGTTTTTGGGTGCTTATCGGCTTTTTAATTTTTGTCAGCTTGTTGGTAGGGCTAAAAAGCATCGTGTAACATGAACGGCATTTCTTTTTTACTCGTTTTTATTGGCGGGGGGCTTGGAAGCCTTTTCCGATATACCATAGGACTCGTTCTTAAACCCATATCCCCACAATTGCCATTTGCTACACTAATCGCAAATGCGATAGGCTGTTTGCTATTGGGGTTGCTACTGGGTTTTCTCAGCACAAGATCTTCCGTATCCAATACGCAGCATATGTTGTTGGCAGTAGGCTTTTGCGGAGGACTTACCACCTTTTCCACTTTCACATTGGAAAATATGCGCTTTATTGAGCAAGGCCAGTTATTTAACTTCTTTATTTACAGTATCGGCACTTTTATACTGGGATTGGCTTGTATTTATGCTGGAATGATATTGCATAAGCAGTTTTAGCACCACCATTCTCAAAAAACGCACATAAATTTTATTATACCCCTATTTTATGGGAGTTTATTTTTTATTATATGTAAATATTGGCATTAAACCCCCCAATTTTTATATGTTTAAGCTCTATTTAACATAGTTTTGGATTATTAATTCAAAATAAATAATTAACTAAACATTACATTATGAAAAATAAATTATCACCTTTTTTAACTCTTACAGCACTTGTTTCTATCCTAGTATTAGGAGGAATGAACAGCGCACAAGCGCAAGAGGAGCCAACATTCAGTGTTTCTGGTACAGTTGACTCATACTACAGAAGCAGCGAATATGCTCCTGGTACTTCTTTTGCTAACCTAAACGGATTTTCTTTAGGCATGGCAAACATTGTTCTTTCTTACGAAGGAGAAAAATCAGGATTTGTTGCTGATTTGGTTTATGGACCAAGAGGTGCAGACGCCGTTTTTAACTCTGTTGGATCTTCAAACATTGTTAACCAATTATACGTATACTA
>PKDU01000018.1 GCA_002862705.1 Flavobacteriaceae bacterium
ACAAAACAACAAACCCCTTAATGTGGTGTTTATTGCCGTTGATGATTTAAAACCAAGTATTCGAAGCTTTGGTGATGCTTATGCCGTAACCCCAAATATGGATATGCTGGCCAGAAAATCTAGTTTGTTTCTCAATACGCATACCCAACAAGCTATTTGTAGTCCCTCACGCATAAGTTTACTCACGGGTTTGCGCCCCGACAAAACGCAAGTTTATGATCTAAAAACCCGAATGCGTGATAAGCTCCCAAATGTGGTAACCCTTCCGCAATATTTTAAACAAATGGGTTATACAACTGCAGGTGTGGGTAAAATCTTTGATCCAAGGGGAGTAGACAAACAATCTGATGGTATTTCATGGTCAGTTCCATTCAAACGCGCATATCAATTAAAATACCCTAAAGATTGGGGTCAACCCATGCTTGGTTATTATCAAAACCAGCAAATAAAAGAAAAAATTAAAGCTATTGTCAAGAAAGAAAATATTCCTTCTGCCAAAGTAGGCGATTATCTAAAAACCGTGTTTAGGCCACCTTTTTCGTCTAGCCCAGCGCCAGATGAAGCCTATGCAGACGGCGCCATTGCCGCAGAAGCACTGCGTATGATTGACGACCTGTCGCAAAACAACAAGCCCTTTTTTCTTGCGGTCGGCTTTAAACGCCCACACCTACCTTTCTCTGCGCCGCAGAAATATTGGAACTTCTATAATAGCGCGCGCATGCCGCTGGCCTTGTTTCAAGAACGAGGCTCAAATATCGGTCGATTAGCTTTTAAAGGGCCTGGCGAAATTTCAAAATATCCTATGGATGACCGATTTTACACAACTGATAACAATGGCCAACTAAATCTTGATGAAGCATTTCAAAGAGAATTAGTTCATGGCTATTACGCCTGCGTATCCTTTATCGATTTTCAGATTGGAAAAGTCGTAAATAAGCTCAAAAAAAAGGGGCTTATGGACAATACGATTATAGTAATATGGGGCGATCACGGTTTTCATTTAGGCGACCACCGCATGTGGACCAAACACTCAAATTTTGAGCAAGCAACACGCTCGCCACTTATTATTTATAACCCCAGAACACGTGTTGCCCAAAAGATCATGTCACCCACAGAGTTTGTGGATGTTTTTCCTACGCTAACCGATATGGCGCAAATAGCCCCACCCGCAAATGTTGATGGCACATCCTTGTTACCCATGATGATGGGACAGCAGCAATCTGTAAAAGAATTTGCTGTTAGCCAATACCCAAGAAACAATAAGATGGGGTATAGCTTTAGAACCGCTGCTTACCGCTATACGCTTTGGGTCAATAAGTCCAAAATTGGACAAAAAATTACAGATAAAGACATTGTTCAAGAAGAGCTGTTTGACTACAGCACCGACCCTTTGGAAACAAAAAATCATATTGGGTTAAAAGGCTATGCGTCAATTTATGACGAACTTAAAAAGAAAGCCTTAACCTTCTTATCTCCAACTGTGGCAACAAAGCCTCAACCAAAGCCACAAGTTAAAAAGGGCAGTGGTGGGATTAAAGATTTATTAGCCAATAGCGGTTATGATCTTAATCAGGTTTATGTGGGCGCAACGCTAAACCACCGACAACTCAATACCAAGGTGTCCAAAATGTTCTTAGACGAGTTTACCTATTCAACGCCTGAAAACTGTGCCAAACAAGCGCGTATTCATCCAAAGCCCGGTGTTTGGGACTGGAAGCTTATTGATGATTACCTCGATTTTGCTGACAAAAACAATATCACGCTACGCATTCATGGGCCAATTAGTCCGCAAGCCTCGCACTGGGCAAAGACAGATAGCCGAACGAAAGAGGAATTAGAAAAAAATATGGTGGAGTACTTTACTGCGCTTTGCAAACGCATGAATAAAGAGCCCTCTGTCAAGTGGATGGATGTTGTGAACGAGACCATAAATCGCGATGGAAGTTGGTTTGAAGAAAAGCCAGGCGTTACGCAATGGGAAAATCCTTGGGAACAAATTGGAAGAGATGAAAACGATGTGCCGCTATACATCACAAAAGCATTTGAGATTGCAAACAAATATGCACCGAACATTAGTTTGGTTTTTAATCAGCATGGAGGCATGGAGCCTAAAATGTGGGACAACGTAAAAAAGACCATTTTATACCTAAGGGATCAAGGATATCGAGTTGACGGCTTGGGGTGGCAGGCACATTTGAAAAGCAATAAACCACTCGCTCTTGACAAACAACAATTGGATTATTTCGACAAGCTTATTGACTGGGCGCATCAGAACAATTTAGACTTTCACGTCACAGAAATTGATTACCAAATAATGGATTCAAGTTTTAATTTGAAAGCACTACAAGATCAAGCATCAGCATATTCAAATATTTTAAAAGTTTTATTGTCAAAAAGAAAAAATGGTGTAGTGACTTTTAATACTTGGGGAATGATTGATAAAAATACGGGTAGGCATCATGACAAATTTCGATTCATATTTGACAAAAACAGTAACCCAAAGCCAGCATACTTTGCACTTAGGGAAGCCATTATTAAACCTGACAATAAATTGATAATAAAGTAATTATGAAATTAAAACTGTTTGTTTTATTAATAAGTTCTGTTGTTTTCGGACAAAACAATAGCCCAATATATTTAAACCCTAGTGCTGATGTTGATAGCCGCGTGGCTGATTTGATGTCACGAATGACCTTGGAAGAAAAAGTAGGTCAAATGTGTCAATATGTTGGAATAGATTATCTGAAAAAACAACAGCGAAATAAAAAAGCTTCTGGAGATGTGTCAAAGCTTAATAAAGATGCTTTCGCGATGTATAGCTTGTCTGAAAGTGAAATAACACAAGAAATTATCGATGGAAAAATTGGCTCATTTCTTCACGTTCTAGAACCCAAGGAGGTGAACTATTTGCAAGATTTTACCTTAAAATCTAGATTAAAAATTCCGCTTATAATTGGCATTGATGCCATTCACGGAAATGCCATGGTTAGCGGAACAACGGTTTATCCATCGCCGATATCTATTGCTGCTACGTTTAATACTGATTTTGCGTATGACGTGGCCAAACAAAGTGCAAGGGAAATGAGGGCTACAGGTTCTCAATGGACTTTTATGCCAAATATTGATGTGGCACGTGACCCTCGGTGGGGTCGTGTTGGTGAAACTTTCGGAGAAGACCCTTTTATGGTGGGAGAAATGGGTAAAGCCATGATAAAAGGTTTTCAAGGAGACGATTTCAGCAACCCAAATAATGTAATTGCGTGCGCAAAACACATGATTGCTGGGTCTGAACCACTCAATGGGCTCAATATTTCTCCAATGGATGTTTCAGAAAGAACTCTTTATGAAATTCATTTACCGCCCTATAAAAAGGCAATAGACGCGGGCGTTTATTCCATTATGGCAGCGCATAACGAACTTAATGGTATCCCTAGCCATATGCACAAAGGTCTTATGACAGATCTGTTTAGAAATGAATGGGGTTTTGACGGATTTTTTGTAAGCGATTGGTACGATGTTAAGCGAATATGGTCGTATCACAAGGTGGCTAGAAACTACAAGGAAGCATCATTGTTTTCGGTAGCTGCAGGTATGGACATGAACATGCACGGACCCGAATTTTACGATTTTGTTGTTGCTTTAGTCAAAGAAAAAAAATTATCAATGGATCGCGTTGATGAGGCATGCTCAAAAATTTTATATGCGAAATTCCAACTTGGTTTATTTGAAAATCGATTTGTGGATACCTCCAAAATAGGCGAAAATGTGTTTATAAAAAGTCATTTGGATAAAGCTGAAGAAATAGCAGATAATGCCATTACACTTCTAAAAAATAGTGACTTACTTCCAATCAATAACGCAAACGCAAAGCGGATTTTGGTTACGGGGCCTAATGCACATAACAACACTACTTTGGGCGATTGGCATTTTGAGCAGCCTGCAGAAAATGTCGTGACCATTTTTGAAGGCATACAGGAAATTGGAGAAGAGTACAATCATAAAGTAGACTATTTTGATTCAGGAATCAAGATTAGAAATATTCAAGATTCAAAGATTAGCGCTACTTCCGAGATGTCAGCGAATTACGATCACGTATTTGTTGTTGTTGGCGATAACTCACTTCGATACACATGGGAAGGGGGTAAAAGTTTTCAAAAAACAGCAGGGGAAAATAAGGCGAGAAGTTTTTTAGGCCTGCCAGGAAAACAACTTGATTTAGTGAAAGCCATTTATGAAAAAAATAAAAACCTGACGGTGGTTTATGTAAGTGGAAAGCCCATCAGCGAGCCATGGATAGAGGATAATATTAAATCAATTATTCATGCGTGGGAGCCTGGAACTAAGGGCGGTAGATCTTTGGGTAAAATAGTTTTTGGAATGATTAATCCAAGCGGGAAAATGCCCATTACCACCGCAAGGTCTGTAGGCCAACTTGTAATGGTGTATAACCACAAGCCCACCAACTACATACACAAATATGCTTTTGAGAAAACAATGCCGCTTTACCCATTTGGCTACGGACTGAGCTATACTACTTTTTCAATATCAGCTCCAAAACCCTCTAAATATACATGGAACGGAAAGGGTTCATTAGAAGTAGCGGCGACGGTTACAAATACGGGTAATATGGCAGGTGCCGAAACGGTCCAATTGTATATAAGAGATAAATTCAGCACGGTTACACGACCTGTATTGGAATTGAAAGCCTATAACAAAATAAGTCTTCAACCTGGGGAATCAAAAAAAGTTACGTTTTCATTAACTGCTGAAGCATTTGCCTATTACAACATTGATATGAAATACCTAGCTGAAAAAGGAGATTTTATCATATACGCCGGTAACTCATCTGCTGCTAAAAGTTTGAAGAAAGCAACAATTAACCTAACCCAAAACATTTATTTCGATGAAAAATAATATGTTTTGTTGGTTATTGTTAATGCTTTTTGGGTTTACCACACAAGCACAAGAAAATAATCCGAAAAACGTACTTTTTATCATTGTTGACGATTTACGGCCTGTACTTCCCACCTATGGTGCTAATCAAGTTGTGGCACCCAACATCACTGCTTTTGCTGATAATGCAGTACAGTTTAACAACGCATTTGTTAACATACCCACTTGCGGGGCTTCAAGAGCAAGTATACTCACGGGGATTCGACCAACACGTAACTATTTTAAAAAATTCACCACTTCCATCAGCAATGACATGCCCGGTGCCGTAACGTTTCC
>PKDU01000025.1 GCA_002862705.1 Flavobacteriaceae bacterium
AGATTTGTTTGCCTTTTTGCAAGACCAGTACATGTGAACATACTTTTTCAACCTCGTCCAAAAGATGGGAGGCCAGTAAAATGGTGGTGCCTTGGGCAGCAATTTTAAAAATGATATCCCTAACCTGTGCAATTCCTTGTGGATCTAACCCGTTGGTGGGTTCGTCAAGAATGAGAATTTCGGGATCGTTGAGCAGGGCAGAGGCAATGGCCAGTCGCTGCTTCATCCCTAGGGAATAGGTTCTGAATTTGTCGTGTTTTCGATCCAGCAAACCCACTAATTTGAGTTTTTCTTCAATTTTGGATTGGGGCACTTCCTTTATCCTACAAACCAATCGCAAATTTTGCTCGGCTGTCATAAAGGGGTAAAAGTTAGGTCGTTCAATGATGGCACCTACGCGCTTAAGTGCTTGATGCGTACTTTGGGTTCCCCCAAACCAAGAAAAATTTCCTCCGGTCGGATTGACCACATTGAGGATCATGCCAAGTGTGGTTGACTTGCCACTGCCGTTTGGGCCCAGCATACCATACACATTCCCTTTTTCTACGGAAAAGTTTAGTTGATTTACAGCCGTTAGGTGGCCAAATTTTTTGGTCAGTTCATTTACTTTTAGAATGGGTTTCATAGTTGTATTAACGTCTCAAGACTGTTTTTGTTACGCAAAGTTTTAACTTTGTTCTTATGAGCGATATGCTAATTACGAAAAAAAAACCAACATACCCCATTAATCCATTCCTTGGCGATTACTTGGAATTGTATTCACGGGCGTATCAAATTCCGGTTTTTTACGATGATTTACTTCGCTTTTCGGGTTCAGTAGCGGTGATGAATAAGCACGACCAAGACAGCTTGTGGGTGCGTGTATTTTACTCAGACAGCGACCGTAAGGAAATAGATGAGCAGCTAAAACGCGTATATGCCTTGCTGCATTCAGATGGAAGTGCCATGACCATTCCCTACTTAAATGTGGATGCCATAGACTATTGCACGTTTGGAAACTCCAAGCCCTTTCGCGTTAAAGTGCGGAACACACTCAACGACAACTTTATTTATTTCTATGTAAAAAAGGCGGATGCCTCTCGTGTTTACGGCTTAGAGCTTGAACACATGCTTTCCCCAAACAACCTCAACTTTTTGGTGAATAAGAACACGCTCATTGAAGAGCATATCGCAGGCATTCCAGGAGATGAGTTTATCAAAGATTTTTTACCTAAATGCAGCAAATCTGAACGCAATCAAATTGCCAAATCTTTTGTCAAATTCAACGAGCGTTGCATGATACGTTTGCTGGGTGATATGCGATCTTACAATTATGTAATTATCCCCATTCACGATTTTGATAAGGTGATTTATAAAATCCGTGCTATTGATTTTGATCAGCAGTGCTATGAGGGTAATTTAAAGATTTATCGTCCCCAGTTTTTTAAGGAAAATTTTGAGATGGTCATGCTTGTTAAAGATCATTTGACCAAAACATCTGTCGATCAGTATAAAATTGAGGAGCGGGCAACGATTGCTAGGCGGATTTTAGGCAACGAAACAAGGTTGACACATTTGCTCAAATGTATGTTGAACGACCATATTTCAACCCCTGAAAAAATTGAACAATTGCGTGGGGAAGTTTACGAACTCACCAAACAGCTATCGTTTAAAAAGAGTAAGTCTATGGGTGATATTATGCGCGCCTCATTTCATTTTGTGAAGCGCAACTACGAAAACCACGAAATGCTTCGCGTGGACAATTAATACCAGTCCTGTGAACTGTCTTCTATGTCATCGTCAAGGCCATTTTCTTCAAAAGAATCATCATTCCACGCATCTTTATCAGCGCTAAATGTTTTTTCTGGTGCTTCTTCTGGAACATCGCCGTGGCTATAAATAAGCATGGGATATGTATTTCCAGGTTTTGGCTCATCGGTTTCGATTAGTTCAACAAAAAAGGTCCACAAGTTTAAGAAATCATAGACGTAAAGCATTTTCGACACATCGGGAAATACGGCGTTTAGCTGGGTGTCGCTCATGCGACGAACGCTTTCGTCTCCAACATCAAACAACGAAATGGAATCTCCTTGTTTCCATTCCTCGTCACTTTCGTAAAAGATGGCCATTTCTGAACCTCCAAAACCAAAGGCCTGTGTGATGGCGTTGTGGAAATCTTCAAAGTTGTCTGCTTCTTCGAGTGCAATGTCTCTAAAAACGTCTTCTTTTGCGTCTAAAATAAGTCTAAAATGATAAATCATAGCGGTGTAAATTAATGCGTAAAATCCAGTAGAGTTGCACGCCAAACAGCAGTGTGGCCAATACCAGGTGTAATGGTTGGGTTGCGAACGGGAAGTCGAAATAGAACATGGCAATGCCAAGTGCTACTTCTCCCCCGATTAGCCAAAGTATACGTCTGATAAAAACCTTTTCTAGTTGTTCTTTGATCACACGAACAAACAACCAAGCATTTGCAAGGAGAACGAGTATGGACAGGCTCCTGTGGATATAAAAGTTGCGTTCTGGAGTAGCAAGCCAGTACTGCGGGAAGTCATATCCCCAACGCACTACTTGTGTGTCTATATATTGCCTTACTTGTATTCCCAAAGCGATTTGGACAAGCGTTAGTGCAAAAGTGCTGTAAAGCAACAAACTAATTTTTCGAGATGGTTTTTTGCTTAACCCAAATGATTTTGATGCCACCCTGACCACGAGTAAGAAGCCTACCAATAGCAGTGCCATCAGCATATGAAGGGAAATTTTCATAGGCATTAAATTGGAGTCAACTACTGTTTTTCCAAGCCAAGCTTGAAATAGAATTCCCAGCAGCGAAAGCAAGGAAAAAATAAAGATAATGGGCTTTTTTCGAATCCATTTTAGGCTAAATCCAAAAAGGATGAGGATGGCCAAGCCAGATAAAGCCCCAAGCAATCTATTGATAAATTCAATCCATGTGTGTTTGGCATCAAACACGGCGTAATCGTGTTTTGTATACGGCTCCCACCTATCGCTATTAAACCGATCGGTGGTTGTAAAGGAGGCCGAAGCTACGAGTAATCTTTCGTCGTCGATGATTACGTTTCCTTCTCTGTACTTGGTGTTTGGTTTCCACTCCAGTTGTTCTGCTTGTGTAGGTGGAATGTAGTAGCCAAAACACTTGGGCCAGTCTGGGCATCCCATGCCGCTACCGGTCATGCGAACGGTTGCCCCTGCTGCAATAACAAGGTAAACGATAATAAGCGAAATACGCGTCCAGCGTTGTAGTTGTTTATACATCATGAAGTAGGGAATAATCCCATGGTTTTGGCTTTTGTTAGCATAAAATCATGTGCAGCTTTGTGTTCATTTGGAATAACGCCTTCTAAAATAGCTTCTTTGATTGCCTCTTTGAGTTCGCCCACCTGTCTGCAAGGCTTCAGTGCAAAAATACGCATGATTTCTTCACCTGTAACGGGGGGTTGAAAGTTTCGTACATGATCACGTGCTTCCACTTCTTCAATCTTAGCTTTGACGATGTCAAAATTGTTGTGATACTTGGCAAATCGTTTTGGATTTTTTGTGGTGATGTCTGCCTTACAGAGCAAAAGTAAATCCTCCAAGAGGTCGCCGGCATCAAAAATGAGCCTGCGCACCGCCGAATCCGTTACGTGATCTTCTGAAATGACAATAGGCCTTGAGCTCATATAAACCAGCTTTTGAACGTATTTCATCTTGTCGTTTAGGGGCATACGCAAACGTTTGAAAAGCTTGTAAACCATCTTAGCACCAACAAACTCGTGTGCGTGAAAGGTCCAGCCAACTTTCTTGTCGAATTTTTTGGTGGGTGCTTTGCCAATATCGTGTAGTAATGCTGCCCAGCGCAACCATGGATTATCTGTATACGCACAGATGTTGTCCACTACTTCAAAAGTGTGGTAGAAGTTGTCCTTATGGCTTTGCCCCTCAACCTCATCAATTCCTTTAAGCGCTGTAATCTCAGGTAGTATGCGTTCTAGTAATCCCAATTGGTCCAACAGCAAAAGACCGTTAGAGGGCACAGCGCAAGCTAAAATCTTGTGTACTTCTTCAATGACGCGCTCTTTGGACAATATATCGATGCGCGCTTTATTTTTTTTGATGGATAAAAGGGAAGTTTTATCTATTTCAAAGTTCAGTTGTGTAGCAAAGCGTACCGCACGCAGCATCCGCAAGGGATCATCGCTATAGGTAATATCTGGATCGCGTGGCGTTCGCAATACTTTTGCGGTCAAATCTTGGATGCCATTAAAAGGATCCAGTAGGGTACCAAAACCGTCTTTGTTGAGCCTAAGAGCAAGTGCATTGACGGTAAAATCACGTCTGTTTTGGTCGTCTTCTAGGGATCCATTCTCCACCACAGGATTGCGGCTCTGGTGGTCATAGCTTTCTTTTCTAGCCCCGACAAATTCCAATTGCATGTTCTGCCATTTAATCATGGCTGTACCGTAGTTCTTGAAAACTTGGATGTTATTTTCACCGGGCAATAGTTTGGCTACTTTTTTGGCTAGGCTAATGCCGCTGCCAACAGTTACGATGTCTATGTCGTGCCCCCTTGGACGATCGAGGAAGGTGTCCCTAACATATCCGCCTATGACATAGGTCTCAAGACCTAATGCATCTGCTGCTTTTTGGACGTGCCCAAATACGGCTGGTGCTAGTGCTTCTTCGATATGTAATTTTTGGGTTTTCATCGCAGTTGCTTCACGCTTCCGTCGGGCATTAGTTGCAATACCTGTGACGGAATACGTGCTCCTTTTTCTTTGTTCAAAGGTACTACTTCGTCTACTTGTGCCAAAATATGCGGGTCTATTTCGTCAACGCTTTCTGGGACCGGTGCATCACTGATATTTGCGGAGGTACTGACGATAGGTTTTCCAAAAGATATGACCAAATCCAAAGCAAAACCTGCCGTCGGAATGCGAATGGCAACACTGCCATTATGCGCCATTACGCCTTTTGCGAGTCCTTTTCCTTTGGGATAAACGAGAGTTGT
>PKDU01000040.1 GCA_002862705.1 Flavobacteriaceae bacterium
AAAATACCTAAATTATTTTATCCAATCTTTCATTACGCAGTCATCAGGCCAAAACTCAAATCATATTTAAAGTCAGTTCTCAGAGGCCTTCAATATTATTTGACTCATAAAAAGCCCGTTCCACGAAACGAATTTGGAAATCATTCTTGGTTTACCTAAGCTTAAGTTTAATCCTAACTTAAAATTGATTTTTAGGTAGATTATAAAAAGTCATATAAAAGTTTAAATGTTTGTTTCGAAAATAGCGCAATGGGATGTACGATTATCCTCAAGAATAATTTATTGTTATTGGGGATATTTTTTTGGTTTAATCACTGCCAATCATTGCTAACTCCAATTCTTTAGAAGTAATCTTTTCCCCTCTTATATCATGAAATGAAACAGTGGATTTGAGTGTATTTAAATCTACAGTTAAGGAAGCATAGCTGTTTTGTGTTACAACCTCACCTATTCTGTAAGGGTTTGGTTCTTTGCTATTCCAAGAAATGGCTTCTGTCATGCCACTAGAAGTTATATCAGCCAATACGATGTCTTTTTCCTTCAAAATTGACAATTCAGAGTGGTGCCTATCACCACTTAAAAAAATAGGGGTTTTGATTTGATACTTTTTTAATAAAGATAAAAACCGCATTCTTTCTTGAGGGTAATTAGCCCATTTTTCAAAGCGATGTTTGTTAGATAAAAATTGAATCCCGCCTCCAAAAATATGAATATTTGCTGTGGAATTTTTCAGGACGTTTTCTAACCAACGCCATTGCTGATCACCCAATAGTACCCCTTGTGTGTTAGAAATTTGACCCGCTATTTTTTCGCCTAAATATGGAGTTCTAAAAAAACGATTATCTAAAAGAGTTATGGATATTTTAACATCATTTTGAATAAACTCATAATGTTGATAGGCGCCGCCACGGCCCACAACTTCCTCAGCGTTGTTGATATTTGCAAATGCACCAAAATCAATTAAACTCTTCGTTTTGTTTTTGTAGTTACTGCCGCCGTTATTAATGCCATAATCGTGGTCATCCCAAATGGCTAACACTTTTGTTTCCTGTAAAAGTTTTTGATACGAAGACTTGGCTTTTAGCTGGTTGTATTTGGCAGTTAAGTCATCGGCATCTCCATCTTTTCCATAAACAACATCTCCAAGCCAAATAAAAACATTTGGATTTTCAGTTGTTATAGCCTCTAAAATTTGATCACTTTCCGGTTTGTTGTGCTTTTGGCATGACCCAAAAGATATGGTAAATGTTTTTTCCTGTCCATTTAAGTATGAAAATAAAAATATAGAAATAAAAAGGTATTTCATTTAACGATAGTTATTAGGTTAAAAACGCAATTACAAATAATATTCAGTTATTACAGATTACTTTTTTCTTTAATCTGTCTGGAAAATCGGTGATAATCCCATCCACTTTCCAAGAAATGAGTTCTTCGATTAGATTTTTTTTATTTACAGTCCATGTGTAAATTTCAAATCCCTCACTTTGAATATCGTTTATTATTTCCTGCGTCAAATGACTATGCTTAGGGTTAATTGCAAACGCATTGAGCTCACGGGCAACCGGAATTGCGTCAAGGGGATTCTTATCTGTTAAAACCGCAATGCCAAATTCAGTTGTTAGCTTTTTAAAATCGCGTAACTCATCCCAGTCAAAACTAGAAACAAACAACTGGTATGCTTTCCAACGACCACTTTCAATGGCTTTCTTCATTATAAAAAATACTCCCTCTGCGGTATTTTTTCCTTTAAGTTCAATATTAAGTCGGGCACTTCCATTGATAACATCAATGATATCGTCAAGCGTTGGAATAGGTTCACTTCCCAGTACTTTTAGCGTGCTAAGTTGTTTTAATGTTTTCTCTTCAATTTTACCACTACCGTTGGTTAACTTATCAAGTGATTTGTCATGAAAAACAACAATTTCTCCTGATTGGCATCGAAACACATCGATTTCAACACCATCAACGTCAAAAGCTAATGCCTTCTTCACAGAAATTACCGTGTTTTCTGGCGCATGACCTTTAGCACCCCTATGTCCAAAAAGCTGAATTTCTTGAGAAGTCGCAGGTGATACAACGAATAACAAGACGAGCCTAATACATAAATATTTCATCTTTGAAAAGTAAAAAAAAGCACCCAAAATGTGTCAATGCGTTTTAAATTAAATCTTTAAGGTTTTGTAAAAATATTAACCACTGTTTCGAAAATAGCGCAATGGGCACATGATTTTATTCCCAAAAATAAATTATTATTCCCGAAAATAATCAGTGGAGAATAGAGGAGTAAAGTCGAACTATTTCGGACAGGATTTAGCTCTCTTAAAATAAACACATTAAAACGAACTTATGATCAACTTTTTTAAAATCACTTTATTATCATGCTTTAAATTAAGAAAATAAATTCCTTTTGAAGTTGGCATTTGAATACGATTAACATAACCTGAAAGTTGACGAATAACCTTTCCTCGCATATCAATAAGTTCGATTTGAGTATAGTTAATATCACTTTCAAGATTTAAATATTCTGTTTTAACGGGATTAGGAATAAATACTTCATCTTTAAGATCTAATGAAATAGATAATGAAGAATTCCATTGTTGATTTTGTTTGTCTCCCCACAAATGATTCACAAGTTCAGGATGATCTATAAAAGGGTTTCGATTTCCCTGATAGTCGTAAATAACGTTGTTTCGATTTCGCTCAAAATCATCAACTGGATCTTGATTGTGCCATACTAATAATGTTGATCGAACCGCATGTCTAGGGGAGTTCCCGTACTGATAGTTTTCTGTCATTTCAAGGTCTAATTCCCCAGAGTCGCCTTCATATCGTACATCCATATAAAAAATAATCCTTGCTACATCACCTTTGTCTTCGTCGCGAGGCTCAAAAATTTCTATTTCTTCATTTTTTTTACTACCCCCAAATAAGTTGTCACAACTGTTATAGCAAAAATCAAAATTGAAATTACTTCTAGAGCTATTTATACTACCATTACATGCTCTTAAATTATGCACATCTGAGCCAGCTCCCCACGTTCTCCCAAAATCACCTCGCGATTGTGGCCAAACGTGTTCTTTGTTCCAAATACCAGGATAATCGTCTTCAGCATCAACTGACTCACCTGTATATAACAAAATTACATTCCTTTGGTCATTAGGATCTACATCAGATTCTCTTAAAATATCAGTAGTTGAGGAATAATAATATTCTTGATGGTCATCAATTATATTGTGTAAAGCATTCTTTAATTCTTGATCTGATTTGTTTTCAGCAGTACTATAATAGCCGGTAGGTATTTGACTGGACGCATTTGTATATATACAAGCCGCCAAAAAAGTGAGAAAATAGTTGGCCCTCAATATGATATATTATTTCTTTAAAAACAGTACGTCGTCAACAAAATAACCCCCGTCTAAAGAAGTGTCTGTGCCAGACCCAGTATATTTAAACGCAACATAAAGATTACCAGAATAGCTAGAAACATCAATAAGACCAACATCCTGAAATGCATACCATGGGATATCCTCACCAGGAATTGCTACATTTTGTTTTTCCCAAGTTGCAGTTGTCACGTTTGTCCCATCAAAATCGGTAGAAACAAATACTTCTAGCGTATTATTGTCCTCATCGTCTAAGTGGTGTTGGGCAAGTTTGAAATTTATGTAAGCATCTGTAGCTCCTGTTAAGTCAAAAGCTGGTGTAACAAGCCAGCCGATATTTACATCGTCGCCTGTTCGGAAGCCACTAAACTCAACATATCCATTTCCGCGAAATAATTGCTCTGTCCACAACTCACCACCAACTTCGGCATAATTTACCCAACCATCGTAATCAAAGTTTGAGTTGTCCACAACATTGTCAAATTGTTCGTCTAAAACAGTATCAAAATCTGAAAGTTCTAACAGCTCACAAGGTGTCCCGTTTAAATCAATATCTTCTGTTGAATTTAACATCAAAACCAAATTATCGCCGTCATAAGTTTTTGTTACAACTGCTTTAATGGTTCCTGTTCCAGATGGTAAAATATCATGTTTGAAGTCGGCATAGGCACTTGTTTCTAATAAAAATGTTTTTTTAGAAAAACCATCACAAGCTTCTAAGGTGCGTTGGGTGTCGAAAGTGTCATAAGGATCAACGTAGGGGTCTCCAATATTTGAAGATGCTACATTTACATCATGAACTTGAACCATTATACCCACATGACTGTCATTGATTTGAGAAAATTTAACAGTTAAAGGTTCAATTTCACTAGTAGTTGCAGCACGCAGTATATGTTCTTTCATTACCTCTTCTCTTACATTTGTAATACGGTTATTGGCACCGTCTAATTCTCCAATAGTAATAACACCATCGCCAGTTCGGTATTCACCTACATACAATCCTTTCAAATCAACATAAACCTCTCTTCCAATATTAAACATATTGTACGAGTCTGTAATGTCAATAAGCAGACGAATTGCTGCTGTTGGTGTACTTGGATCGTCTTGTATGTAAAATTCTTTGTA
>PKDU01000038.1 GCA_002862705.1 Flavobacteriaceae bacterium
GCAGATTTTAGGGCAGAGATACAAGCTGAAGCTTTTTAGAATTAGGCACTTGACACTAGCGTAGAAATACGCTAGTGTTTACTTGTAACGCAAACAGGAGTACACAAGATGGCATATGTTGTAAGCACACAGATTTTAGAAAACTATGGTAGCCATTGTGAAGATGGCAAGTTCAGCAGTGGCAATGCTTACTGGAAGATGAAGGGTGGCAGTGACTACTTGGTACTGGATGTTGAGCGTCCAGCAGACGCAATGGCGTTTGTGATGGCAGCGTTTAGTGAGAACGGCATTGGTTGGAAAGAGTTTCCAACTACGGTAGTTGACTTGGAAGAATGGAAAAGCGACTTGCCCAGCTGTGAAGACTACAGCAAGTTCTTGCAAGACCAGTTGATGATAGTGTCGCCCAAGACAGGCAAGAAGGTGAACAGGAACAACAAAGAGTTGGTGAACATTGAAGAAGAGATGTACCGTCTTGAAGATGAGTTTGCATTGATTGAAGATTTTGCTCTTTAGGGAGTTGACAGCACAGGGCAGATATACTATAACTATTACATAGCAACAAAGGAGCACACGCTATGATGTTATTTACTGGATACAAAAGCCGCAAAGAACTTAAAGAAAACATTGGCAAGAAGCTGGTGTACAGAGAGACCAGCATGTTTGGTCCGGAGTATGTGAGCACAGGAACTTTTGTTGGAGCGCACAGGCCACTGGTAACTGGACTACCAGGACGTGAGTTTTTTGCAGAGGTCACAATGGAGAATGATTTAATTGTAAAAGTTAAGTGAGTTGACAACACCAGCTACGTGTGCTATCAAGTACACGTAGCAACTAGGCCCCGCTGCTATGTGTATGTAGAAAACACTTGACAACACCAGCTACGTGTGCTATCAAGTACACGTAGCAACACACCAAGGAGAACACGATGCAGTTTACAGATTTAAAGTTTGAAAGAGCACATGGTCTTGCTCAAGCCAAAGTACAATTTGGCAAGTATCAACTGAGTGTGATCAAAGAAGATCTAAGAGACTGGTATGAGGTGGCAATATTTGACGATGATATGTTTGTCCAATTGCCAGGCATTCACCCAAACTACTTTGACGACTGGAGTGATGATGTTATACCCGGACTGGATCAAGACCAAGTCCAAGCCATTATGATCAAGCTAGAGTTGATCCAAGGAATACAACAAAATGAATTAGAAGAGGTTAACGATTGACACTTAGTACAAGACAAATTCAACAAGCAATGACTGCTCTGCGTACCACTGCAGAGCAGGATCCATCTGATGTAATAGCAAACCGTGCCAGCGACCTTGCGTGGAGACTAGAAGCTGCCGGAGCCAATGTGTTTGCCATGAGTGCAGATCCAAAGAACTGGCAACCCTGGGAGAGAGAGATGGTTAGGTATGCTATGAAACCACATACTAAAGTTGAGAGGGACCTATACTAAAGTATATGTTTTGCGCAAAAGCATAGTAGTGCATTTTTTGCTTGTGCTGTTATACAAAAGCTGTTATACAGTAATTGTAAGCAAAAACGGAGCACTGCAATGCAACATAATTTACATATTAGCGCAGTTTATAACGGGCAACAAAATTACACTAGCGACTACAGCAAAGCTGTAGTAGAAGTCTTAGTGTGCGATGCACAAACAGATGCGCAAGTGTTGTGCAAGCAATACACTAGCGCACGGCGTGCAGCAAATGAGCTAGCTGCATATAACATAAATGAAATTAGTATAAGCAGCAATACAGATGCACACGATTGCGTACTGTTTTTAACAGAAGACATACTAATGTATATAAACTAAACTAAAGTATATATAAAAATAAAAAGTATAGCAAGTGCATTTAGTGCTTGCTATGCTGTGCGTAACATGCTATTACATAACTGTAGCAACACACAAAGGAGCACACAATGACTGCACAAGAAATTAAAGACTTCAAAGCTAAAGCAAGCTACTTGACAGCAGCACAACTTGAGAACGCACTGGCATGGCGCATCAAGGCAAACGCAGAACACATTGCACAGTATGGCATTACACTTGCTGAGGGCGAAGCAATGGAAAGGTATATGAGCGACTAGGCCCCGCTGCTATGTGTGCGTGAACTTAATGGTTGACGCACACATCACTACCTGCTATAACTACTACATAGAAACAGAGGAGCACAACATGAAACGCAACTATAGAAAAGCTTACACTGCACTAAAGAAAATGGGAGTGCCAGTGCTTGAAGGCGGAGACAGAGGTGAAGACACATTCCGCATTAGCGCAGAGGACAACTATGATACTGTGTGGGCAGACTACTACAATGAATTTTGCAACGAGCCAGCATACCAGTTTGGTGTGAAGAGAGAGATTAACGAGGTGCTGGAAGCAAACGGATTGTTTGCAGAATGGATCAACCCCGGAGTGTTGGCAGTAGAAGAAAGTTGAAATTAGGTGTTGACACTAGCGCAAGAATGCGCTAGTGTACTACTACACACAGAGGAGCACAACATGACATACTTTCAAAAATATACAGTATCATTCAACTGTGAACTAGACTGCACCATCGAAGAGGCCCAAGCATTGTTTGACGCTGTGGCAGCAGCACACAATGCAATGGTGAAGAAGGATCCCATCTTCGAAGGCAACAGCGTGAGCTTGAACATCATCGACACAGAGGGGTACAGCGTTAACGCCTGAGAGGCCCAGTGCCAACACTCTAACGCAAACCTTATACTAAAGCTGGGAGGGACCTATACTAAAGTATGTATAAAAATAAAAAGCATAGTATTGCAAAATAATGCTTGCAATGCGTAGCGTTTTAGTGCATAGTGTAATTGTAGCAAAAACGCTACTGCAACAAAAAGTGTTAAAAACATGCAAGCAATTAAAACAGTAAAATGCACAAACTACAATGTAGTAACAAACTACGTTACTAACGTAGCGCAACTATTAGCTTATAACAGCGTAGCTGCAAATAATAATTGCTGCGTAAATATAAACGCAAATAGTATTAGTATAACGTGTGCTGCGGACGTTATTACTAACGTGTTGTATTTTAGCAACATGCAGCAATTACTAAAAACTTTTAAGCAAATTGCTGCGCTAAACATAACGCAAAATATGTTTTACGTTTGCTATACTGCGTACACAAACAATGCGCAGTTTGCAGCAGTTATTAATAAGTATAGCTGCGAAGTCGACTAAAGTATGTAAGTACATACTAAAGTATGTATAAAAATAAAAAGTATAGCAGCGCAAAATAATGCTTGCGCTGCTGCTTAAAAACTGCTATAACATAATTGTAAGCAACAAACAGCAAAGTGTAAAAAACATGCAGCGTTTAAATAAAAAAGCAACATGCAGCGCAACACAAAAACTTGTGTTACAGTTTTTGCAGCGCAACAAAGTTACAGTGTTAAAAAGCACTAGCACTAGCACTAAGTACGCACGTAGCGGTCACTTAGGTCGCACAAGCGCAGCACGTACAGTTAAAGTGTAGTTAAAAAAAAGTTACTAAAAGCGCAAAATAATGCTTGCGCTTTTAGTTTGTACATGCTATAACAGTTACACAGTAAGCAAACAAAAACGGAGCACAATATGCATACTACATATAACGCACTAGTCAACAGCTTGCAGCAAAACGCTGCAATGCAAAACGCTGCAAAAACGGACAGCAATATATTTTTAGCTATGCTGGACTTTGTGCTAGCGGAGCAGCACAACTACACGCTTGCGCAGACGGAGCACAACGAGGACTGTATTAGCTTGCTACACTTGTACTTAGTAGAAGACTACTGGGAACTGTAACATAATTTAAAAAAAATAGCAAGCATTAAATTGCTTGCTATACTTTTTATTTTTATACATACTAAAGTATGTAACTAAAGTATATAAAAAAAAATAAAAAAATTATTTTTTTAATTTATTTTTTTTGAGGGGTGGGGGGTATATAAAATAAAAAACTACTTTACATTTAGCGTAGCGTAGTCTCTTCAATCTCAATCTCAATCTTTTGTTTTCAATTTTCACTCACGCTAAAACTCACCCAGGACACTGTACGGCCACCCCAAAAGCATAAGTACTTCCCCTAAATTTTTTGCGCAGCGGTATTTTTACTGTGTAAAGGGAATTTCGGGCTACGCCCAAAAACTCTGCAGTGGGAATCTCGGATAAGTACTGTTATGCATATTAAGATCATTCTCATCAGCCTACTCATACATACTGTGTGTGTTCCACTGTGGTTGCACATCAGTCAAATATACTTTGCATAATGTATTCATGGTTGTT
>PKDU01000002.1 GCA_002862705.1 Flavobacteriaceae bacterium
TGGGTATGGGGTCGCTAATAGATCTTGATTTTTATGCGCCCCTTTCTGATGACGACAAGGGCATGAGATTTATTTCATTATTACACAATGGCTACGTGTATGTGCTTTACAAAACGGGATTCATTGGCTTACTAAGCTACATTTTATTTTTTGTGTTTATACTTGTGCCATTTAGTAGTACAAAAGAAATGGTACCCTCTTACAATATTCTTGTAGGAATTGTGACTTTTTACATTATTTCATCATTTGTAATAAGCGGACTTTATAATTTAGCTGACCCAATTTCATTATTAGTTGGAGCCTTTTTTAAACAAAGTGAAATTGAATTTTATGAAAATAGCTATTATAGGGACTAGAGGAATACCCAATAATTACAGCGGGTTTGAGCAGTTTGCTGAAAACTTTGCTGTTTTTTTAGCAAAAGAGGGATACGATATAACCGTTTATAACTCACACAACCATAAGTACCAAAAACCATACTTTAAAGGGGTAAAAATTATTCATTGCTTTGACCCAGAATACTTAGTTGGCACATTTGGACAGTTTATTTATGACCTAAACTGCATACTGAACTCTAGACGACAAAATTTCGATGTGATTCTACAGCTTGGTTACACTTCAAACTCTATTTGGCGTTTTTTGCTTCCAAAAGCAGCAAAAGTTGTTACGAACATGGATGGATTGGAGTGGAAGCGAACAAAGTATACTCCCCTTGTGCAAAAATTTTTAAAGTACGCTGAAAAATTAGCCGCTAAAAGTAGCGATGTTTTAATAGCAGACTCATTGGGAATTCAAACCTATCTTAAAAAGAAGTACGGGCTTGAATCTACATATATTCCATATGGCGCAAATATTCCTGAACATTTTCAAAAAAGTATTTTAGAAGATTATAATGTACGGCCTTTTTCTTATGATATGCTTATCGCAAGAATGGAGCCCGAGAATAATATTGAGGTCATTTTAGATGGGCACTGTGCCTCTAACCAAAAACGTAGTTTTTTTGTTATTGGAAATCATCAGGGCACAAAATACGGAAAATATATCTATAAGAAGTTTAAAGATACGCCATCAATTTATTTTCTGGGCGGTATCTTTGACCTTGTTAAACTCAACGCCCTTCGTAAATTTTCTAGCTTATATTTTCATGGACACTCTGTTGGGGGGACAAACCCATCCTTATTAGAGGCAATGGCTTCAGAAGCATTAATTGTTGCACATGACAACCCATTCAACAAAGGTGTTTTGGGTGAAGACGCGCACTATTTTACAGACGCATCAGATGTAACAGGTTTTATAGAAAAATTGGAAAAAAAGGCTTTTTCGAAAATGATAGACAATAACACGAAAAAAATCCGTTATAAATTTAGCTGGAAATCAGTTAATATCAACTATTTAAAAACCCTTGTCAGAGTCTATCAATCATCTTAAAAACATACTAAAACAAGAAAGCGTATATGTTTACCTCATAGTAGTTGTATTAACTTTTCAGCTACTAAACTTCGCATTTGGGAGCATTAGCCTTGCTGTATTTTCCATAGTATCTCTACTAAATGCTGCGTTTAACAGGCCTAAGAAAATAAGAGCGTTAGCACCACCCGTAATTTATTTTGTTGTGATAGTAATATCATTGATACTTACAGAGGATAATGAAAATATTTCCTCTAAGTTAATACTTGCCCTTCCTTTTTTAATCATTCCTTTGTCGTTTTCTTTTGTGAACGTTTTAACACGAAGAGGAGTAGAGAGAGTATTTAACGTTTTTTCTAATGTTTTAGTACTCTACACGATACTCCTTGCAATAAACGCATTAACAAGGTACAAGGCTAGCAAGGACATTGATGTGTTTTTTTATCATGAATTTTCATCACTATTTGACATCAATGCAATCTATCTTTCTATGGTTTTACTGTTATCATACATCTATCTATTAACTAAAACCAAAAGTATCTGGGACTTAGTTAAACTTGTGTTGATTGTTGTGGTCATTGTTTTACTGTCCTCAAAGATGATCATTCTCTTTTTAGGAATTATAAGCGTATTTGTTGTGCTGCAAAGAATAAGGTCACTTAAAATCAAGATATTATTTTTGAGTGTATTTTCTCTGTTTTGTGTGGTTTTGCTTAGTGTTACTAAAATTAAAGAAAGAGTAAACGACGAAATGCAAAGCAATTTTGCGGAGGTGCTTACTACAGAAAAATTTAATCATGTGTATTTTTGGACAGGCTCTTCTATTAGACTTTTTCAAGGGCGTGTTTTTTGGGAGCTTTTGCAACAGGACAAGAAATGGGTTTTAGGATATGGATTTAATTCCTCTCAAGAACACATTAAAACCAAACACAAAAAGTATAACATATACCCCGGTTTTCAGGAGTATAACTTTCACAACCAATATGTGCAAACAATCGCAGAGCTTGGTTTAATGGGGCTATTCTCTCTTTCGTTAGTTTTTTACTTCATAATGAAGAATGCGTTAGAAACGAAGTCAACTTGGGCGTTTTTAATGGTGTTGGTTTTTGCTTCGGTATTTTTGACTGAGTCATATTTGGTTAGACAACGGGGGATTATCTATTTTTTGTTCTATTATTGCCTAATAATTAAACACGCTCACCAAAAATGAAAATATCCGTAGTAGGCACTGGCTATGTAGGCTTAGTTACCGGAACCTGTTTGGCAGAGGCGGGTAATGATGTACTATGCATCGACATTGATAAAGACAAAGTGACCAAAATGGAAAACGGCGAAGTGCCAATTTATGAGCCGCATTTAGAAACCTACTTTGAGCGAAATATCAAATCGGGCAGGCTGCACTTTTCCACCAAAATTGAGGAAGGTGTTGCACACGGCGACATTATTTTTTTAGCACTCCCTACTCCAGAAGACGAAGATGGTTCTGCCGACTTGTCCTATGTGTTGGGTGTTGCTAACCAAATTGGCGATTTGATAAAAGACTACAAAATCGTGGTCAGCAAAAGCACGGTACCCTTGGGGACTGGCGAGCGTGTAAAAGCGGCACTACAAGCCAAAACCGATGTACCCTTTGACGTGGTCTCAAACCCTGAGTTTTTACGAGAGGGCTTTGCCGTGGAAGACTTTATGAAACCCGACAGAATTGTAGTTGGGGTGGAGTCAAAACGTGCTAAAAATGCCATGGGAAAGTTATACAAAACCTTTGTGCGCTCCGGCAACCCGATTGTATTTATGGACATCAAATCGGCAGAGTTGACCAAATATGCTGCTAACGCTTTTTTGGCAACCAAAATCACCTACATGAACGAAATCGCGAACTATTGCGAAAAGGTGGGTGCCAATGTGGACGATGTGCGTATGGGAATGGGATTAGACGAACGCATCGGAAAACGCTTTTTGTTCCCTGGAATTGGCTATGGCGGATCTTGTTTCCCCAAAGATGTAAAAGCATTGCATAAATCAGGGAAAGACGCGCAGCATCACTTTGCTATTTTAGACAGCGTGATTGAAGTAAACGAGAAACAGAAAACCATCTTGTTCCCGAAAATGGAGCATCACTTTGAAGGGAATTTAAAGAGCAAGAAAATTACCCTTTGGGGTCTAGCGTTTAAGCCCAATACAGATGATATTCGTGAAGCACCTGCCTTATATATAATCGAAAAGCTGTTAGCAGCCGGAGCAGCCGTAACCGCTTTTGATCCAGAAGCGATGGAAAATGTCAAGGCAAAATTGGGCGACAGCATTGCCTTTGCATCAAGTATGATGGATGCGGTCAAGGACGCAGATGCATTACTGATTTGCACAGAGTGGCACGCCTTTAGAAATCCTGACTTTGATAAGTTAAAAACAACCCTAAAAACCCCAGTTATTTTTGACGGGCGCAACATTTACAATCCCAAAGAAATGGATTCGTTAGGTTTTAGTTATTATTCCATTGGAAGATGAAAAGAGCACTAGTTACCGGGGCAGCAGGATTTTTAGGATCGCATTTATGCGACAAGCTATTGGC
>PKDU01000063.1 GCA_002862705.1 Flavobacteriaceae bacterium
TTCATTTAAGTTTTTTTTAAAGTTAAGATGTTTAAAACAATTTTTGGAAATTTATTAATCTTTTTTATGCCTTTTGTTTTGATTGGGCAAAGTATAAACTTTGAAATCGGCCAAACAACCTCATTTTATTCGCACAAAACTCAATCGCCAGAAATCAGTTTTTTCTCAACTACAGGACAATCATTTAGGTTTTCGTATTCAAAAGAATTTTTAAACAACCATGAAGTCAGTTTTGGTATTTCATTAGAACAAGCAAATAGTATCGGTAGGGTTATAAACACAGAACTTATTTATGATACTCGCTTTTTGGGTGTTTTTACTAAGCTTGATTATAGAATAATTAGTGTTGCAAACAGAAAGTTTTGTGCTTCGTGCACTAATATTCAACTATTTGCAACTATTGGAGGGCAACTATCTTCATTAGTTGCTGGGACTCAGAAAATAAACGAATCTACTTTTAACCTTAAAGGGGTTGAGGATTTTAAGGGCATATGGATTTCGCCATTAATTGGGTTAAAACTTAGATTCGATGCTAGTGATTTTATCAGTTTGTATGGTGCTTATGAATTTATACCCATGATAAATATTACTGATAATGAGGAAAAGTTTAAAATAAACCAAAGTATAATTATTTTCGGATTCAGATTATGGCTCTAAGACATTTTATTTTTTCTGTTTCTGTCTCGATGCTATGCAATTTTAGCTTTGGGCAGAAAGGAATTTCATATCAAGGTGTAATACTTTATCCAACTGTTGAAATCCCAGGAATTGACTCAAATGTAACTCCTTATTCTGAAAAAGATGTATGTATTAGATTTGGAGTTTATGATGACAGCAATTTATTAGAATACTCCGAAACTCATAATACTAGAACTGACTATTATGGGCAAATAAATCTAGTTATTGGTAGAGGTGACAATCCTTCTCTAGTAGGTAGATTAGAAGATCTTAGATGGGATGGTACAGAAAAATTTTTAAAAGTTGAATTAGATTACAGTGGTGCTTGTAGTGACTGGACAGATGTATCATATGATGAACTTAATTATGTGCCATTCGCTTTTTATGCACTTGAATCTGAACAAAGCACATTTGTGGGTCAAGGTAATGCACCTATAATTGTTACAGGATCTGGCAATTTAACTGATCCTTTGATTGTTTCTTTTGATGGTTCACTAAATAATTTGTCTGATGTTGACCTTTCAATACCTCCAATTTCAGGACAAATACTTAGATACGATGGTACTAGTTGGACTGCGGGAAATTCAACTTTATCCCAGGTTGTTTCAAAATTTTCAGCTATCAGCGGTCAAACTCGGTTTAATACCCTAAACCCTATATCAGACATTAATAACATATCAGTATTCAGGAATGGAATAAGTGTAGATTTTATATCCTTAGGAGTAAATGTAATCGAACTTGTAGGCATAAGCTGTTTTGCCGGAGACAAAATAAAAATTATTCAAATTCTATAAAAAACGTTAAATTTAATCATTATGAAAAATAAAATAATTCTAATAACTATTTGTTTTACAGTTGGCAATTCTGCTTTTAGTCAAATCACAAACACTAGTGTGAAAGATACTGAGGTTGACTATTCGAGCGCTACAGCTGTACAATCAGGTTCAATTAAATTAATTGACAACCAGGGAACAATTAAATATTTGCAAGTAAAAAACGGGATAACATCTCTTACAAACGCAAGTGCATCAGCCGGAAATGAAACAGTAACCACATTGTCTTTGGGAGGTGTTCTTTCTACTGATACATTCATTGATGCTTCAGCTTCTGGAGTTGTATTCGGCCTTAAAGGTTCAGACCAAGAGACCGGAAATGCGGCTACTAGTTCAACTTTAAATACATCTGGGTATACTTTAGCTGTTTTTGATGAGGCAACAGGAGAAATTAAAAAACTGCTGGTTAGCGCTTTAGATGTTGTTGGTGCTAGTGATAGATTTGTAGTTGCGGCAACTCCTTCAACAACATACACAGTCGCTATAGCAGGCTTGAGCCTTACTCCCGGTAAAACATTTGTTTTTAGAAATGGAGTAAAGCTAACAGCCAGTGGTACAACACCTGACTACACAACATCTGGTTCAAGTGTTATAATTGACGCATCAGTTCCTTTATTTAGCGGCGATATTATAGAAGTACAGTATATAAATTAGTACAATAATTTTTATTAAAATAAATCGATTTAATGAAAATATTTTCGTTTTTATCTCTTTTTAATCCCAAACTAACCCTAATAATGTTAGTGTCTTGTTTTGCTTTTGGACAGGGTAGAGTTAATGTTGTAGACAATAAAGGAACCATGTCAAAGACTGGAGTAGAAATTATCACTTCGACTAGTGCCCCGACTGTTCCAACTCCAATAAAAGGAGATTTGTGGGTTGATAACAGTAATTCATCAGGTTTTAATAAAGTATTTAAAGTGTATGATGGAACGAGTTGGATAGAAGTCAATAACTCTGAAAATATTTACATAAAAGACAATACAGTAGATAAAGACGGTGATGGAAACAATGACACAAATGTTACACTCCAACAATTCGTTGAAAACACTAATAATTTACTGAGTGTTAAGGTTTACCCAAGTGTAATTGATGCAAGTATAATTAATACAATTTCGCAAAGTGACCTTGAAAATTATGACCTTTTTTACATTGATTGTAATAGTTCATGTTTGTTAGCATTAAGCGATATCTCAATACAAGGAAAAGTTGTAAAAATTATTGAAAATTCGCAATCAGATTTAATAAGACTAGAACTCTCTACAGGGACTCAAATTCAACTTAATACGTTTAACGTTTTTGGATTTGGTATTACTGATAGAGGCCCTTTCTTTGAAACGTTAAGTTTAATGTGGGATGATGTAGGAGGTAAATGGGTGGTGTTTAGATAAAAAAAAACCTTGCCAATTGACAAGGTTTTATAAATTATTAAGCTTATATAAATGTTATATTAAGCCTTTTTAACGAAAGGAAGTCCAGTACGTTCGTTTTCAACGACCTTCTTACTAGCTGGTAAATCGCAAGCATTATCTCGCTGATCTTTAGCAAAATAATAGATAGTCTGGTTTCTTCCTCCTTTGAGTGTTACATCTTTAGTGTGAAGGTAATAAGTTTTACCCTTACTGTTTTGAAATGAATAAGCCATATTTATATTGTTTTTCTAAAGTTAATAAAAAAAAAGCACATCTAACCTGTAAGTGATAGAAAAATGCGCGTTTTATTCACATATTCTAAAATTTAATGAAATTGAAATTAGAATTTTGTTGTAATGCTTTTAAATATTATTGTAATCGATTCATAATGTGATAATTATACGTTTACTCGAAACAAACCCCTTCGATAAAAAAAGTGAATCCAAAACGCATTAATCAACCATTTTAGCTTAAAAAGACGTATTTTGTTAATAAGGCATACCTTTTTAAGGACGCATAAAACGTCTTAGTTGAAGATCCTCTGGTATAAAAGCACTCGCATAAAGGTGCTTAACCAACAGGCTTGCGAGAAATGGCGCCCATAATACCCCACGTGAACCCAGCCCATTTATACAACTTAGCGAAGTAAATTTGGGATGTCTACCCACTACAGGACATCGATCTGGAACTGTAGGGCGCAAACCAGCGCCATGAAACAAAACTTCAAAAGGCAAGTCGGTATATTTTTTAAATTGATTTATTAACCACGCTTTTTTTTCGGTTGTGGGTGCAAGGCTTTCAAAAGCGCGCGCATAGGTAGCCCCCACGCGATACCTATCATTTCTCGGGGGGACAATGAATACACTTCCCTTTATCATGTGTGACAGTTGAAGCCCCTTACATGAAACCGTTAACCACTCCCCCTTATTGGGAACAATTGGAAGTGCCGCAAACCAAGGATTGTGCTTAACGCCAAC
>PKDU01000008.1 GCA_002862705.1 Flavobacteriaceae bacterium
ACGGGTCAAATTAAAACAGGTTCGCTATCACGTAGTGACCGTATGGCAAAATACAACCAGTTGTTGCGTATTGAAGAAGAGTTAGGAAGAATCGCGTTTTATCCACAGGATAAAGCCTTTAAATTGAAGTTTTAATTCACTACATTATATTATCGATATTAAAAAATGGAAAAACTTGCAAAATTATCCTATGACGGGAAATCGGTTGAATTCCCATTAGTTGAGGGAACAGAAAACGAACTAGGAATTGATATTAAAACCCTGCGTGCAGCAACCAATCTTATAACCCTTGACCCTGGTTTTAAGAATACCGGTTCTTGCCAGAGCGCCATCACTTTTTTAAATGGCGAAAAAGGTGTGCTACGCTACCGTGGATATGATATTGAAGATTTGGCAAACAACGCCGATTTTTTGGAAGTAGCTTATTTGCTAATTTTTGGAGAATTGCCAACGCAAGAACAGCTTGATAAGTTTTTGGTTGACATCAAAGAAGAGTCCTTTATAGATGAAGACTTAAAGAAAATTTTGGAAAGCTTTCCTAGCTCTGCGCATCCCATGGGCGTTCTTTCCTCCCTAACAAGCGCACTCACTGCGTTTAACCCTAAAACGGTAGATATAGAAGACGAAGAGCAGTTATATCGTGCAATTGTTCGTATCATGGGCAAACTTCCCGTATTGGTTGCTTGGGTTTACAGAAAGAAATCGGGGCTTCCACTTAAGTACGGTGACTATGCATTGGGTTACGTTGAAAATATCGCACGTATGATGTTTCGTAAGCCTAACAAAGAATACGTTGCCAACCATATTGTAGATCAAGCGTTGAATAAGCTTTTGATTTTACACGCCGAACACGAACAAAATTGCTCAACTTCAACAGTACGTGTTGTTGGATCGTCACACGCTGGTCTTTTTGCATCTGTAGCTGCTGGTATATCGGCCCTTTGGGGTCCATTGCACGGGGGTGCAAACCAAGCTGTTGTTGAAATGCTCGAAGATATACGCCAAGACGGAGGAGATATTAACAAATACATGAAAAAGGCCAAAGACAAAAGCGATCCTTTCCGATTGATGGGCTTTGGACATAGGGTGTATAAAAACTTTGATCCACGTGCACGTATCATCAAAAAATCAGCCAATGAGGTACTTGAAGACCTAGGCATCGTTGATCCTGTATTGGATATTGCTAAAAAACTGGAGGAAGCTGCTTTAAGCGACCCTTATTTTGTAGAACGCAAACTTTACCCTAATGTTGATTTTTACTCGGGTATTATATACCGTGCAATGGGAATTTCAACCGAAACTTTTACGGTTATGTTTGCACTTGGACGTTTGCCCGGATGGATTGCTCAATGGCGTGAAATGCGACTAAACAAAGAGCCTATTGGCCGTCCAAGACAGATATATGTAGGGAAAAACCAAAGACCATTCGTACCATTGAATAAAAGATAAGTCATGGGATAAAACTCTGTATACATTCAGAGACGCAAACGCTTACTCATGTATTGTTGGGTACAGCAGCTGCTATGGGTGCTCCGCCCAATATCCAAGACGTATACGATCCCTCTTCCAAAAAGCATTTGCTTGCGGGTACCTTTCCTAAAAAAGAAGCCTTACAACAAGCGTTAACTGACCTTGAGCGGGTTTTTTTGCGCTATGGCGTATCTGTGCTTCGTCCAGAAAATGTAGCGGATTGCAACCAAATATTTGCTCGTGATTTGGGGTTTGTTGTAGACGATGTTTTTGTGCGTTCCAACATCATTCCACATCGAGAAAAAGAATTGGTAGGCTTAGGTTCTTTATTAGCTCAAATCCCCGCTTCAAAGCAACTGGTGTTCCCAAATGAGGTGCATGTCGAAGGCGGAGATGTTATTGTTCACAACGATTATATTTATGTGGGTATATCAACGCGTCCTGATTATGCAAAATTACTTACAGCCAGAACTAATAAGGCCGCAGTTGCGGCCTTACAGCAGGCTTTTCCCCACAAAAAAGTGAAGGCATTTGAGTTAAAAAAATCGAATACGATTCCACACGAAAACGCATTGCACTTGGACTGTTGTTTTCAGCTAGTGGGAAAAAACGCTGCATTGACTTGCTCTGAGGGCTTTGCCGATTTGGATGCCTATAATTGGGTTGTTGCTCATTTTGGAAGCGATAACATATTCGAAGTGTCAGCTGTTGAAATGAGCCAGATGATGTGTAATGTCGTTTCCATAAGTCCAAACGTAGTTATTTCAGACCCTTCCTTTACGCGTCTAAATGCTTGGCTGCGCCAACGTGGCATAACAGTCGAAGAAGTCGATTTTAGTGAAATAGGAAAACAAGGCGGTTTGTTTCGTTGTGTTACCCTACCGTTATACCGTATCCCATGAAACCTACCCATCACGTCCTCATGGTGCGCCCTGCTAGCTTTCGTGCCAATGAGCAAACCGCAGCAACCAATTATTATCAAAAGCATACCTCCCTTACTGCTGCTCAGTCGTTGATGCGGGCACAGTCGGAATTCGATGCGCTGGTTTCTTGCTTGCGCATGAACAGTATAAAGGTTACGGTTGTTCAAGATAGGTTAACACCGGACACGCCTGATGCCCTTTTTCCAAACAATTGGTTTGCTCTATTGGGTAAGGGCCAATTGGTTTTATTCCCCATGTTTGCCGAAAACAGAAGAGCTGAACGCTCCAACCGCATCTTTGAGGCGCTTAGCAAGGAGGGATATGACGTGATGCACACGGTTGACTATTCCGAATATGAAAAGAAGCAACAGTTTTTAGAAGGTACAGGCAGTATGGTACTCGATCATCAAAACAGCATTGCATACTGTGCACTTTCGGCACGTGCTGACGCGCAGCTATTTAACCTATTTTGCGAAGCCTTTTCTTTTAAGCCTGTTGTTTTTCATGCTTATCAAACGGTAGGTACCACCCGTTTGCTGATCTATCACACCAATGTTATGATGGTGGTAGCTCCTGATTTTGCACTTGTTTGCTTAGACGCTGTTGATGATCCAAAGGAGCGTGCATCGCTACAAGACAGTCTTACCTTTTCTGGAAAAGTAGTTATCCCTTTGACAGAGCAGCAGCTTGCTCAATTTGCAGGTAATATGTTGGCGCTTACGGCCACAGACGGTAAAGCACTTTTGGTGATGAGCACGCGTGCTTATAATGCGCTTACCTCCAAGCAGATGGTACAGTTGCAGCAGTATGTCAAGCTAGTTCACAGTCCCATCCCAACCATTGAAGACTTGGGCGGCGGTAGCGTACGCTGTATGCTAGCAGAGGTATACTAAAGGTAGTTGTCTGAAATGCGTGCTTTTTGTTGCTGAATCTTTTTAAAAAAGTCACGTACATTTTTAGATTTTGCTGAGATGCCAACCTTGTGGTGCTCCATGTGAATGCTATAGGCCTCTCCCGTCCCTTTAAATATGGTAAGCTTGTAGTATGGAATAATCAAGCCGTAAGTTTCTAACAGCGATCTAAAACGTAGAATGATGCCATTTGGACGCAATTCGATATTACAGGTGTTGTCATTGTGGTCTAAAACAAAGAGGGAGTCAATTTCTTTGCTGCTCGAAACCACATGCAGTTTGGGTGAACCCACACCGCCTAATTTAAGTCGGTTCACAAGGGTAAAGGGCTTGCCTACCAGCATATCTATGGATTCGCGCTGGGCTTTGTTGTTATAAGATACATTTGCTAGCATTTTACAAAGATAGGATAAATGCGTTGCAACCTGTTGGAATCACTTATCTTTGTATTCGATATTTGCGTATGGATCATATCATTAAAAAACAACTGGTTGCATACTTTGC
>PKDU01000014.1 GCA_002862705.1 Flavobacteriaceae bacterium
TGTACAAAGGCCCCGCTGTTAGGGTATTACACTAGTACAAAGGCCCCGCTGTTAGGGTGCAGTGTAGTACCTTAGTAGTGTAGTGTAGTGAGAATACATAGGGAATACCACACAGGGATATAATGGGATACAATAGAAAAAGTATTTAAACTATGCCTCTGACAACCTCGGCCAACGGTTTAAAATCTGCTGCTAAGTTGTTGAGATTATTAACTAATTGTAGGAAAACCATTGAAATCGACCCCGTATGACCTGTCGTTAGGCACCGTATGACACGTCGTTTGACACCATATGACACGTCATTAGACACCTTACGGTGGAGAATCAAGTTCGTTTGATAACCTCTTGATAACTATAAAGAATTCAGATCTTCTCACTACACTATATACTACACTAGAGGTTTAACTACACACTACACTACGTTGATTTCATTGAACTTTTCACTGTACACTACACTTGACTACACTACTACACTATTCACTAGTAAGATCAATAGGTTACACTGTACATTTAACAGTTCACTTAGGCTATTGATTTGATTGAGTTTTTCATTGTCAAGACTTTTTGAATTTTTTTTTTGGTTTTTGAAGTGAATGGTTTAGTCATTAAACTAATAGGTCAGAGCTGTAGCATCCCGTTCCAGCCCTCTTGGTCCTCACAAGTGTTATAGCAAATTACATACTGTGTGTCAAGAGGGAAAAAGATCTTTTTTTCTGGTTGACACTGTGAGGAGGATATACTATAACTGTGGTATAGAAACAGAGGAGAAAACAAATGGTTATGATCAACACAGTGATTGACAACGTGCGCAAGATGGATATTGAACAACTGAAAATAGTAGCTGATGAGATCAAGCTGCGCCGCACACTATTGGGCAATCAACTCACACGCAGTCTTATAGTTGGAGACACTGTGAGCTTTCAAGGACGCGGTGGTGTTACTGAACAAGGCACAGTAACAAAGATTAACCGCAAGACAGTGATTGTCAAGACGGCGCACAGCACGTGGAAAGTTCCAGCTTCAATGCTAACACCAAGTTGGGCCATAGCGTAAATAAGTGATTGACACTAGCGTAGCGATGCGCTAGTGTACTACTACAGCAACAGAGGAGCACACAATGCTAGCACAGATATTAGATAACCCACAAAGTGTAGTTAACTACGACACAGCTACGTCGTTTACAGACTTTAGTTACTATAGCAAGCAACGTGATCCAGAAGGCGATGTAGTATGCTTTAGCGCAACTATGACGTACGGTGGAGAGTACTACGCAGAAGCTTTTGTTACAGTACAAAATAATAAAATAATTAGCTACTATACATAATAAGTGATTGACACTAGCGTAGCGATGCGCTAGTGTACTACTACACACAGAGGAGCAAACACAATGAAGATAAGTGCAGACGATCTAATCAACCAAATTGCAGATACACTATGTGAAGTTGATGTAGACTTCCTATGTGAAGTAGCCAACAAGGTGATGGCCGCTACGCATACAGCCGCAGGTGAAGATGAATACGGCTACGATTTAATTGAACAAATTCAGATTAAGTGATTGACACTAGCGCAGTAATGCGCTAGTGTACTAGTATAGCAACACAGAGGAGCACAGCTATGCAACACAATTTACACATTAGCGCAGTTTACAATGGTGAGGAAAATTACACTAGCAGCTATAGCAAAGCTGTAGTAGAAGTCTTAGTGTGCGATGCACAAACAGATGCACACGTATTGTGCAAGCAGTACACTAGCGCACAGTGTGCAGCAAATGAGCTAGCTGCATATAACATAGATGAAATTTTTATAAGCAGCAATACAGATGCACATGACTGCGTACTACTTTTAACAGAGGACATACTAAAGTATGTAAACTAAAGTAGGTAAAAAATAAAAAGTATAGCAGCGCATTTTTTACTTGCGCTGCTGTTTAAAAGCTGCTATACAGTACGTATAGCAAAAACAAAAATGGAGCACTACAATGCAAGCAGCACACACAAAAATGTTTTACAATATGCAAGTAGCATTAAGCGATGCATATAACTGTGAGGACGAGTTTGAAATACAACAGTGGGACAGCTATGAGACGTGCAAGCAATTGTTGCAAGAGATGCTAGTGTACGGCTACGATGTTAACACAATGCTAGAAGAAGCAGCAGCGGACGAATAAAAAAAGTGGTTGACACTAGCGCAGCAATGCGCTAGTGTACTACTATAGCAACAGAGGAGCAAACACAATGGCATATGTAAGCAAACAAGACAAAGCACGACTGGCGCCGGGTATCAAGGCCGTACTTAAAAAGTATGACATGAAGGGCAGCATCAGTGTACGGCATCATAGTACACTGGTGGTTAAAGTTAAAAGCGGACACATTGACTTTAGCGACTACATGCGTGGCCCAGATCAATATATTGATGTTAATGTGCATTGGATTGACTCACACTACGGTGGAGTTGCACGTAACTTCTTAAACGAGCTGCTAGGTGCATGCCAAGGAGACAGATACTTTTGCAACGACGACTCAATGACAGACTACTTCCACCGCAGCCATTACATTGACATTATGATTGGCAGTGCCTGGAACAAGCCTTACACGTTTATGGGTGCTCCAGTAACAGCGTAGTAAGGCCCCGCTGCTACGCATGTGTATAAAGTTCTGGTTGACACATGCGTAGCAGTGTAGTATAACAAATACACAAACACACACAGAGGGAGTACACACTATGCCAAATTGGTGCAGCAATACATTACTAATTACAGGTGACACTAGCACACTGGTGCAGCTGAAGTCAGTTATTGAACAAGACGACGACCATGAACTACTGGAAGCTATTGCACCCATTGGGGAGTACGATAGAGAAACAGCAATCAGCAAGTGGGGGACCAAGTGGGATGTAAGCTCAGAGGGACTTGAGTACACAGACAACGGCGACGGCACTAGCACAATAGAAGGTTACTTTGACAGCGCATGGAGTCCGCCAGTAGAAGCGTTTACTACACTAGCGCAAGACTGGGACTCATGTTACATTGAGCTTAAATACTTTGAGCCAGGTATGGGCTTCATTGGATTGTATGACTCAGAGGGTGGCGATGATTACTGGGAGAATGTAGACGAACTATTAGAAACCACAGCAGAAGAAGATCCTGTACTGCATGGTCTGATTGAAGACTTTTGTGCAGCAGACTGGTACGTCTCGGAGGAAGAGATGGAGACGGTTTGGGGAGGCAATAACGAGGCATAAAAAAGATTTAGTAAAAGCGCATTTTTTGGTTGCAATGCGCTTTTACTTTTGCTATAACTACTGTATAGCAACACATAGGAGCACTGCAACATGCCAAAATTTGTACACACTGTAATTAACTACAATACACTTTTGATTGTAGACGTTACAACACAAGAGCAGCGTTATGCACACAATATTACACTGCCCTGCTTGTACACTGTGACACAAACACAACTAGCAAAATTTTATAAAACTGCTAGTACAAACTAAATTAAGGCTTGACACTAGCGCAGTAATGCGCTAGTGTACTACTATAGCAACAAAGGAGCACACGCTATGAACGTTACATATATTGTAATAGAGCCGGGATTAACTTACTTAGTAGAAGGGCAAAAATTAAGTGCTAAACAGTACGCAAAGGAGTTAGCGTACTTTGGGGAAGACAGTTTTACAGTACGCAAACTGTAAAACAAATGGTTGACACTAGCG
>PKDU01000022.1 GCA_002862705.1 Flavobacteriaceae bacterium
ACCTAAGCGATGATTTAGGCAGAAATCCAGAACGTCTTACGCGACTGAAAGGGAGGTGGTTTTTTAGTCCGGTCATTGTGTACGCTGCGTAGCCATATGGAATCTTTTCTGTTTCATCCTCCATATCAATGATAAGTAAGCTCCCATTTTTATCCACTTTAAACGTTAGGGCACTAACGCCTTGTTCGTTTTTAGCCATCAAGTACTTTTTATTGAACCACTTTTCTTGTAATTCACTGCTTTCCATTCCTGCAACGGGCTTCAACGAAAGGCTTGCCGTTTTTTGTTTTAATTCTTGAAAAGCAACAAAGTCAGCAGGCAATGAATCTTCTTTGGATGCAGGAAGCAAAATATCCCACACCAATTGCATAATTCCTGACATATTACTGGTGCCAGAAGTAATGGCAACTACCATATTTTTATCCGGAATAACCAAGCAAAATTGCCCCATAGCTCCATCAGCTCGGTAGCTGTTATGCCTCGATTGCCAAAACTGATAACCATAGCCTTGTGTCCAGTCATTGGCAGGGTTGCTCCCATTTGAAACTTGTTTGGACGTTGCTGTTTTAATCCAGGTTTCGGAGAGTAACTGTTCGCCATTCCAGTTTCCCAGTTGCAAATAAAATTGCCCAAATTTTGCAATGTCTTCGGTCTTGAGGTGTAATCCCCAACCGCCAGTGTTAACGCCCATTGGGTTTAACTCCCATTTGGGCTTTTCAATACCTAAAGGTTCAAATAGACGAGGGGTTAGGTAATCAACTAATTTTTCTCCTGTTATCTTTTGGATAATGGCAGAAAGCATAAAGGTGGCGGGTGTATTGTATAAGAAGTGCGTTCCGGGCATAAAGGGAATTTCAGTATTCAAAAACGCCTGTTCCCAATCTGTTTCTAAATTGAAAAGGGTAGGCTCTTTCATGTGTCCAGAAGTCATGGTAAGTAAGTCTATAATTCTCAATTGTTTTAATTGCCAAGTGGGTTTATTAGGAATTTTTTCTGAGAAAAAAGAAATCACCAAATCGTGGGGGGAAAGCAAGCCCTCTTGAACTGCAAATCCAATAGCAGATGAGGTGAAACTTTTACTCAATGACCACAGTTCGTGGGGGGTGCTTGCGTTATACGGGCGCCACCAACCCTCAGTTACCACTTTGCCGTTTTTTACAACCATCAGGCTGTGAATGGCATCTATATTCTCCTCTGCAGCATTAATAAAAGAAAGTAGGGCTTCAGACGAAATCCCTTCTGATTCGGGTGTACTTCTTTCAAGCGATGTACTTGTTTGTCCCGTTAATTTAAAGGACACAAACCACAACAACAAAAAATATAATAAGCGCTTTTTCATCCTTTTGGTTTTAATTATTACAATTGTTTATTTAATGCGTCTTTTATGATTTGTTCCCACAAGTCATAGCCTGCCTCACTCAAGTGAAGGCTATCCTTGATAAAATACTTGCCCTTAGGAACACCGCGCTTATTAAAAAATTCATTTCTAGTGGAAATAAAATTCAAATTAGCCTGCTTTTCAGTATACTCCTGGATAAGATCGTTTGCTGTTGAGATTTGACCCCAAACATGCCATCGACTAGGTGTTGGCGTGGTTTCAATGACAAAAATGGGAATCTCGTCACCAAGCTGCTTGTGAATCTTTTTTACAACTGCTTTGAACAACTTTTTTATTTCTCTCGGCGTCAGATCTTGATGTATTTTGTCCCAGTCATTTGGACCGGTGATGTCATTAGCAACAAAAATAATTACAGCCTTGGCGGCTAATTTATCTTTAATCAACCGATCTACGTAATGAATTAGATCGTAGTAGTGCGCGCCCCCATATCCTCGTTTAACAACAACATAGGGTGCCATATCAGCTTCAATAGTATCCCATCTCCTTATACTTGAACTTCCTAAAAAAAGCAAGTAATCTTCTTTTTCTTCAAAATCTCTTAGTTGTTCTAGCGCTTGGATATCTTGTTCAAAAGTATATTTAAATGCACTGTATTTTTGTTGTAAGGAACAACCTAGGGTTAGTGAAAAGAGCAATAAAGCAAGAAGATATTGCGTTTTCATAATTGATAATCAGTTTCGTGTAACAAGGGGTGTATCCGCAACCGCTAACCAATCATCTAAGTGCTTTCTGCCTTTGTTCAGCGTATCGTTAAAAGCTTTGTTGTTACTTAGGTTTTCAGACTCTAACGGGTCGTTTTTCAAATCATAGAGCACTTCATAGGTTACACCATATACAATACTGCGCACATACTTAAATTGACCAAAGCGCACCATTCTGCCAAATTGATTTTGGCTAAAAAGTACATCAAAGTTTGTTTCTGTTGTTTCAGGTGAGATTATCTCACTTTTAAAACTTCGCCCATCTAAGCCTTCAGGAACTGCTATACCTGCTAAATCCAAAAGGGTCGGCATGACATCAATGGTTCCTACCAAGGCCCTTTCGTTGATTGATTTTGGCTGAATCAATTTAGGGTATTTGATGATGACAGGAGTTTTAGCAGACTCTTCATAGAAAGTGGTTTTGGCTATCAACTTGTGGCTTCCAGCCATTTCCCCGTGATCTGTGGTAAATAGAATGATGGTATTATCGTCTATGCCCTGTGCCTCAACAGTTGCCAACAACTGACCTATTAATCTATCTGTATTTTCAATAAGCAATTGGTAGGTGGCAATAAAGCGCTTCCATTCGTCTTCGTTAAGCCCAAAGACTTCTTTATACATAAAGTCCTCGTGAAGAATCATCCCTTTTTCATAGGTAATGTTGTGGTTCTCTGGCAGGTCTGGACGCGGTTGAAAACGCAAATAAGGCTCGTCATCTGTTCGTGCAAAATGTATGGCATCGGCAAAGGTTGCTCCCTGCACCTTACCGCCCAAAACCCTGCAGATATCGTGTGGGTTGATGAGCGATAATGTCATAAAGAAGGGCTTATCCCCTTTTTGATTAGATACATAATCAACGGCATCGTCCGTGAAAATAGGGTCATAAGCAGAACCCTCTGCCAACATACCTCCATCTGAATGTGTCATGGAACCAAATTCACTAGCACTTGCATAGCCATAACCGCCTGCGTGTTCTTTTCCGAAATAGGCAACATTATAGCCTGCCTCCTTAAACGATTTACCCAAGGTTGTAAATGCCTCCGCTTGGTCCAAAATAGAATCCCTAGCTAGGTTAAAGCCAACATCATTATTATGAGAATAAAGTCCCGTGAAAAGACTGGCTCTGGCAGGGGTACACAACGGATAAGTAGAATAGGATTGTGTAAACCTTATACCCGATGCTGCCAAATGGTCTATCGCTGGAGTTTGAATGCCATTGTCATAATTCCCAGAACCATCAGCAACTTTTGTAGACCATTGGTCAGAAATAATCAGTATAACATTAGGCGGTTGTTCTGAAGCCCCTTTATCGCTACAAGAAGCAACGACGAGTAAACAACATAAAGCAACCATCCAGTGAATCTTTTTCATTGTAATTCATCTAGCGTTTCACAAAACCCTTATAACTTACCCAATCAAAATCGGCAAAGGCATTTGTCTTTTGTCCGTTTGAAGTCGCATACACACCAACATTGGCACCTGTATACATCATACCAATTAAAATATTGTCTGCTGTCTCGGCTAGTTTTTCATAAGAAGCGCCACCATCTAGAGAGTAGTAATATGAATATTTTCCGTTTTTAGAAGCTATCTTTAACA
>PKDU01000043.1 GCA_002862705.1 Flavobacteriaceae bacterium
AGTGAACGTTAATTTTAACACTGTCTTGTCATTACACTATTAAATGCCAATTGGTTGACTAAAAAAAGTAAGATGCCGCTGATATAAACCCCATTTTAGACAAAATAGCCCGTTTTAACAGAGCAAGTCGAAAAAATAAAAAAAGGGATAAATCTAAAAAAGAAGATTTATCCCGTTGTGTACACCCCATTTCGCTATTTTCGAAACAAATACTCAAACTTTTAAACAATTTTTTAGAAATTTCCTAAAAATCAAAACCAAATTGCGTTTGATTTTTAAGCGCCTGACGGCGCTGATTGTAAAAGACGGGGCTGCTTTTAGCAGCTCCTTAAAGAGTCAAGAGTCAAGATTTTTAATCCCTAACAAAACGCACTGAAAAGCCGTAACGCTTGTTAGTGTTGGGCCTGATTAGGTAACTGGTATTGTAGTTCAGGTTGCAGTACCATGCGTTATTCGAATAGTTCTCAGTGGAACTCCAAAAGATTGCAATGTCACCCTCATTGTAGAACGAACCATTGTAGTAACGGTTACCCTCAGGGAATGCATTAAAGCCGCTGTGGTTGTTTAAGCTTTGGTTTTTGCCTGGTGCTCCTGTGACTGTTGAGCTATTCCATCCTGTGGTGGAGGCCATGGCCTTGGCTATTTTGTTTCCTGAAGTTGTCCCATCATAATTATAGCCTTTGGCTATGAGGTAGTTTTCAAGCGTTGTCCACTCTGCATCTGTGGGTACATGCCAACCCTCAGGTGCAAATGCTTTGTTGGGGGTGTTAGGGTCTGTGTCGTGTACACCCATTACAGCATACCAGTTATAAAGTTTTCCCTTAGAGGAATTATTATCATAGTAACACCAAGCACCTGTAGTGAGATTTTCCCACTCTGTGGCATCTGTTACTTGTGGTATCTCAGTACCATCACGATACTTTTCCATCTTGGCGTTTTCAACTGACCAAGTTTGGTCGCCATAAGTGATGAAGTCGTAAGTGTTTCCGTCTACATCTTCTAAAGGCCTTAAGTCATTAATCTGATTTTGAAGATCTGCAACAGCTTCTGCAATTTGGGCATCAATATAAGCCTTTGTCGCCGCATCTTGCGCCTCTGTAGGGTCTGCTACATTTTTAATTTGGTTGCTTTCAGCGCTTGTTGTGCCATTTAGTTTAATGTCTTGTGCTTTAGCTATTGGAAGCGTAAAAAGTGCAAGCGTTAGTATAATTCGTTTCATTGCTTAATGATTTTAAACGATTGTGTTTTGTTTTGTGTCTTTACCTGTAGGATATAGTTTCCACTTGACAGCGTACTCATGTCAATTTGGGATTGATTTGTGCTGCGTACTTTTCTACCCATAAGGTCAAAGAGTTCCGCTTTTGAGTCTGTGTCTGTTTGGATGTAAATACGATCGGCGGTTGGGTTGGGATATACTAAGATGCTACTGCCAGCAGGGTTTATATCTTCAATCGTTAGTGTAGCTCCTGCTGCGCTTGCCGTTACGGCTTTAAAAGACACCGCATCGCTAAACGTGTAGGTTATTGTATTATCTGTTTCGTTTACAGTGCCTTCATAAGACGTCCAGCTATCATCATCTGCTTGTAGTTCTAAAACAAGCTCACTTTCTGCTATGTTGTTGAGTTCGCCGTCTAAATACGAAAAAGTAAGGGTGCCAGTGAAATCTGTTAGCAGTGCAGACGTGTTATAGACACGCGATACAGAACTGTTGTCTCCAGCAGTAACAGCTGTTGCTGTTCTCGAAACATCATTAGCCCCATTTATTACATAAGTGTCGTTAGGTGCAATTTCCAGTCCGCCAAGGGTAATAGAGCTGCCCGAAGCAATGGATACAGAAGAACCAGAATTAACCGTTAAAATTTGACTAAATAAAAATGAACTTACAAAAAGCCCAATGAGTGTGATTGAAATTTTCATATAATAAAATTAAAAAAAAATCAAAATAAACTAAACGAAGGACAATCCTTAACATTTATTTAAAATGCTGTAAAACAGTAGAGAAGGTTTTGTACACTCTATTGCGCTATTTTCGAAACAAACACTTAAACTTCTAAACAGCTTTTTAGAAGTTTCCTAAAAATCAAACCCAAAAGCAACTCGGCTTTTCAGTGCGTTTTTTTAATGATTAAAATCTTGACTCAATGCCTTTTGTCTAAATAATTATTCTTCTCTAAATAATTAATCTTTTACCAATCGAACTGATAGGCCAAATGGTTTGCTGTAGTTCGCCGCGTAAGGGGAGTTTTCATATCCAAATGAAACAGAATTGTATGCTAATAACATTCCAACAGAATTTCCGCCTCCTGCATCATCAACTGTCCAAAAATAACCTACCTGTGATGACAATCCAAATCCACCTGTATTTGTTCGGTATCCATGAGGATGAAGATTAAAACCTGTAGAATTGTTGTTTTCTGAATTATTTCCAGGCGTTCCATCTGTAGTAGATGTACTCCAACTAGTTTTTGATGCTACAGCTTTAGCTATTTTGTTATTAGAAGTAGTGCTATCATAATTATAACCTGATGAAATAAAATAATCTACCAATGTAATAAGTTCATTTTTTGATGGAACATGCCAACCTTCAGGGGCAAATTCTTTTCTTAAACTTACATCAGTAAGTGAAGCTACATCATGAATTCCAACAACGGCATACCAGTTATATAATTTTACTTTAGAAGAGTCATTTCCATAGTAACACCATGCCCCTGTTGTCAAATTAGCCCAATCTGAAGCACTATCTACCTGAGGAATTACTGTGCCATCACGATAAGTTTCCATTGCTGCAGGTTCAGTTGTCCAGGTTTGAGTTCCGAAAGTTTTAAAAGTATAAATATTACCTTCATTGTCAACTGGATCTCCTCTAAGATTTGCAATTTGGGTTTGAAGATCTGAAATTAAAGCGTCTACTTCTGATTGGGTGTATGTAGTGGGTTTATCGGTAAGATCGTTGTAACTAACATCAGATGTCGGCAGATTGGTTAGTTGAGAGCCATCGCCTACAAATGAAGTTGCAGTTACGGCGCCGTTAAATGTAAAGCTTGGTGTTGACATCATAGCATCACCTTCAAACTCCATAGTCCCGCCCTCGCTGTAAAGCTTTAGGTTGTAGCCACCACCACTAGATACTACAGCATTTTCGTTTGTATTGTCAAGTTTCACGTTGAATCGATCTCCACCTGATCCGTTTTTATATCCAGTGATAAGATTCCCTTCAGTATTTGCAACGAGATCAAGAATAGCCCTATTGTTATAAGTTCCACCAAAAGCGCTTAGACTTCCAAAAATTACAGGATTATCTCCAGCTAAATCTCTTAAAGATGGTTGATTAGTAAGATCGTTATAGCTACCAGAAAAGGAATTTACATTGCTATCCACATAATTTTTTGTTGCCGCATCTTGGTTATCTGTAGGATCTGCTACATATTTAATTTGGTTGCTTTCAGCGCTTGTTGTGCCATTTAGTTTAATGTCTTGTGCTTTAGCTATTGG
>PKDU01000032.1 GCA_002862705.1 Flavobacteriaceae bacterium
GTTTGAGCAAAATACCTAGAGTAGTTGATGTTTTTGCCCGTCGTCTGCAGGTGCAGGAGCGTTTGACAGAACAAATCATGAATTGCATCAATGACACCCTGCAACCAAAAGGAGTTGCTATTGTTATTGAAGCAGCGCATATGTGTATGATGATGCGAGGCGTTCAAAAACAAAACTCCATGACAACTACATCAGGATTTTTAGGTGCATTCGAAGCCATGGAAACACGAAATGAGTTTCTCAAACTTATACAAGGATAATATTCCTAGAATCGTTTGTTAAAAAACAAGCTAAAGTTTATGCCTAAGTCATCTGCGTAATAGCGCATTCTATTTAAGTAATCTCTGTAGGATTCATTAAGCAGGTTGTTTACCCTTAAACCTATTTTGGTTTTTTCGTTGAGGTTTATACTTGATTTAAGGTGTAATAAGTGGTAGGCCGATGGTGGTGTGCTTAAATCCAACAGCACAAAAGCGTCTGTTCGTGGGATATACAAATCGAAATTATTGTCGGGGAATTGATTTTGCCTTGAAACATATTCACTTTCAAGTGTAAGTTCCAGGTCTTTGTATTTAGCTACATGTAAAGTGACTTCATTTTTTATACTCAAAGGAGGTATGTCAATTAAGGCTTTGTTTGAAATCTTTTCAAAACCTTTGGTAACTGAAATCTTCTGATTAAAGCTTAGATTTTCGCTGATATCAAGATTTAAATCGTAGTCAAACCCATACAGCACCGCATCGTTTTGCTTGTATTCCCACACAGGAAAAGTACCTCTGATGGTCGCTCTAGAACCGGTAGGAATAATGTATATGAAATTTTCAATATCGTTTAAGTAAGGGCTAAAAGACGCTTGAAGTTTATTGATTTTGTATTTGTATGAGAGTTGAATTTTGCGGCCTATTTCTGAGCGTAGACTCAAATCACCAATTTCAATACGAGCTGCGGCGTGGTGCAGTCCTTCGCTAAACAGTTCTGATGGATTTGGGTTTCTGGCCAACAATGCATAATTAATATATAAATCATGGTGTCCGCCAAGTGAAAAATAACTTCCTACGCTAAATGAAAGGTTCCCAAAATTAAACTTAGGGTTCGCAAGGATTTGACTACTGACCTCTCTTATTGTGATATCGGCATACAATTCGTCATAATTACGTGCTTCCCAAAGCGATTTTCTGTAATATTTATACGCATCAATGTGGGTGTGGTCATATCGAAAGCCCAACTCAAACAAAAAGTTCTCTTTGACAGCGAGGTTTCCTATGGCATAAGCCGTTAGGTCGTATTTGGTATAATCGGGTATAATCCTTCTTATGCCCGTTTCAGGATTGGCGAAATTTTCTTGGAATTTGGATTCCAAACCAAATTTGGTATTGAGTTTATATGAAATATTAGAAGTCAATTTGAGATTAATCACATGTGTGTCTAATTTTAAATCAATTGAAGGTTTTTTATTGGTACTGCTACGTCTTATGTCATACTCAAACCTTCTGTTTAATTGGTAATTATAACTGATGTCAAGCTTGCCCAGTTTGGCGAGATTTGTGTAGAAATCAATTTTCGCAACGTGGTGTTGCACCTCTTGTTTGGGCGCATTAATAGCATAGGTAAATTCTGATATTATTAGCGGGACAGGACTGTTAATCCCACGGTATTGATCTTCTCCTGTATGTAAGTGCGAAGCTTTGAGTATCCCAACATTTTTATTGAAAAATGAATAATAGAATTCGATACCGGAATTGACGTTGTTCTTACCCGTTCTTAACGAAACATTATTTTCTCCGTAGCCTGTATTGCTTAAGTTGTAGTCTGGCGTTTCGAAATCACCAAACTTTTTTATTGTCCAGTTTAGGTTGGCAAACCAATCGTTATTAAACCTATTTTCAAATTTACTCGCCAGTGAGCCGCCGCGTCCATTTGACGAAGCCGTAAACAGCGTGTTTCCAGAAAAGCCAACAGATTCACGCACCGCTTTGGGTAGGGTGACCACGACACCTCCTAAGGAATTTCCACTGTATTCCAGCTTGTCAGCTCCTGTAAGGACAAATATTTGGTCAACTGAGTTGATGTCCAAACTGGGTTCGTGCTCAACGCCCCATTCTTGATCTTCAATGCGAACGCCATTGTTGATAACCGCTACGCGACTGCTGTGCAAGCCGTGAATGACAGGTTTTGATATGGTGTTGCCGGTATTTAGTGTAGATACGCCGTTTATGTGTTTAAGCACTTCTCCGAAAGGCAAACTAGATAAATCTTCCAGATCTCTATTGGTCAGGATGGTTTTATTAAGCGCTTTGGTGATTTTATTAAACTTATCATACACCACAACCTCTTCAAGCTCCTCTATTTTTTCTTGCGAAAAAGCAGAAAAGCAGCTAAGGAATGAAATACAAAATAAATAAAATGGCGCAACAATAAATTTTAGTATTGCGCCATTTTTTAAAAGTCTCATCGGGGGAAGTTAAACTATTGTACTACAACATCAAACGTAGCCTCGATGTCCGTGTCTCCACCAACATCAGCTAAAGTGCCGTCGTTTGGTTTTGTTGGCTCGTGACGTAGTGTGAATGTTACGGTTCCGCTTCCTGCAGCAACTGTTGTTAAATCGAAAGTGGTGCCCAATGGCATGTTGTTTGTGTCGGTATTCAAATTATCGATAACAACGTCAGAAAGACCGCTAAGCGTAAAAACAAACTGATGTTCATCACTTTCTTCATTCACTTCTTCAGTAATGTCTTCAGCTGGAGATTCAAGTTCATTTAATAATTCAATGGCACCTGAATAAACCGTGTTGGCAGCCAACGAACCTGATACTGTTAGTACTGGACTGTTTGGTCCATCACCATCATCATCAAATGATTTTAATACAATAGCTGTACCGCTAGCTGGTGTAAGTGTTACCGTTAAGGTGGTAATTACTTCTTCTTCGTTAACGGGTTCTGGTGTTTTATCGTCATCTTTATCACAAGATGCAGTAACAAATAACAATGCCATAGAGGCATAAAAAAATACTTTTTTCATTTTTATAAATTTAATTGATTAATAAGGGTAAATAGACGGAAGTGTGGTCTACTTGGGGGGTGCCCTCAATAATTTACAACTAAATTTATTTTT
>PKDU01000036.1 GCA_002862705.1 Flavobacteriaceae bacterium
CTCCCCCACACCCCTAGACGTTTGGACACCCAGTGGGCGCTACCTCAAACCTCAACAGTCCGACCAATGGGCGTTGGGATATGTAACCGAAAGTGAAAACGGCAATTCACTCGAAGCCGAAGTGTTCTACAAACACACCGACAACAGGTATGACTATATTGACGGTGCAGAATTGGTTGCCAATGAAGCCATAGAGCAAATACTACTCCCCGGTACCGCAAGAGCCTACGGCCTGGAACTCTTGTTTAAAAAAACACAAGGGAAAGTCACGGGAATGGCGGGCTATACTTGGTCGCGCGCTGAACAAATAACACCCGGGCAGCACCCCAACGAGCCCGGCATCAACCAAGGAGATTGGTACCGATCGGCCTATGACAAAACCCATGACCTTAGCTTAAACCTAAGCTATAATCACAGTAAAAAATGGAAATGGGATGCCAATGCGATACTGCAAACGGGTCAGCCCATTACCTATCCACTGGGGCAATATGAATTTATGGGAACCCGTGTGCCGAGCTTTGGACAACGCAACGGTCAGCGACTGCCCACCTACCACCGCATAGACATTGCCGCAACACTAACCCCGGAAAAACAACAAGACAAAAAAATAAAAGGCAGCTGGGTGTTTGGCATCTACAATATCTATAATCGTAGAAATGCCGCTACCATCAGCTTTAAACAAGATCCCGAAACAGGAAAAAACCAAGCCTATAAGCTCTCCATTTTCGGTATCATTCCTTCTGTAACCTATAACATACGCTTCTGATGAAAAAAATAATATGTGTATTGGTATTAATCATGGGCTGTGAAGACCCCATAGATGTGAAGCTGCCAGCAGCAGAAAACAAATTGGTGATAGACGCCATGCTGTGGCGCAACCTCGGTGAAACCTCAGGAACACTGGAAGTGATTCTATCTCGAACAACCGACTACTACGACGAGCAAGTGCCCTTAGTGTCCAATGCAACGGTTTCACTCCAAACACCCAATGCATTGGTAACGGCACAAGAAGATGCAGCAGGGCATTACCATGTGTATGGTGTGGACATAAACGAAACCGACAGCTTTACGCTCAGCCTAAGGGTTGATGACGCTACCTACTCCGCCACAGCATCGTTGGTGCTGTCAACCCCACTTGACAGTGTGGTGCAAGGGGAAAACACCCTTATTTCTGGCGATCAAGTTGAAGCCATCGTAACGCTTACAGACAGACCCGAAGAAGGCAACTACTACCTTATGGATTTTGGTTACAACAACCTGTTTGTCACACGAGATGAGTTTTATAACGGCAATCAAATTAGTTTTTCGTTTTTCTACGATAAGTATTTTCCAAAAAACACCCCAACCCCCGTTTACCTTATGGGCGCAGACAAGGATTTTTATACCTATATGCAAATCTTGATATCCCACGCCGGACAAGACGGTGGCGGCCCCTTTGCAACGGCCAAGTCCACCCTACGTGGCAACATTCAAAACACCACCAACAGCAATGACTTTCCGCTAGGCTATTTTAGGGTGGTGGAACGCGATAGTGTTATCTTTACAGCCGTTGAAGAATAATCATGAACAAAAGAAACCTCTTTCGCGGTCTTCGTGCTATGGCATACGCCGTCGTGCTGGCGTTTACAGGTCCTACCGTACTGACTTCCGCCTTTAAAAACCAAGAACACGCCCTGTATATTCCCGTTTTGGGCATTGCCATATTGATGTGTGCTGCTTCAATTGCCCTCGGTTTTTGGGGTATCCGGCTGTTGGTCAAAGGGCTTTTTGGAGAAGAATAAGCCCCCAGACAGGCAAAAATAGATTAAGCCATAAAAAGTGCTTGACCTCTCCCACAATCCGCTTATCTTTGCGGTTCCATGAGTACAACAATTGACATACGTTTGCCCGACGGGGCCATCAAGCAAATGCCTGTCGGCAGTACACCCTTTGAGGTAGCGCAATCCATAAGCGAGGGCCTTGCCCGTGCGGTGATCTCTGCGTCCTATAACGGAACCACCATAGAAACCACTACTCCGCTTCAAGAAAACGGTGAGCTGGTCTTGTATTCCTGGACGAATGATGAAGGCAAAAAAGCCTTTTGGCACTCCAGTGCACACCTCTTGGCGCAAGCGCTAGAACAGCTATACCCCGGCATCAAACTCACCATAGGTCCTGCCATTGACAGTGGTTTCTATTACGATATCGATCCAGGTGAACACAGTATATCCGAAAAAGACCTGACTGCCATTGAAAAACGGATGATTGAACTCGCAAGAGGAAAACACGCCTTTTCCCTGCGCTCGGTTGCGAAAGCCGAAGCCCTTTCGTTTTATAAAGCAGCAGGAAACGAATACAAGACTGAACTTATTGAAAACCTAGATGATGGCAGCATCACCTTTTGCGATCACGACGATTTTACCGATCTCTGCCGCGGTGGACATGTTCCAAATACCGGCATCATCAAGGCCGTAAAACTCACCAATATCGCCGGTGCCTACTGGCGTGGTGACGAACAAAACAAACAGCTTACCCGTATCTACGGGGTGTCTTTTCCAAAGCAAAAACTGCTGACAGAACACCTTGAACTGCTGGAAGAAGCAAAAAAACGCGACCACCGCAAGCTGGGCGCTGAACTCGGTCTTTTTACCTTCTCCAAGAAAGTAGGCCAAGGCCTGCCGCTTTGGCTGCCCAAAGGGGCAGCACTGCGCGAAAGACTCGAGCAGTTTTTGCGCAAAGCGCAAATCAAAGCGGGCTATGAACAAGTCGTAACGCCACATATTGGGCAAAAAGAATTGTATGTGACTTCGGGGCACTATGAAAAATATGGCGCCGATAGTTTTCAGCCCATAAACACCCCTGCAGAAGGAGAAGAATTCTTGCTCAAACCCATGAATTGTCCACATCACTGCGAAATTTACAACGCCTCTCCTTGGAGCTACCGTGACCTGCCCATTAGACTTGCCGAGTTTGGAACGGTTTACCGCTACGAGCAAAGCGGCGAGTTGCACGGCCTTACAAGGGTACGCGGTTTTACGCAAGACGATGCGCATATTTTCTGTACCCCAGAACAACTCAACGATGAGTTTATGGGCGTTATTGATTTGGTACTCTACGTATTTAATGCCTT
>PKDU01000067.1 GCA_002862705.1 Flavobacteriaceae bacterium
TATAGGAATTATAACTTTTCCTATAAGAATTATATCCTTCTCTGTGGGAATTACAGATTTCTATAAGAAATATAGCTTTTTCTATGGCAAGGGCTATAGTTCTTGAAAATGCCATCAATCCATCATAGGTGGATTCATCCAAATCAAAAAGTTTATCTACTTCTTTTTTGGGAATGCAAAGCGTGTGTCCTTTGGCATTTGGATAGATGTCTAAAAAGGCCAAAAAATCTTCAGTTTCAGCAACCTTATAACAAGGAATTTCACCCGAAATAATTTTTGAAAATATTGAGGCCATACTACAAATTATCTAAAAATTTCTAAGATCTCAAACTTAATAACACCGCTAGGGACTTGAATTTCTGCGATATCTCCCACACTTTTGCCAAGAAGTCCTTTTCCGATGGGAGAATTAACAGATATTTTGCCGGCAGCAAGGTCGGCTTCGCCATCTGCCACCAACAAATAAGTGAGTACCATGCCGTTGGCTTGGTTTTTTATTTTAACATTGGACAAAACCAATGCTTTGGAGTTGTCCAGTTGGGAAGCGTCAATAAGACGGGCTCCTGCCAAGGTCTCTTCAAGCTTTGAAATACGCATTTCAAGCATGCCTTGGGCTTCTTTAGCGGCGTCGTATTCAGCATTTTCGCTCAAGTCTCCTTTGTCGCGGGCTTCTGCAATGGCCTTGGAGGCCTTAACACGCTCGACATCTTTCAGCTGTTGAAGCTCATCACGGAGTTTTTTCAGCCCTTCAGCAGTATAATATGATACATTACTCATGCGGTACTATTTTATTTTCAATCGATTAGGGGTTGTTTATGGTGCTTTAATTAAAACATAAAAAAATCTCGTTTACACGAGATCACAGTACAAATATACAAAATATTTAGCAGCTGTTACTTTTTATTGTATTTTCGAAGAGAAGATCATTTAAGATAAATTATAAATGAACATTACACCCTTTTTATCAAAACGCTTCTTTTTTAGATTTCTCACAAGTCTATGTTTGTTTTTGGTTTGTCTTAATTGTTCGAATAACAATAGCTACGACCGAAACTGTAATTTTTTATTAAATGTAGGGATACAGGTCAGTTTAAATTTAAATCTTGCGCAATACAATCAGCTGACCTTCGCTAATAACCCTGTGTATGTTCCCGATGTAGGTAATGGTGGACTGTTTGTTAATAATACAGGAGTCGGCTATGTGGCTTTTGATGCCGCAGATCCCAATGCACCATTGGGTGCATGTTCCATACTTTTGATCGATGGCATTGAAGCCTACAGCAGTTGCGATGAAACGCGTCGCTACAGTTTATTTACTGGTCAACCGTTGCAAAACCCAGAACTGCGCTGTAGTCTCAAGCCCTATTTTATAGAACGTATTGGGAATGAATTGTTCATATCAAATTAATTTAAAAATCCTTTAATAAAAAACCGCGGTTTTCCCCGCGGTTTTTTTTGATTTCATCAAACCCTAAAATGTCAAAGTGGCACCTAACAAAAAGTTACGGGTAGCCTGCGGGTAATAACCCTGAATTTCTGAGGCCGTTGGGCCACTCCAAGTGTCCAAGTAAGTATAGCCTCTATCTTCATATTCTAAGTCGAGAAGGTTATTGACCATGCCTGTGAAAACAATGGATTTAAAAATAGACTTAACTCCTATGGTGTAGCTAAAATTTAGATCGGTCACAACATAGCTGTCGAGCTTGGAGGCTTCAGTATCCGTATTACTCATATATTGTTCCCCAACATATTTTCCAATCAAAGCAGCTCTAAATTTAGTATCGGGAGCATACTCAATGGCATTTGTACTAATGACATTGGGAGAAAAAGCGATGTTAGTGTCACCCAAATTCTGAAGCCCTCCGTCACGATCAATTATCAAATCTTGAACTTTATTTTGACTCAAAGCAAAATTAGAATTTAATGAAAACTCATCGTTTAAAGCGATATTAGCATCCACTTCCAATCCCAAGCGGTAACTTTTATCAACATTTTCTCTTAAATACTCCCCCACATTGTCCAATGCTCCTGTAAGAACCAACTGATTATTGTATCGCATATAATATAGATTGGCATTGAGTCGCAGGCGCTCACTTTGGTGGCGCCATCCCAATTCAAAATCATTGAGTTCTTCATGAGTGACATCTGTAGCATTGCTTTCAAAATCATTGCGATTGGGCTCTTTATTGGCGCGAGCATAGGAGGCATACAAACTATTGTTTGGATTCAAATCATAGGTAAGCCTAATTTTGGATTGAAAAAGCTAAAATTTGCATCAATATCAATTGGTACGCGCTCTGAGGTTAACCCTGTCGTCGTATAATTGACAAATCTATTCTGAAGGTCCAAAAAGACTTGTAATTTATCATTGACCTTAAAAGTGGCTTTTGAAAATACACTAAAATCTGTTTTGTCCGAAATACTCAAGTAATAACGGTCTCTAATGGAAGTTGCTGCCGCCAAATCACTACCCCATATAACTTCCCCATAGTGATCGTTGGTGTAGTCACTGTAAGAAATCCCCGAGATAATTTCAAGGCCATTATTTTGATAAGTCGCATTGGCATTGACCACATAAAAGTGATTATCTAACCATCGGCGGACAATGACATCACTGTCATCATTGATAAGGTTGTTGTAATCCGCTGCGCTGCGCTCATCTTTGAACTGTTCAAAATAGCCTTTACCACGGGTGTAGTTCAAGCCAATATTAGTTGCTCAATTAGAGTTCAAAGTTTCATTCCAATGCAACTGGTAATGGTCTTGCCAATAATTATCCGTTTCATTGTCATACGTATATGGGTTTTGTGTTCTGTCTTCTTCTAATTCGTCTTTACTTAATCCATACCATGCTTGGTAGGTTTTTTCTTTTCCTCCAAACATCAGAGCTTTTACTAAGGTGTTTTCATCCACATAGTTTCCTTGAAGAAAATAGGATTTAATATCTGTAGAAGCACGATCGACATATCCATCAGAGTAAATTTTTGATAAGCGTCCAGCAAACTCAAAATGATCATTGAGCAACCCGGTTGTAAATTTCAGGCTGTGTTTTCTTGTACCATATGAGCCAAATGAATTAGAAATTTG
>PKDU01000062.1 GCA_002862705.1 Flavobacteriaceae bacterium
AGTGATATCTGAAATCTTGCTGCCAACTACTGTAATATCACTCGCCCCGCTTACAGAAGGATTAAATTTCCCAAGGATTGAATTATTGGTATAATATGCTATCCCAGATTCAAAGCCGCCGTCAAAGTCAGTGTCAACAAAAAAATCATTTTCAGTATTTACAAGAGAAATTGTTTTATTTGTGTCTGAAGTTTGAATTTTTATAATTTCATTATCGACACGCGATGAAGCATCCAGAAAAGAAACCTGAATATTAGACGGCTGACTAAAATTAAGCGTATAGTTATTTTCCGCAGATGCACTAGCGGGGATTGTAATTGTTATCGAACCAGTATTGCCGCCTACTATTGAACTGCCTGATGATAATGAAACCGCACTATTTACAGAATACCCAGGTGGCAATGAAACAGATTTATTTGTTATTGCCGGAACCCTCGGGTCATAAGGATTACTTAAATTAAAAACAAAACCACCCCCAGATTCTTCGCTATCAAGCACACCATCATTATCTTCATCAAGATCTAGATTATCTGGAATGCCATCATCGTCATTATCTTCTGGGCAATTTCCTATAAAAATAGCTTGTGAAGTCAAGTTTTCAGTCTTCTCTCCACAGTTATATACGCCTCGAAGTTCATACCAGCCTACTTGTTCTGGCCTTATCGAGCTAGAGTTCGTGCCTGTTGTTATCTTCTGCCATTGAGCGCTATCCGCTTCTTGAGTTGCGTTATACCACCAATCATATGAGTCTAGTGTGCTTACATTGGCGGAGTTTAACACTAAATCATTTTGAATACAAGCCCCTAAAGCAATAAGATCCAAATCAAAACTAAACTCAGGCGCAGATTGAAAGCCAGAATAAAACCCTCCAGAAGTAGCGTAATTTGAGTAGGTATAGTAAGACACATATAGCTCTCCTGTGCTGTTTACTTCATATAGGTTTTGGTTGAGGCCAGAAATGCGATAGGTAACGTAGTCTGGGCTATATGTGTTTTGTGGGTTTGTTAGTATTGTTCCATTTAGCAACACGTCTACACCTTTTTCTGCAACAATCCCAATACCACCATTATGACTATTATTTCCAATTCTATTAATATATGGAATGTTATTAATGCCTCCTTTTGAATTGCAGCTAAGTGCTGGCACGACGAACATCCCTTGGTTAGGTTCGTAGTTTAAAGGATTCGGACTTAGCCCACCGATGCCTTGATATGCCATTACTAGATCTGAAGTAGTAACGTGCATATTGCCATCGCTATTATAAAACTCCCCTTCAATTACCGCATAAGCACCTTCAATAGGGATTGAGGCTCCACCATTAACGCTGTACGTGGTTCCAGAGTTTAGGGGAACCAAGACAATATTTTCTGTATCATTATAAAAACTAGGGGCTTCTCCTCTTATAAAGATAAATTCTTCTCCAGCGTTTTCAGTACCTACCAATTGATCAACACCATAGTCGTGCCCCCTCCCCAAACCATTAGTTCCTGTAGTACTTCCAGATATAACAACCACATCTTTACTTGATGTTAAGCTACCCCCAATTAGCCCGTCGGTATTGTTTGGACTACTTGTTGCCGATGAACGTAAAATTCCGACATAGCTTTCGTTTTTTTGAAGCTTAAAAGTAATTGGATAGCTTCCTGAATAGTTGTGAACGTTAACAGATTTAGGAAAACTAATGGTTATATCAGTATCGTCATCAACAGCCATTACAGAAAAGAAGCTGTTATATTCTGTTGCAATGGGATTAACATCATTAACAAAGGCTCCGAATAAAAAAGAATCACTTAATCCTGCACTGCCCTTACTAACAATAGCCCCTGCTTGCGCTTCACTTTGTATGCGGGTGGAAACATATATAGGTTTTTCAGCCTCAATTATATATCCCTTATTGTTAAGCACTGTTGCACCTAAGGACTCTGGAATGACTATTTGTGTGCTGAACATAGGGATACTACTCTGTTGCCGCACATCAAATATAACTGGGCTTTTATTGGAGATCTTGCCATAAATATAATCAGTCGCCCCCACCCCTACAGGCTTAATTACATAAGTAATATCGTTAATACTTGGAGTTGAAATATATATGAATTGATCCTCTGGCAGGCTGTTATTTATATATGACGTTATAGATATAGGTGGAATGTAATGTACCTTGCTAAGCTGTCCAAATAACGACGTGGGCACGCACAAAAAGGCGGCAATAACGCAAATCGGCACTATGTTACGAAGCAACTTTAGCATAGGTTTATGTAACTTGCACGAATGTAATGAATTCTTTACATGTTGGATAAGAAAAAATTATTTACTGGACTCACAGCCCTTTTTTTGATGCTTGTTGCCACAGCAACAGCACAATACCGCATGCCCATTTATACCGATTATCTCACTGATAATTACTACATGCTTCATCCCGCTATGGCAGGTGCCCATTATGAAGGGATGAAAGTTAGGACGTCTTTTAGAACGCAGTGGTTAGAGATTGCTAACGCCCCTTCCATGCAGACATTAAATGTGCACGCAAGAGTAGGCGACAAATCCGGCATTGGCGGCATGGTTTTCAATGACAAAAATGGTTTTCAATCTCGAACAGGAGTACAAGCAACATATGCGCACCATATCAACACCTACAGAGACGTAGACGAAGTAAACCAACTTTCTTTTGGACTTACTGTAGGCGGTTCTTTTCATCAACACGACCAAGCGGCCTTTGCCCCTTCTTCAGAAGTGGTGGTAAAAGGCGGGGAAGTGAATAGTTCGAGCATGTATGTGGATGTAGGGATGACGTATAATTTAGTCTCTTTTTACACGCATCTTACCGTACAAAACCTTGTTTTTGTAGGCAAAGACATTAGCGATCAAGTATTGCTTGAAAGACCAAGTCGTTTTTTGGTGTCGGCAGGAAACTTTTTTGAAATGAACCCCAGGTGGGCTTTGGAGCCTTCCTTTTTGGTTGACTATATCGAATATGTAGAC
>PKDU01000069.1 GCA_002862705.1 Flavobacteriaceae bacterium
CCAGAAAAAGAATTAATTAAACTTAGAGAAGAACTACTTCATGAGATATCTTCAATAGCTCCAACTTTCAAAGAATTTAAGTTTTTTATGAGCGATGAGTTTACGCTTGTAGACTGCTGCTTTGCTCCAATCTTATGGAGATTGCCTTCTATTGGAATCAAACTTCCTGTAAATAGACATTTAAAACCACTTTTAGATTACCAGAAAGAAGTTTTTGTTAAGCCTCTTACAAAAAAAGGGTTTGCAACTGTAGCAATAAACCACCGTTCTTCTACACTGGATGCTGTTTTCCCAGCACAAATTCACGATGTAAAAGCCGTTATTCGATTTTTAAGGGCTAGAGCTGAAGATTTTAAAATTGACCCTTCTTTTATCGGAATTGCTGGCTACTCTTCTGGCGGTCATTTGGCTGCCTTGGCAGGCACATCATCAAATAATAAATCAGTGGAGGGTGCTGTTGGAGAATACTTAACATACCCTAGTCACGTTAATGCGGTTGTTGATTTTTATGGACCAACAGACTTATCTGTTTTTTATGATTGCCCCATAACATCAAATAAAAAATTAACTATGAAGCAAAGAACCAAACTCTTTGGCGAGGACATTTATGACATCCCGGATAAGGTACAAGCTGCCAACCCCGTGAATTACATTGATGAAAACACCCCGCCATTTTTAATATTTCAAGGAGCTCAAGATAGAACAGTTCCTATATGTCAAAGTCAACTACTCCATGAAGCATTGTTAGCCAAAAATATTGATAGTAAGTTACTTATAAAAAAAGATGGAGACCATTGCGGGAACAATTTAATGCCGCATCACACCAAACAAATGGCAGCATTCTTTCACGCGTTATACAATAAACAATTATGAATAAAATTTTCAGATTATTAATCGTGCCGTTTTGTTGTTTAATGCTTTTGGGTTGTGACAACGAAGCAAACAAAAAACCGTATAATATTCTTTGGCTTGTGGCCGAAGACTTAAGCCCTGACTATTTAAGCGTTTATGGTGATAAAACAGCTCCCACACCACATTTGGACAGACTAGCAAAAGAAGGTGTCGTTTATGATTTGGCATTTTCAGTTGCTGGGGTTTGTTCACCAAGCAGGGCCACCCTGGCAACGGGATTGTATGCAAGTTCCTTTGGAGCGCATAATATGCGGACCATGTGGCAAGAACCAAACGCTAGAATAAGCGGTATCATCGATTACGAAGCTGTTCCGCCTGCCGAGGTTAAAATGGTCAGTGATATCATGCGCGAAAACGGCTATTACTGCACCAATAACGCTAAAGGAGATTATCAATTTGAACAATCGGTTATGGCATGGGACGAATCCAGCAAAACGGCACATTGGAGAAACAGACCGACTAACGACACCCCGTTTTTCTCAATTTTCAATTTCAATCTTACACACGAGGGTAATTTTTTTAGCACTAGCTGGGACGATAAAAATATGTTGCTTTCAAACGATACGCCCATTAATATTCCCCCGTATCTTCCGCAAAACAGCGTAGCAGAATACGATTTAAGAAAAGTATACTCTAGAGTAATTAGTTTAGACCAATGGATAGGTGAAAAATTAAAAGCATTAGAAGATGATGGCTTGCTTGAAGAAACCATAGTTGTTTTTTACAGTGATCACGGAGGGCCTCTTCCAAGACAAAAAAGACTTTTATACGACTCTGGATTAAAAGTGCCACTAATAATACGTTATCCCAACAAGCAAAGAGCTGAGAAAAGGGACGATAGACTTGTCAGTTTTGTTGACTTTCCTCCAACACTTTTATCTATGGCAGGTATTGCGCCGCCTACCTATATGCAAGGGCTAGCCTTTGAGGGAAAGTACAAGTCCAAAGTTGACCGCAAGTATATTCATGGACATGCAGACAGATTTGATGAAAGTGTGGATATGATAAGGGCTGTAAGAGACAAAAGATTTAAATATTTAAAAAATTTCAACCCTGAAAAACCCTATTACTTATCGCTTGCTTTTAGAGAAAGGTTGCCGTCAATGAGAGAATTGCTTCGGATGCGCGATACGGGGGAGCTTGATGCAAACCAAGCCCTGTGGTTCAGACAATCCAAAGCAGAAGAGGAACTTTTCGACACTAAAAAAGACCCTCATGAACTGAATAATATTGCCGAAGATCCACAATACAAAGATATTTTGATTGGCATGAGACAAGAATGTGTCCGCTGGATGAAACAAATAGACGATAAAGGATTAATTGATGAAAAAGAATTGATCGCCTCATTTTATCCCAACAGGAAAGTAAGGCAAACCAAAGCGCCTATTATTAAAATTAATGATCTCGATGTAGCGCTAGAAGCGATAACGCCAGGCTCTAGGTTGGGGTTCAGATACGCTAGTGAGAAAAATCCTCACTATGGATGGATGCATTATAAACAACCTATCGACAGTAGACCCAACGACACACTAGAAATTATTGCGCACAGAACAGGTTACAAAGCTGTTATTCATAAAATTTATAACGGCGCAATAACAGAAGTTATATATCCACAGACAAGGATTGAATATCATGATGTGATATATTCACACAAAAGACCAAAGTTACCTCCAGTTAAATAATTGCTTAAAATGACCACAATGAAAAAAATAACACTACTAATGGTATTGTTTCTGATTGGATGTCAGACCAACAGCCCTACGGAATTAAGCTTAAACAATCTTTTTAATGACCATATGGTGTTGCAGCAAGACACTTTGGTTAGCTTTTGGGGACAAGCAACAAAAGGAGTAAAAGTAAGCCTACACAGCAGTTGGGGAGCGCAGGCCACTACGGTTGCCGACGAAACAGGGAACTGGATGGTACAACTCAATACGCCAAAAGCCGATAACAAATCACATACAGTAACTGTAAAGTCCAAAAAAAACACCATTAAGATCGAGGATGTCCTTATGGGTGAAGTATGGTTAGCC
>PKDU01000033.1 GCA_002862705.1 Flavobacteriaceae bacterium
TCTCCCTTAAACGGCTCAAAGGCAATAAAGCGGTGGTTCATTATGGCCTCACCAGCCGTAGCCGTCAGTAGTTGGTTTCGAAGTCCGATAATTCCTCTTGATGGAATCTTAAACGAGCACACCATACGGCCGCCTTTGGGCTCCATAGCCGTCATCTCCCCTTTGCGCATGGTTACCATTTCAACTGCTTTACCAGAAACTTCCTCGGGAAGGTCAATGGTTAATTCTTCGACTGGCTCACATTTTTTTCCATCTATTTCTTTAATGATTACCTGTGGTTGTCCAATTTGCAGTTCATAGCCCTCACGTCGCATGGTTTCAATTAAAACTGACAAGTGTAAAACACCACGGCCATAGACAATGAATTTATCGGCTGCATTTGTTTCTTCTAGGCGCATGGCCAAGTTCCGTTCGAGTTCGCGCTCCAAACGATCTTTAAGATGACGCGAGGTAACAAACTTGCCTTCTTTGCCAAAAAATGGAGAATCGTTGATAGTAAACAGCATGCTCATCGTAGGTTCGTCAATGGCTATTGTAGGCAAAGCTTCTGGAGCATCAGCATCAGCAATGGTATCGCCAATTTCAAAATCTTCCAATCCTACAACAGCACACAAGTCTCCTGCGGCTACTTCATCTACTTTTTTTCTTCCTAACCCATCAAAAACCAATAATTCTTTAATTTTTGACTTCAATACAGCCCCGTCGCGCTTAACAAGCGAAACTGTATCAGAAGCCTTAAGTACACCACGGTGCAATCTTCCGATGGCAATGCGCCCTGTAAAAGAAGAAAAGTCTAAAGACGTTATCAGCATTTGGGTGTTTCCTTCTGTGGTTTTGGGTGTTGGAATATGTTCAACAACAGCATCTAACAGTGGTGCAACAGAATCCGTTTGATTTTTCCAATCCTCAGACATCCAATTGTTTTTAGCCGATCCGTACAGTACTGGAAAATCCAATTGCCATTCTTCTGCTCCGAGTTCGAACATCAGGTCAAAAACAGCCTCGTATACTTCTTCGGGCATACAGTTTTCTTTGTCTACTTTATTGACAACTACAATGGGCTTTAACTTAAGGTTGATCGCCTTTTGCAACACAAAGCGTGTTTGGGGCATGGGCCCTTCAAAAGCATCTACCAACAGCAGAACGCCGTCGGCCATATTCAACACACGCTCAACCTCACCCCCAAAATCGGCGTGCCCAGGCGTATCAATGATATTAATTTTGGTGTCTTTGTATTGAACAGAAACGTTTTTAGATAAGATGGTAATACCACGCTCACGCTCCAAGTCGTTGTTGTCTAGAATGAGTTCGCCTTTGGTTTCATTTTCGCGAAACAATTGGCAGTGATGAAGTATTTTGTCTACTAGTGTTGTTTTGCCGTGATCAACGTGGGCGATAATGGCAATATTTCGAATATTTTGCATAGCTTTTTTTGGCGGCACAAATGTACATTATTTTCCAATGGAGTTGATTGTGTATTACTTACCTATAATCCCTATTTTTGTAGGATGAAGACATTTACCGCGCGTCGAGCGCAATCCAATTCGTTTTTCTTACTCGCAGGGCCTTGTGCTATCGAAGGAGAGGACATGGCATTGCGCATAGCTGAGGAGATCGTTAAGGTCACAGATAAACTGCATATTCCACTGGTTTTTAAGGGAAGTTTTAAAAAAGCCAACAGAAGTCGTGTCGATAGCTTTACGGGTATTGGTGATGATAAAGCCCTTAAAATTCTCCAAAAAGTAGGTAAAACCTTTGATGTACCTACCGTAACGGACATACACGAAGTTTCAGATGCCGATAAGGCAGCCCAATATGTTGATGTATTGCAGATTCCTGCTTTTTTGGTAAGACAAACAGATTTAGTGATTGCTGCTGCCAACACGGGCAAGTACGTCAACCTAAAAAAAGGACAATTTATGAGTCCCGAAAGCATGGAGCATGCTGCGCGTAAAGTCACCGACTCAGGAAATGACAACGCATGGATAACAGATCGAGGCACCATGTTTGGATATCAAGATATGGTAGTTGACTTTAGGGGGATACCTGTGATGAAACAATTTGCACCTACCATACTGGATGTGACACATTCTTTGCAGCAACCCAATCAAGCTAGTGGGGTTACAGGTGGACGTCCAGAACTTATTGAAACCATTGCACGTGCGGGGATTGCAGCCGGTGTTGATGGCCTCTTTATGGAAACGCATCACGACCCAAGTGTTGCCAAGAGCGATGGGGCTAATATGCTGCCATTACATCTTCTTAAAGGTTTACTCGAGCGACTGGCGATTCTACGTTCGGCAGTGAATCAAATTTCTGAAAAATAGCATATCTTTGCATTCCCTTTTTGGGGGTTCTTTGAAAGCATGGGGTCGACTGGTATTGACAGCGAGATTCATGACAGTGTAAGCAAGTCGAGCGCTGGACTACAGCTCGTAAATCTCATAGTACCACCATTTTAAATGGCGAGAATAACTACGCTCTTGCAGCCTAATTGACTGAATTATAGTAAGTCCAGGCCCTAGTCCCGCAAGGCGGGAAGGCAAGATGTCTTTGGGAAGCCCTTGTTGACGGCGTCCCGCCAAAAGGCACCATTAAAGTCAACATAGCATTTGCGGCGCTTCAACGCAAATGCAAAACCAAGAAGCTAAGGTAATTGTGGGCGGTTTTCGGTCAGCAATTATTCGAAAAATAAACGAAAACTACACTTGTAGAAAGCGTTGAATTGACTTGTTTGGACGAGGGTTCGATTCCCTCCGACTCCACT
>PKDU01000057.1 GCA_002862705.1 Flavobacteriaceae bacterium
CATCAGGAACATCAACAGCTTTATTTTTGCCCGGCTGCACACCAGTGGAGGGACCTGGAGCAGTACGAGAATCAATGTTGGCATCTGCATCTGGCTTCTTCCTCTTTCCCAGCAAAGCCTTCTTGCCTCGTCCCAGCAACTTTTTGCCTTTCTTTCCAAGAGCACGTCGTTTTTTGAGAGTTTCCTTGGCCTTCCTTGCAATCTCCCTTTTCTGATTTAATCTCTTGATTATCTTATGGTCTAGGTCTGTTTTCCAAGCTTTGATATATTCCTCATTGTATACGCGTTTCAAAAGTTCATATCCTGCATTGATACATTGGGTTTCATATTGGCATTCCATCTCAAACTTTTGAATAAAATGACAATGCCAGTGCAATCTTGTTAGCATGGCTGAAAAGGCACGTTTATGGTTTTGACTGTTGGGATGGGTATTTACATATTGGAATACTTGCCGTATGCTGAGGTTACCCCAACTAATAAAAGGAGACATTCGGCTGCAACTGACTCGACTCTCTGTGGGTCTGGAAATATGACGTTGGTAGTTTTTTCCTCGGTCTTCAAGGAAAGAGTCAAGATATCGCCATGCATTTTTCTCACCAGCTGCTTGAAATAATTTAGGGTAGTTTTTGAGTTGTTTTTTGAGCTTCTCGGGAATTTTAAAAGGATGTATGAGTTCTATGGATTCTTTTTTTAAAAATTGATTGTGAAACAAGGGTTGACTCATAAAACCATTCCAAAGTTTAGCCCAGTTTTTTCTGTTTTTAAGCCCTCTTATGACACCGTTTTGTTGAAATTCTTTCCACTCAATCCCTTTATTTTTTAAAAATTTAGACACCGATTTGTCACGCTGCCAGGATTTTTCAATCCCGCTTTCTTGATAACTGAATATATTATCAATTTTAAATTTTTTATTTAGAAACGAAAATACATCCATGGAATCTCCGTAGAATATAATTACAGATTTATTGAATGGGGTTAAGCTTGTGTTCATGGCCTGAATTGATTGATAAATAAATTGTTGATGCCGCAGGCCTGCGTCTGGGTGTTTCAGCAACACACCGTCAAAAATATAAATAATGAGATATGGAGTATTTGCTTTTTCAGCAAAATACATAGGGGCATGATCTTGTGTCCTAAGATCGCGTTTCAACCAAACAATATTAATTTTTTGTGACAAATATTTAATTTTTGGTGAATTCAAAAACCTGTCCACCAATGCTCATTTCAAACCCCGATTTTTCAGGATTAAATTGGATTTCTAAATCTGCTTCTTCAAAAAGAAATTTGCCGTCTCCGTCATTGGTGAGAGGAATCTTTGGTTGCCCTTCAGCGATGGCTACAAGTTCTCCATTTTCTTCGGCAATTTTAACGCTCATTGGAAATGCAGCTGAACTGAATTCTCCTAAATAAATGCTTAAATCTTCTTTGTTTTCCGCCGCTAATTCGGGGGACCAGCGGTTGTTTGCTGAGTTCACATCTGGGAGCACATAATCGGGGTCAATCACTACCTTTTTAAAAGGTTCTTTGGAGTCATATTTAAAGGACCACTTTTTATTGCGTTTCCATATTTCTACTGGAAGTGTATGTCTTGATTTTGTACCATTTTTAGTTGTAAATTCCAAAGTGACGGGCATCGGCATTTTTTCAAGATTTTCAATCGTTACAATGGCGCCCTTGGCAGGGTCACCATCAACATATTTAATCTTTTTGATTCCTTGATCTAACCTCCAATTATGAATGAACCATCCACGCCAAAACCAACTCAATTCTTCACCACTTACATTCTCCATTGTTCGGAAAAAATCATTGGGTGTCGGGTGTTTGTAAGACCAGCGATTGATGTATTCAGTGAAAGCTTCATCAAAGCGTTCTTTACCCAAAACATGTTCTCTTAACATAGTCAAACCAGCGCTTGGCTTGTAATAGGCTAAAATACCCAAATTCCTTTCTTTTAAATTGTCTGGCGGGGTGGCTATAGGCTCCATTTTGTCATTGACAAGAAAGCTTGAAAAGCGGTGCATATTGCGTTGTCGCTCTTTGTATTCGCCCCCATTAAAAGCATCTGTACTTAATGAGTTTATAAAGGTGTTAAAGCCTTCATCCATCCAAGCGTGCAGTCGTTCATTAGATCCCACAATCATTGGAAACCATATATGGCCAAACTCATGATCTGTAACCCCCCACAAGGATTCATTTTTACTCTTCCAGCTGCAAAATACAATACCAGGATATTCCATTCCCCCTTGATTTCCAGCTACATTAATGGCTGCAGGATAGGGGTATTCCGACCATTTTTCAGAGTAGTGTTCAATGGATGCTTTAGTATATTCGGTAGATCGTGCCCAAGCATCTCTTGAATCACTTTCGACTGGATAGACCGACATGGCCATTGCTTTTTTACCACTGGGCAGGTTGATGCGCGCCGCATCAAAAATAAAGGCTGAAGATGAGGACCACGCGACATCTCTTGCGTTTTCAATTCTAAACTTCCATGTCAGGCGCTCTTTGGCTTGTGGACGAGAGTCTTTACTGTTAACCTCGTTTGCCCCGCGTATGATTACCGTTTCGTCACTTTTGGCGGCTTGTTTTAGCTTATCAAGCTGTTTGGTTGTGTATACTTCCTCAGGATTCAACAATCCACCTGAACAAACCACCAAATGATCTTTGGGCACGTTGATATGGATGTCAAATGTTCCATATTCTAAATAAAACTCTCCAGCACCAAGATA
>PKDU01000015.1 GCA_002862705.1 Flavobacteriaceae bacterium
AGGGCCGCGAAGGCTCCCTACAAGCGCAATTCGTAAGGGCGCCATGACCATACCCAGCTTTATCTTGTTTTCATTTGCCCATAACGTTATCGCATTGCTTAAGGTTTCCACCTCTTCATCTGGGGCGCGTTCAATAACCGTTACTATCTCAGATAAAATCCCGGGCGTTTGCTCTTTCCACTGTTTGCGCACGGCCTTTTCGTCATATGCAACAGGCGCAACATAAAAGAAATGGCTTTCGTCCCAAAGGTCAGTAAGTAGTGTGAGTCGCGCTTGTACCAACCCCACTACAGCAGCAGTTGAAACTCCCGTATTGGCCACGCCCTTTTGGTGAAGTAGTTTATCAAGATAAGCCTCAACAAATGCGGAATTTTTTTTATGTAGATGTTGTTGGTTAAACCACCCGCACCGCTCGGGGTCAAATCGTCCACCAGCTTTGGTTATGCCTTCAAGCGAAAACAGTCCTACCAAATCTCCTAAAGAAAACAACTCTTCCTCACCACCTGGATTCCACCCCAATAAAGCCAAATAATTGACCAATGCTTCGGGCAAATAGCCCGCCTCTTTAAAGCCAGGCGTGTCTTTGTCCCACCGCAAGGGAAATACAGGAAAGCCAAATTTATCACCATCTCGCTTGGAAAGCTTTCCCTTTCCGGAGGGTTTTAAAATCAACGGCACATGAGCAAAAACAGGCGCTTTCCAACCAAAGGAATTGTATAGCAGCACATGCAGCGCCATCGAAGGCAACCACTCTTCTCCTCGGATCACATGACTGATATCCATCAGGTGATCGTCTACTACATTAGCGAGGTGATAGGTAGGCATGCCGTCTTGTTTTACAAGAATTTTATCGTCTAACAGTGAAGCGTCAACCACGACGTCTCCTCGAATCTTGTCAACCATGGAAAGTGACCTATCAGTTCCTTTGGCATAACCCTTAAACCGAATCACGTAAGGGGTTTTGTTTTCGATTAACGCGTTTACTTCCCCTACACTTAACGACAAACTGTTTTTAAGTTCATTTCTGTTTTTCCAATTATAGATAAAGCGCTCGCCCTTATGCGCAGCCACTTCACGGAGGTTTTCTAATTCAGCCGCAGTATCAAATGCCAAGTAAGCATTGCCGCTTTTCACCAATAACTGAGCATGCTTTAGGTAGATGTCTTTTCGCTGACTCTGGCGGTATGGCCCTGCGGCACCCGGATTGCTTGGGCTCTCATCTGGATTTATACCCAACCAATCTAGGGTTTCTGATATATAGGCTTCTGCTCCATCCACATAACGACTTTGATCTGTGTCCTCAACCCTTAGGACAAACACACCGCCGTGTTTTTTGGCGAACAAATAGTTGTAAAGCGCCGTGCGGACACCCCCAATGTGTAAGGGGCCGGTAGGGCTAGGTGCAAAACGAACGCGTATAGACATAATGGTTTGTCAAAGATACAACGACTATTCATCTTTTATTACAACTCTAATTGAATATATTTGCGCCATGGACGCATCGGTGGATTTCACATACCAAACAGATTTTGTGCTCGTCGACGAACAAATGTTTGTCAACTGGCTTACAAAATGCGCAAAGCAATACAGCGCAACGTCCATGGCGCTGGTTTATGCCTTTATGGACGACAAAGCCCTGCTCGAATTAAACCTTAAATACCTGAAACACAACACGTTAACAGACATCATCACCTTTGACGATACTGTTGGGAAAGATGTTGATGCCAACATTGCCATATCCGTAACGCGCGTTCGCGAAAACGCAGCGGTGCACCAAGTTCCTTTTGACGAAGAGTTGATTCGTGTGGTGTCTCACGGGCTTTTACATTGTTTGGGCTTCAAGGATAAAACCACCACCCAACAGGCGGAAATGCGAAAAGCAGAACAGGCGTGCATACAACTGTTTCACGTGGAACAAAACAAGGAGAAGCATGTTTCGTGACCTGTATGACGTAATTGTAGTTGGTGGTGGGCACGCAGGGGCAGAGGCCGCCGCCGCCGCGGCCAACATGGGCAGCAGCACCCTACTCATAACCATGAACCTTCAAAATATTGGACAAATGTCTTGCAATCCAGCCATGGGTGGTATTGCAAAAGGACAGATTGTAAGGGAAATAGACGCCCTGGGCGGATATAGCGGAATTGTTTCAGATGCATCTGCCATTCAATTTAAAATGCTTAACCGCTCTAAGGGTCCTGCCATGTGGAGTCCACGCGTACAATCAGATCGCATGATGTTCGCGCAGCACTGGCGCAACAAACTTGAACAAACAGAACGCCTTGATTTTTATCAGGAAATGGTCACCGATCTCATTTTTGAGAAAGACAGCATTGCGGGCGTTGTTACCTCGCTAGGTATTAAAATCAAAGCCAAGTCTGTGGTGCTAACTAGCGGTACTTTTTTAAATGGCCTCATTCATATCGGGGAAAAACAATTTGGCGGCGGCCGTGCAGGCGAAAGCGCATCTTTTGGTCTCACCGAGCGACTTAAAGGAAGAGGCTTTACGTCGGGCCGTATGAAAACGGGGACGCCCCCAAGAGTAGATGGCCGCTCCTTGGATTACAGCAAGATGATTGAACAACCAGGCGACAGCAACCCCTCTAAATTTTCATATTTAGACAACAGCCACATACTT
>PKDU01000059.1 GCA_002862705.1 Flavobacteriaceae bacterium
ATGTTTTGCCAGGGTATTTTTGAATGATTCCAAAATCATGCGTAGCCATGAGTATTGTAGTGCCTTGTGCATTAATATTTCGTAGTACCTCCATGATTTCCCATCTCGTAATGGGGTCAAGGTTGCCTGTAGGTTCGTCGGCAAGCAATACTTTTGGATGGTTGAGCAAAGCGCGACCAATGGAAAGCCGTTGCTGTTCACCACCTGACAAGGTTTGGGGAAATTTTTTCTCTTTTCCTTCTAGATTCACCAGTGTCAACACTTCCGCAATGCGGGCATCGCGTGCTGACTTGTTCTTCCAGCCTGTTGCGCGCAATACAAAAGCCAAGTTTTGATATACATTACGGTCGGGGAGGAGCTTAAAATCTTGAAATACGATACCCAATAAACGCCTCAGTTTGTGAACATGCCTACTCTTAAGTTTTGCCAATGCCGTGTCACAGATGCTAATTTCACCTGATTTGAGCGGAAGTGCGGCGTATAGTGTTCGTATCAAACTGCTTTTGCCACTTCCCGTTCTTCCAATAAAATAAACAAACGCTCCAGCATCAATTTTAAGCGATACCTTGTCTAGCACCACATTTTTATTTTGCTGTATGGCCGCGTTTTGTATTGAAATAATAGGTGTTCCCATGTAGGGTTAAAAGTAAGCATGTTTTTTAGAAGATGTTAAACAAGAATAGATGTTTATCTGCTAATATAAATTAAAACTTAATGTAAAAAGCCTTATAATGTTTAATAATTAAATTAAATAGTGATATTATGCTTAATAATAAAAATAATTTTGACAAATTTGCTTCAAAATTAAAATCATGTGTGGAATTGTATGCGCTTTAGATGTAAAGCAATCAACCGAAGAACTTCGACCGCAATTGCTGGAGATGTCCAAAAAAATTCGCCATCGCGGACCAGATTGGAGTGGTATCTATGCCGATGATTATGCCATATTTGCGCATGAGCGTTTGGCTATTGTTGATCCAGCATCCGGAAAACAACCTTTGTTTAGTCCCGACAAACAGCTTGTACTGGCGGCAAATGGCGAAATATACAACCACCGTGAGCTTCGTACTACCACGCCTGATTATGACTTCCAAACAGGTTCTGATTGTGAAGTTATCTTGGCTTTATTCCAGCAAAAAGGCATTGACTTTATCGACGACTTGAATGGTATTTTTGGTTTTGCACTCTACGACGCTGCTAACAAAGACTTTTTAATTGCTAGAGATCACATGGGTATTATCCCACTCTATTTCGGTTTTGACCAGGCAGGTACGCGCTATGTGGCTTCCGAGCTAAAAGCATTAGAAGGTGTGTGTCATACCATTGAGGTTTTTCCTCCGGGACACTACATGACTTCAAAAGACGACGCTCCTCAAAAATGGTATTCACGTGATTGGGAAGACTACGAAGCTGTTAAAGACAACACAACCAGTATTGAAGATTTGGGCAAGGCACTAGAAGATGCAGTTCACCGTCAGCTTATGAGTGATGTGCCTTATGGTGTTTTGCTTTCAGGAGGCTTGGATTCGTCCATTACTTCGGCATTGGCTAAAAAATTTGCCAAGAACCGTGTTGAGGCAGATGACAAACAAGAAGCTTGGTGGCCACAACTCCACTCTTTTTCTATTGGTTTAGCAGGTTCGCCGGATTTGGCAGCCGCAAAAGTCGTTGCAGACCGCATAGGTACAATTCATCACGAAGTTACTTTTACCGTACAAGAAGGTTTAGATGCCATACGAGATGTTATCTACCACTTGGAAACTTACGACATTACTACTGTTCGTGCATCAACGCCCATGTACTTATTGGCGCGTGTAATCAAATCTATGGGCATTAAAATGGTGCTTTCAGGAGAGGGTGCAGACGAGGTCTTTGGTGGTTATTTGTATTTCCACAAAGCACCCAGCCCAGAAGAATTTCACAAAGAAACCGTCAGAAAGCTCGAAAAACTCTATCAATACGATTGCTTAAGAGCCAACAAATCGCTGGCAGCGTGGGGTATCGAGGGCCGTGTACCGTTTTTGGATAAAGAATTTATGGACGTTGCCATGCGCATCAATCCAAAGGACAAGATGATTACCCCCGAGCGGATGGAAAAATGGGTCCTCCGCAAAGCCTTTGAAGATGAATTGCCCGAGTCTGTTGCTTGGCGTCAAAAGGAGCAGTTTAGCGACGGGGTTGGCTACAATTGGATAGATTCCCTCAAAGAACTGGTAGAATCGTCTGTAACGGACGCACAAATGGAGCAAGTAAGCCATCGATTTCCAATACAACCGCCAAGAACTAAGGAGGAATATTTCTACCGCAGTATTTTTGAAGACCATTTCCCATCACAGGCAGCAGCACTTACAGTGCCCTCTGTTCCTTCGATAGCATGCAGTACACCAACCGCATTGGCATGGGATGCATCCTTCCAAAATATGAACGAACCTTCGGGACGCGCCATAGGCAGCGTACACATGGATGCTTACGAGTAATTTTTACACACATTGTGTTGATAACTTGACTAAGGAAAGGCCGCACTTTTACCATTAAAGTGGGGCTTTTCCCGTAAATTTGTGAGAATAGCTTTTATTCATAATTTAATCATATGAGTGACCAACCGAACCAGAATTATTCAGCAGA
>PKDU01000037.1 GCA_002862705.1 Flavobacteriaceae bacterium
CCGTATGTGAGTGCGCTATTGGATTTAACAACCAGCGTATTCTTGATATCGCTCAAAATGCTTTGTGCTTCGCTCTCGCTGTTTACTTTCTTTAGAATTTCTAATGCCTCCGCCTCTTTATCATGTGATACCAAAGATCTCGGCGTATCCGGCACAAAATATAAGAGAAGCAAGAAAATACTGACGGGGACCAGTTCGGAGGCAAACATATAGCGCCATCCAATATCGTTGAGCCAAGTATCATCGCCGCTTAACGCAATGAAATAGTTTACAAAATAGACCACCATAAAACCGCCTACAATGGCCAATTGGTTATAGGATACTAATTTCCCTCTGTCCTTGGCCGGAGCAATTTCGGCTATGTAAACAGGTGACAACATGGATGCTATACCAACACCAATTCCTCCAATGAGTCTATAAATCATAAAAACAGTAGATAGCGTGTGATCGCCTTGACCAAGTGGTTGAATGAACATTTCCGGAAGTGCTGAACCAAGTGCCGAAACAAAGAATAGAACACCTGCGATTACCAGTCCTTTTTTTCTTCCGAGTTTCTTACCCACAAGTCCAGCAATAGCACCACCCACAATACACCCAATGAGTGCAATAGAAACTAGCCTTCCTTTTAAGGAGCTTGCAGCTAACTCGTCTAATCCTTTGGGTTCAATAAAAAAGGCGTCTAGAGAACCTACCGTTCCCGCAATTACGCCAGTATCATAACCAAATAGCAGACCACCCAATGTAGCTACTAAAGTTAATCTCAATAAATATGATTTGTTTGCCATGATTGTTTAATTATATATGCTTGTTTAAAATATTCTCTAAAAATTCTTGCTTACCGCTTCTAGCCTTGATACCTGCCGTATTGTTAGTGGCCACATCAAATAAATTCGTTAGTGATAATTTACCTTGCTCAAACGCAGCTCCTTGTCCGCCATCAAAAGACGCATAACGTCCATTTACAATAGATGAAAAGGCAGGGTCGTTAAGTACGTTATCCGCAACCAGAAGTCCGCGAGCAAAGGTGTCTGCACCACCAATGTGTGCGTGGAACAAATCATCTAAGTCAGTAGAGTTTCTTCTAAGCTTGGCGTCAAAATTAATACCGCCACCTTGTAAGCCACCTGCTTTTAGAAAAACCATCATGGCCCTAGCAGCCTCTTCAATGTTATTGGGAAACTGATCGGTATCCCAGCCGTTTTGGTAGTCGCCCCTATTGGCATCAATACTACCCATCATGTTGTCATTGGCAGCAACCGTGAGCTCGTGCTCAAAGGTGTGCTGTGCTAGGGTTGCGTGGTTTACTTCAATGTTCAATTTAAAATCGTCTTGAAGACCATATTTTTGCAAGAACCCAATGGAAGTTGCCGCATCAAAATCGTATTGGTGTTTACTCGGCTCTGAAGGTTTTGGCTCAATAAAGAACGTTCCTGTAAACCCTTGTGCACGTGCATAGTCTTTGGCCATGGTTAAAAAGCGTGCCATATGATCTTGCTCGCGTCCCATATCTGTGTTTAGCAATGAGATATATCCTTCGCGACCACCCCAGAACACATAGTTTTCACCGTTGAGTTTCATGGTAGCATCCAATGCCAATTTAACTTGAGCACCCGCATAAGCAACGACATCAAAATCAGGGTTGGTAGCCGCCCCGTTCATATATCTTGGGTTGGAAAAACAATTTGCCGTTCCCCACAAAAGCTTGATGCCAGAGGCATCTTGCTTGGTTTTAATATAGTCCGTAATGGTAGTCAATCGCTTTTCTGATTCGGCCAATGAACTGCCCTCTTGAATAAGATCATAGTCGTGAAAGCAGAAATAATCAAAGCCCATTTTGGATATAAATTCGAAAGCCGCATCTGCTTTGTCTTTGGCTGCTTGGACGGGATCGTTGCTTTGGTCCCAAGGAAAGTTTTGGGTACCTGGACCAAATGGATCGGAACCTTGACCACAGAAGCTGTGCCAGTAAGCAATCGCAAATTTGAAATGTTCGCGCATGGTCTTGCCTGCTACAACTTGGTCTGGGTTGTAGTATTTAAATGCCAAAGGGTTGTCTGATGCTTTTCCCTCGTATGCAATTTTTGGTACTCCCTTGAAATATTCTTTATTTCCCACGGTAAAATTATTTATTGATTATTCATTATTGTATTAAGTTCTTTTTCCCATTTTTCATAGGCTTCGACATAGGCGTCTGCGTTTTTTTGGGGCGTATAACTGCTCACGTAATCATTAGTAGAAATACGTTCTCCAAAAGTGGCCAAATTATCGTGGCGTACCGAAGCAGCCCTAGCCGCACCAATGGCGCCAGTTGTGTTGTAAATTTCAATCTCTTGTCCAATCAATGATGCAATGGTGTTAGAGAAAACCTCAGACCTGAACAAGTTGTCATTTCCAGCCCTAATGACATGCAATGGGGTACTGTCGTTTTTAATAAACTTCATCCCATAAATAAATGAGAATGCAATGCCTTCAAGTGTTGCCCGGTAAATGGAGCCTTGGCTGTGTTGGTTTAAATTGATATTTAGTATCCTAGCTTCAATATTTTTATTGCCTAACATGCGCTCTGCACCATTGCCAAATGGCATCACGCACAAGCCATCAGCCCCTATAGGTGCT
>PKDU01000060.1 GCA_002862705.1 Flavobacteriaceae bacterium
TATCATCATCGGTATTTTGCTTTCTGTGTTTCAGCAGTTTGTGGGGATTAATGTTGTGTTGTACTATGCGCCAGAGATTTTCAAAACCTTAGACTTGGGTACAGATGCTGCCTTACTACAGACCATTATTGTTGGAATTGTAAACTTCCTATTTACCATAGTTGCCGTTAAAACGGTAGACAATTATGGGCGAAAGCCGTTGATGTTTATTGGTGCGGTAGGCATGGCTGTTGCCATGATTGCCTTAGGATTTGCATTTTATGCAGAGATAGGCGGATACGCTGCGCTTATTTGTATGATGGTTTATGTAGCTGCATTTGCGTTGAGCTGGGGGCCGGTTACTTGGGTACTACTTGCTGAAATTTTCCCGAACGACATTCGCAACAAGGCCATGCCTATTGCAGTAGCAGCTCAATGGCTTTCCAATTGGCTGGTATCCGCAACCTTCCCAGTAATGAATGAAAATTCGTATCTGGTTGACACATTCAATAATGGCTTTGCTTATTGGATATACGGAATCATGTCTGTATTGGCTGCTGTATTTGTTCTCAAATACGTGCCTGAAACAAAGGGCAAGACACTGGAGGAAATGAACAATCTTTGGAAGAAGAAATAAGCCTAAGACGCAGCGCTTAGCTGTAAGGCTTTAAAGTAACAACCACCATTTCAATATGTTGAAATGGTGGTTTTTTATTGCTTACTTCTTGATGAATCGTATTGATTTTGTTATGCCCATAGTATTGGAGACATGTATATAATAGATCCCTGTATCGAGCATTGATACGTTAAGCTTTATTTGATTCGTATTTCTTTGTTGTAGAACGGTTTGTTTTCTGCCCAATACGTCGTAAACTTCAACACCTTCTTCATCTGTAAGGTTAATAAGTGTCAGCACGTCTTTGGTTGGATTGGGGTAGGCGTAAACAGCCGTTGCTTGCGAAGGATGGTCTGACAGTGAAAGTGGTCGAGGCTGGTATTCATAAGCACCAATATCAACGATGTTGCCTGTAGTGCTGAAATCAACCTCACTAGTGCCTTGAGTAACCAGTGAAAAATCATCAATGTAGTAGTCAACACCTTGTCCACCACTTACTTCAGGCCCTTTGACATATAAAAAGCTTTGATCATTTTGAGTGTGTGTATAATTATCTGTCAGTAGTACCCAGTCATTTGCTGTGGCAGTTGTACTGGCTAAGTTTGTGTACGTGTCTACGTTTTCATCTGCAGTTACTCCGTTGACAGTTGACTTCACTGTAAGTTGAACTGTTCCACTTCCTTCGGCCAATTTTACCCAAACAAAAAACGTATAGGTTTCGCCAACAGTAAGCAAATTATTTAAAAAAATTCTTGGGCTGTGATAGTTTGCGGATCTACCTGATGTTTTTAAGCTTTTACTTCCTGTTTTTACCGTTTCCGTACTTTGCGATACCGTTATATCGCCAAACTTTATCCATCCATCCGCAGCAGCTTCAAAACTACTTGATGAAATCACACCTGAATTATCTTGGACAATAGGCCTAGAGTTTCCGAGAATATCTAGAGCAGGTGTGTTTACTTGATCACCCGCATCTATGGCAGGCGAATCGGATTGTAATCTAAAATCAGTGGAAGACATATCAATTGGACCATTAACACTTATTGGTGCGCTAACGAAAGAAATGGGATCCATATAATTATTAGCATTAAAATCGATGTCATTGATGATTTGATTATTATCTCTTACCCAGCTGTGTACTATATATTCATTTTCTGGATTGGTATAGCCTGGTAATTTTCCATTAACAAAAATATTGTTGTTTGCTACCTTAAAGGAACCGCTTGCATTTTGGTTTTGAAGTTGCATGGCAAAAAAATCATATTCTCTAGTTACAACAATGTTGTTAACAACCGTGACATTTCTAAAAAAATTGGACTTTATTCCTGCTACTTTTTGCCCCCTATGTGGCGGGTTGCCTTCACTTTCAGAAATATCTTGAATAATTTCATGAACTCCGTTAAAATAAATGGTATTATTTCGAATTAATGCTGAACTCCCTTCAGATCTATCAAAGTTTATTCCGTTTTTCCCATTGTTGACACACAAATTATTTTCGAACAAAAACGTGCCATAATAATCATCGTCACTTCGAGTCACATATAACCCTTGCCCATCTAAAATAGTTGAATAAGTTGCATTTCCGTAGTTTCCACTTGGTGGGTTTCCATTTGGCGGAACTACTCCAGAAGTCATATAAAAAGGAATTCGATTCCAGTTATTATAGACTGTATTTCCACGTATTATCATTTTGATATTATCCCCATTGTCTGAACTTGATTGCGATTTTGTTTCAGCAAAAACAATCGCGCTAGAGGCATTGGAAGTCCACCATGTTGTGTTGTAAACTGTATTATTTTCGATTGTAATGTGATCACTGTCGTTAAAGCGAATACCAGAACCGGTTGTGTGGTGCACAATATTGTTTCGAACAATAATATGATGATGGAGAAAGTTTTGACTAAAACCACCCCAGATACCAAAACCCGAAAAATAATTA
>PKDU01000064.1 GCA_002862705.1 Flavobacteriaceae bacterium
TAACGTTTCCAGGGTTGTTAAAAGACCATGGCTATACCACCGTCAGTAATGGTAAGATTTCTCATAATAGAAATGACATGGCACATACGTGGTCAGAGATTTGGCGCCCAAAAGGGAAGTACAACAATCAGGACTACGTTGATCCAAAAACCAGCAAGACGCTTGAAAAAGAAGGGTTGCCTGGGGTTTACCCATTTGAAAGACTTGACGTAGCTGATGTTGCTTATAAGGATGGAAAAATTGCGAACAAAGCCGTTAAGGACTTAAATAAATTAAAGAAATCAGGGAAGCCGTTCCTATTGGCTGTTGGATTCCTAAAACCCCACTTGCCTTTTAATGCGCCTAGCAAATATTGGGACTACTATGATGAAAAAGACATCCAACTTCCTATAAACAACACCTTCCCCGAAAATGGACCGAAGTCTGCTGGGAATTGGTATGAAATGGTCAAGTATAAAGGGATTCCAAAGAATGTTAAGGGAGACGGTCGAAATGCCGCTTCATTTACTTTAGACACAGATTTTGCAAAGCAGCTTATCCACGGGTATTATGCCTGCGTAAGCTACACCGATGCACAAATAGGCAAGTTGTTGCGCACGCTAGATGAATTGGGATTAAGCGACGATACCATAGTCGTTTTTACCAGTGATCACGGCTTTAGCCTAATGGAACACAACAGGTGGTCTAAGCACAATCTTTTTAATGTTGAAAACAGGGTTCCGTTAATGATTCGCGTGCCTGGTTTAACCCAAAAAGCACGTTCAAACAGCTTCGTTGAGTTGATTGATTTATACCCAACCATAGCCGAACTCGTTGGGCTTGAAGCGCCCGAACGGGTTGAGGGTACCTCATTGGTTCAAAACTTAAAAGACCCTAGCTTGATTTCAAAATCGGTGGGATACGCAAGAATTTGGAATGGAGACATGGTTGTCTCTCCCAACTATTTATACGCTGAATGGCGTGGAGAAGAAGGTGGTAATGTATATGATAATATGCTCTACGATCTAAAAGCTGACTCTTTAGAAATGAACAATATTGCAGATCAGCCAAAATACAGAAAACTCGTCGACAGTTTAAGTCAACAAATCAAATTTAAAACAGTTCAATAATATGAAAACTACCATTCACCTTCTACTTTGTGTGTTGACATCCTTTGTTGCCCAAGCGCAGAAAAAGCAACCCAATATTGTTTTTATTATGTCCGATGACCACGCTGTAAGCGCTGTAAGTGCTTATAACGACTGGCTTGCAACACTAGCACCAACACCTAACATTGATCGTATTGCAGATGAGGGCATGCTGATGCACGCCACCTATAACACCAACAGTATTTGTGGTCCCAGTAGGGCTGCGATATTGACTGGAAAATACAGTCACGTTAATGGGTTTTTTAAAAATGAAAAGGGAGGTGATTTTGACGCCTCACAACAAACTTTCCCAAAGCTGCTGCAAAAAGCGGGTTATCAAACTGCCGTTGTTGGCAAGTGGCACCTGGGCACAGCACCAACGGGTTTTGACTATTCAAAAGTCATGGTCAATCACGGTGGGCAAGGAACCTACTTCAACACGGTTTTTGTTGAAAATGGCACAAAAACGATTGAAGAAACCACACGCCATTCAACAGCACAAGTGGCACACGATGCCTTAAAGTGGCTTGACGAAACTAGGGATAAAGACAAGCCTTTTATGCTGATGTATCAGTTTAAAGCTCCGCACCGTCCTTGGACGCCAAACCCAAAGTTTAAAGATTTGTACACCGAAGATTTCCCGCATCACGAAACCTTTAATGATGATTATGAAGGGCGTATAGCTGCCTCCAAAAACATGATGGAGATAGCAAACCACATGAACAGAAAAGATCTTAAGGTTCCAGTACCTGAGGGACTGACTAGAAGAGAACGCGGTCGCTACGAGCGCTTTGGGAATAACGGTCAGTTTTGGACACCCAACGACAGCCTACAAGGTGCTGCTTTGAAAAATTGGAAGTATCAACGCTATATAAAAGACTACTTGCGCTGTGTTGCGGGTGTTGACGAAGCCGTTGGTCAAATGCTCGACTACCTTAAGGCAAACGGATTAGATGAAAATACCATAGTCGTTTATACTTCTGACCAAGGCTTTTATTTAGGGGAGCACGGCTGGTTTGACAAGCGTTGGATGTATGAACCTTCGTTCCGTATGCCTTTTATGATAAAATACCCTAAAAAAATTAAAGCAGGCACACACAACAAAGAGTTGTTATTGAACATTGATTTTGCACCCACGCTATTGGATTTAGCCGGTGTTTCGATACCAAAAGACATTCAAGGAGAAAGCTTCAAAAAACAGCTTTATGGGAAACGATATAAAGGCAGAGATGCCGTTTATTACCACTACTATGAATATCCTTTTTGGCACAAAGTACAGCCGCACTATGGTGTGAGTACGGGTAAGTATAAATTGATACACTACTATTATGACATGGATGAATGGGAGCTTTTTGACTTAGAAAACGACAAAAACGAAATGCAGAATTTATATGGAAAGC
>PKDU01000023.1 GCA_002862705.1 Flavobacteriaceae bacterium
GGTGGGTATGGTAAAACGATTAGGTAGCCGTATTCATTTTATTCATTTGCGCGCAACCAAAAGAGATAAAAACGGAAACTTTCATGAGGCCAACCATCTTGAAGGTGATGTGGATATGTTTGGTGTTATGAAAGCCTTGATTGAGGAACAAATACTAAGGCAAAAAAATGGAAGAAAAGATATGCGTATGCCTTTTAGACCTGACCATGGTCATAAAATGCTAGACGACTTAAGTAAAAAAACAAATCCGGGATATTCAGCTATAGGACGTTTACGTGGCTTAGCTGAGTTAAGAGGTTTGGAGCTAGGTATCAGACAATCCTTGTAACTTATTTAAGAAGTTTGTGATCAAAAACAGAGATAAAAAAATGATGAATAAACAATTTAAAATAGCAACAAAGATTTTAGGTAAAATGATTAATGTTTTTCTTGTGCTTATAGTTTTATCGTGCCAAAATACGTTCGCTCAAATTGTAGAAGAACCAACAAAACCTAATGTACTTTTTATTATTGTTGATGACTTAAAACCAATTTTAGGATGCTACGGAGATCCATTTGTAAAAACTCCTAACATAGACCGATTTGCAAAAGAAGGAGTCGTTTTTACAAATACATATTGCCAACAAGCTGTGTGTGGCCCATCAAGGGCAAGTTTTCTTACAGGAATGAGGCCTGACTACACAGGAGTATGGGACCTAGAAACTGAAATGCGGAATATTAATCCTGAGATTCTTTCAATGCCTCAATTTTTCAAACAAAACGGATATATAACCGCTGGGATAGGGAAAGTGTTTGATTCAAGAAGTGTTGACGAAAATATCGATAAGCCTTCTTGGAGTATTCCATTTTATAAAAAATCAAATGACTACTACCCAAAAGAAATGGGAAAGGCCAAAGGAAGGTATCGAGGTGTGAAAGTTTTGGAAGAAATAGAGATATATGAGAAAATAGGTGGAGCTAAGGGGCTAACAGGAAAGGAATTGAGTAATTTTATTAAAATTAATGCCAAACCATCTGTTGAGTCTCTTGATATTCCTGATAATGCCTACATTGATGGTGCTACTGTGCTTCATTCAAAAGACATCCTCAAAGTACTTAAAGAAAACGCAAAACCCTTTTTTTTCGCTGTTGGAATAACGAAGCCTCATTTACCTTTTGCAGTCCCAAAAAAGTATTGGGATTTATATAATCGAGACGAAATACAGTTAGCTGAATTTAGAGAAAATGCAAATAATAGTCCTTTAGTAGCTTATCACGGTGCGGGAGAACTTTATAAGTATGCTGATATCCCACCAATTGCATCTTTCTCTGACGTAAAAGGAGGAATGGAGCTGCCTTTTGATAAGCAAAAAGAATTGATTCATGGATATTATGCATCCGTATCATATGCTGATGCATTAATTGGAAAGCTCATAAGCACATTAGTATCGCTTAATTTAAAAGACAATACAATAGTTACAATTATTGGGGATCATGGGTGGCACTTAGGAGACCACAACCTTTGGTGTAAACATTCTAACTTTGAGCAAGCAACTCGGATTCCAATGATATTTAAAATCCCTGGTATAAAAGCATCAAAAACAAGTGCACTTGCTGAAGCCGTTGATATCTTTCCAACGCTGTGTGATGCCACAGGAATAAAAATCCCAGAACAACTACAAGGGGTAAGTCTAATGCCTATTTTGAAGGAAATTAAAAGTAAAGTGAAAGATTATGCTGTTAGTCAATATAGGAGGGGTAAAAATATGAGAACCTTTGGGTATTCAATTCGAACAGAACGTTTTCGTTTGACACTCTGGATGAAGGATTTTTATAGGCTTTATAAACCCTTTGACGAAGGGTATATTGTTTCAGGTGAATTGTATGATTATGACAATGATCCGCTGGAAACTGAAAATTATTACAACAATAAAGAATACGTTAGCGTAAAAAAGGAACTTCTAGACTATTTTGCTGAATATGCCAAACAACAGAACGAAGAACTTAAAACGTCAAAAGCTAACCGTGTTTACACTAAAAACTTATAATTCGTTATTTTAAACATTCTTTATGAAGCGATTATATTTACTTTATGCACTAGTATTCTTTAGCTGTTCCAACAAAAATGATAGGGTGATAGTTGTGAATATTAAAAATGACCTGTCAGTTGACCGCATGTTTGAAACTGTTGAAGTTGATGTTTCTCATTTAAACCTCGACGATAAATACTTAGTGGTAGGTAGTGCTTTAAAAGATGAGAAAATCACATCACAACTTGTTGACAATAATTTAGATGGACAGATGGATGTGTTATTGTTTCAACCTCAAATTCCTGCAAACGTTGAAAAGGTATTTTACATAAAATATTCCAATGAACCGCAGTTACAAGAAACGCATTGTTACTCGCGTTTTGTGCCAGAACGAACTGACGATTATGCATGGGAAAATAACCGAGTTGCTTTTCGGACTTTTGGGCCAACTGCTCAAAAGATGATTGAAGAAAATATCAAAGGGGGTACCCTAACCAGCGGTATAGAT
>PKDU01000020.1 GCA_002862705.1 Flavobacteriaceae bacterium
CGAGCTTTCACAAAGGCAAAAAACCATGGGGTGTCCCCTGCGATATTGCCATGCCCTGCGCCACACAAAATGAGCTTGACGCTGCGGATGCTAAAACACTAATTTCTAACGGTTGCTATTGTGTTAGCGAAGGCGCTAATATGCCTTCAACACCCGGCGCTATTTTACACTTTCACAGCAACAAAGTCCTTTATGCCCCAGGAAAAGCTTCCAATGCAGGAGGTGTGGCAGTTTCGGGTCTTGAAATGGCACAAAACTCCTTACGTTACAGCTGGACACGCGATGAGGTTGATCAGCGCTTGCAACACATCATGAAAGACATTCACCAAGCCTGTGTTTCTTACGGCAAAGGAAAAGAAGGCATTAATTATGAAAAAGGAGCTAATATAGCAGGCTTTGTCAAGGTTGCCGACGCCATGCTGGCACAAGGTGTGGTTTGACATATGACATCAGCTTTTTACTCGTTTAACAACTAATGAAACCAACCCTTCAAAAATATATCGCCTGTTTGCTGCTTACAGGACCACTGATGGTTTGGGGGCAAACCAACGCTTGGGAGTCATATTATTCCTACAATAATATTTCCGTGGGCACTGTAAGTAACCAAACGATAGTTACGGCTGCCGAAAACGCCCTTTTGCTATTTGACAGCTCACAAGGTACTGCCGAAACCATCACTACAATAGAAGGCCTTTCTGGAGATAATATTTCTGCACTAGCCACCTATGAAAACGTAATTTTAGTTGGCCATGAAAACGGCTTACTTGCACAAATCGACATCAATACCAAGAAAATAATATTTGAAAGCGGCATTACCCGGAGCAATATAATTTCCGCTGAAAAAAAACAGATTAATCATATTCAACTCGTAGCCAATAGCGCGTATGTAGCTACAGGCTTTGGTATTGTAGAAGTTAATCCTGAAACGCTCGAATTTGGCGACACCTATTATTTTGGACCGACAAGCAGCAGCATAGAAGTTAATCAAGTTTTCGTTTTTGAAAACGCGCTGTATGCAGCTACCAAACAAGGCTTATTTAAAACACCTCAAACAAACCTAAATAAGCTGGAGTTTTCATCATGGGATAAATTAGCAGCTGGGAATTGGGCTTTCTTGTGGGCTCAAGACAACAGCTTATATGCAGTAAAAGACGAGGGCAGTTCCCTTTCCTTTTTTCAATTGGGGAATACGGTTCAAAAAAAAGCAACTTTCCCAGGCGTATTAAAAAACGTTTCTCCGCATGAAAACGGTGTACTGATAACGGTTTCAAACCGAGTTTATGACACGGATAAATCTTTTGTCAGAACCCAAACTATAGGTGATTTAGATGGGGTGAAACCCAACACCTTTAATTTTACAATAAGCCTAAATGATCAGAAGTGGATAGGCACTTCCAGCGAAGGACTTATACGTTACGCTAATGACACGGATTTCGATTTAATCAGTCCTCAAGGCCCATTGTTAAACAGTATTTTTGATATTGAGCATTTACAGGACGAGCTATGGATTGCTCATGGGGATTACAATTTGTTTTATAACCCCTATCCTTTAGAAAAATATGGCCTAAGTAGTTATATTGACAAGCAGTGGGAAAACATCCTCAACAACCAATTGTTTAATGCAGACTCATTCGTTCGCACAGTGGCTCATCCAACTGAAATAGGAACACTTTATGCCTGTTCCTACCATGGAGGAATAGTTGCTATAGAAGATAATACACCAGTGGCCTTGTGGGACCAAACAAATAGCGGACTCGAAAGCCTAACATTTGAAGGACCAAACTACGTAAGCATTCGCGTTCGAGATGCTTTGGTAGACGACAATGGAAACCTGTGGTCAATAACTGGGTATGTTCAAAAAGGGCTAAAAAAGAGATCTCCTTCTGGACAATGGACGGGATATGACTTGTCGGATGCCGTTTTGGATTATACACAAGAAGCAGGGTATTCAAATTTGGAACTTTATAACAATAAGATTTTATTTTTTGGAGGTGTACAAAGTGGCCTCATCGGGGTGGACATTTCGCAATCTCCTCCCCAAATGAAACGCATCATGGGTGGCGACATGGGGCTACCTTCCGATGATATCCGCAGCATACGTTTAGATAAAGACAACCGACTTTGGGTGGGTACTAGGGATGGCCTTGCGGTCCTATATGCGCCCAATCGCTTCTTTGAAGAGGACACCCAATTACGTTCTGTCGTCATATCCGATGATGGAAACTTGCGAGAACTATTAAGTGGACAATTTATATCCGACATTGAGGTAGATGGCAACAATCAAAAATGGATGAGTACAACTAGCTCTGGCGTGTTTTTAATTTCACCCGACGGAGGTCAAATTTTGCAACACTTTACAAAGGAAAACAGCCCGCTTCCAACCTCATCGGTAAAAACAATTGGGATAAATGAGGTGTCTGGAGAGGTTTATTTCGGAACACTTAACGGCATGGTTTCGTTTCAAGGGGATGCTTATGCAGAATCTGAAAGCTTGTCTGACGCAAATGTTTTCCCA